>JAURKV010000229.1 GCA_030831585.1 Ramlibacter sp. | reverse complement strand
GGCAACGCTTTGCGTCGCGTGCTGCTGTCCTCGATGGTCGGCTACGCAGCCACGGAGGTCACCATCGCTGGTGTCCTCCACGAGTACTCCTCCATCGACGGTGTCCAGGAAGACGTTGTTTCCATCCTGCTGAACCTCAAGGGCGTGGTGTTCAAGCTCCACAACCGTGACGAGGTCACCCTGTCGCTGCGCAAAGAGGGCGAAGGCCCGGTCACTGCGGCCGACATCCAGACCCCGCACGACGTCGAGATCATCAACCCGGACCACGTCATTGCACACCTGTCGCAAGGTGGCAAGCTCGACATGCAGATCAAGGTTGAAAAGGGCCGCGGCTATGTGCCTGGTACCCTGCGCCGCTTTGCCGATGAGCCCACCAAGTCCATTGGCCGCATCGTGCTCGACGCCTCGTTCTCGCCTGTCAAGCGCGTGAGCTACACCGTCGAGAGCGCCCGCGTCGAACAGCGTACCGACCTGGACAAGCTCGTCGTCGAGATCGAGACCAACGGTGCCATCACCGCTGAGGATGCAGTGCGCGCTTCGGCCAAGATCCTGGTCGAACAACTGGCGGTCTTCGCACAGCTCGAGGGCAGCGAACTCGCCGCCTTCGACCAGCCGGTGCAGCGCAGCTCACAGCAGTTCGATCCGATCCTGTTGCGTCCGGTCGACGAGCTCGAGCTCACCGTGCGCTCGGCCAACTGCCTCAAGGCCGAGAACATCTACTACATCGGCGATCTGATCCAGCGCACCGAAAACGAGCTGCTCAAGACGCCCAATCTGGGCCGCAAGTCGCTCAACGAAATCAAGGAAGTTCTCGCCTCCCGTGGCCTGACTCTGGGCATGAAGCTGGAAAGCTGGCCGCCCGCAGGCCTGGACAAGCGCTGATTTTCAATTTGCACATTGGTGAACTGGCAGTACCTGATCCGGCTGCCTTTTAGATAAAGAAAGGAACACACCATGCGTCACGGCCACGGCCTTCGTAAACTCAATCGCACCAGCGAGCACCGCCAGGCGATGCTTCGCAACATGATGATTTCGCTGCTTACGCACGAAGCCATCAAAACCACCGTCCCCAAGGCCAAGGAACTGCGCCGCGTGGTCGAGCCCATGATTACCCTGGCCAAGGAAGACTCGGTGGCCAATCGCCGCCTGGCCTTCAATCGCCTGCGTGACCGTGACATCGTCACCAAGCTGTTCAATGATCTCGGCCCGCGCTTCAAGGTGCGCCCGGGCGGCTACACCCGCATTTTGAAGATGGGCTTCCGCGTGGGCGACAACGCGCCGATGGCGCTTGTTGAGCTCGTCGACCGCCCGGAAATTTCTGCCGATCAAGCCGCTGCGAGCGAGTGATCGAGGGGTTTCCCCGCTATACTTATTGGTTCTGACGCGCGGTGGAGCAGCCTGGTAGCTCGTTGGGCTCATAACCCAAAGGTCGCAAGTTCAAATCTTGCCCGCGCAACCAAACCCAAGCCGAGGACCGCAAGGTCCGACGCCATGAAAACGCCCACATACGTGGGCGTTTTTAATGGTGCGTTGAACGGCGCATTCAGTGCCGCTTTTGTCGGCTCTCATATCGACATCGCGCCGGTATCAAGCCGGCATGATGTAGCGTCTTGCGCTGGCGTTCTTCTCCGCGATCTTCCCCGGCCCAGACCAAGAAAGATGCGTGCGCTCAATGGCGGCTGGAGCCCCCTTTTTTCCCGCCCTCCGCTGCATGGCCTTCAGCCGATGCATGCCCACCTGCTTTTTCGCCCATCTGCGTGCCGATTTGCCTGCCTGCTGACCCACCGCCCGGGCTCACCGCCGTACTCTGTGAGGGCAACTCATGGCTGTGCACAGCAATCCGGTGGCTGCGCTCTTGCAGCGCGTGCTTGGGGATGCGAATGGTCAGCACTCCATGCGCGAAGTCTGCGTTGATCTCCTGTGACTCGGGCGCAAAGGGTAGCTGAAGCGAGCGCTGAAACCTACCCCAGCTGCGCTCCATCAGGTGGTAGTCCTGGGGTTGATGGGTCTCGTGCTCCTGGCGTTTCTCCCCCCGCAGCGTGAGCATGTTGCCGTCGAGTAGCACCTCGACATCGGCCGGGTTGACGCCCGGCAAATCGGTGCTGATGCAGATCTCCTGCGGGCTCTCACGCACATCCATTCGCGGCAAGGCCATGGCGGATGAAAGCGCTGGCGCCGCGGTGCTGCCCATGAAGTCGTCGAATAGGTGGTTCATCTGCTGGTGGAGCGCGGCGAAGGGGTCGGCCGAACTGCGCGTGGGAGTGAGGAATCCGGGCTGGCGAGTCATGGTCATCTCCAAGAAGAAGGTCAGAGTGAGGAAGGGGAGAGGGGCAATTTGCGCCAGGCCCTGAGGGCGGCCTTGTGGGGGCGGGTGCCATGCTGGCGTAGGAATGGACTGCGGGGCAATGGTTGTGGGTGCAGACGACGGTCCTCTCGGCACGGCCCAGCGCTCCGTCCTAGGGTCCCGTGCGACCTCGTCCTGCTTGGTGCGGCCATTTGCGGTTGCGCAAGGGACGCTGGCGTGCAACTGGCGATGTGCGCAGCCAGAGAGAACCCGCTGAGCCCGGGCGGTGACAGACCGCGTGCCTCGGTATCCATCGGTCTATCTGTCCGCCTGTCCACGGTCCCCTAGGCATCTCCGGCCGCATGGCGGCCACCCCACCCCTCCTCACAGCCGATCGTTACCGCCCATGCTCTCGTCACTGCTCCGCTCACTGTCCCCGCGCTCACCTTCAGGCGCGGCGCAATCGCCCCCCCGGAATGTCGCCGCCGATACAAAAAGTCTCATCGAATTGCGCGACGCGGTGCAGTACTCGGATGCAAACAATGTGGTGCTGCTCGATGGCAAGGGCGTGAGTGCCGCCGGCACGCCCCCCCGCTCCCCCCTATCGCCGGCCTTCTTGCGACGCAAGCAAGCCTCCGCTGCGAAGACCCGTATCGCCGATCGTTTCGCTAGGGCGTTGCCCCCCGGGACGAGCCAGGATCAGGCCGCCACCCCGTTCAACAACCTCACCGATGCGGGCGCGGTTCGAGTGCACCAATTGCGGCTGCTCACGGCACTTGTGAAGCTCCAGCAAGACCTGATCGCGGGCGGCATGAACGCTTGCCAAGCGGCTGAGTTGTCCACGCTGGCTTTCACCCCCGCAACCTGGAATTGCAGCGACACCCAAGCGCTCTACGACCGGATCAACAGCTGCCTGATCAGCTCAAACCAGAGGATCGTCCATGCCTGCCTGGATGCCTCCAGGCGGGCTGATCCGCCCAAGGACGAGGCCGCGTGGCGCCTCGAGCTGGAGACTGCGAGCGGCGCGATCACCCAACGCCGGCGCTCGCAGGCTCCGCCACCAGACGCGGCCGCGGTAGCGTCTTCAGACGCATCGCCGCCGACCCGCGTTGACCGTAAGCCCCATCGGGCTCCAGACGCTGAGGGATCGCGCATTGTCTCCGGGGATGACCGCAAGGCGAGCCGACGCTTGTCGAACTCTGGAACGGTGTCTACCTCCGAGCCGCGCTCGGCGGCTGGTGCGCCAGGCCCTCTCAGCAGCGTCAACAGAAGCCTGGCCTCTGAATTCTCTGGCGCCGCGACTGGCACTGCGCCACCGCCCCCTGCGGAGATTCATCCGACGCTCCTTGCAACGGCCCTTCCGACTCGTGGAGCACCGTCGACTCTGGCCTCCACAGAGCCACCCCCGTTGGCAAATCAGCTCAGTTCGATCCCCATGGATGGCTCCCCGAGTGCAGGGCCGTCGGCGGGCGGTCGACCTGCGCACCAGCGGAGCAATCAAGGGAGCGAATCGGAACGCGCCCGACTCGCCGATACGAAGGGGCGCCTGATTGGCCTCTCCTCGCCCGAGCAGCCGACCCGGCTCGCGGACCTGTCTGATTGGAGAAAGGGGCTCGCTGCCGAAGCTCTCTGCAGGGACGTGCCCGATATGTCGGCTCGGCAAGCCTCGGCGCAAGCGAACACACAAGCGAGAGAACAAGCGAGAGAACAAGCGGCATTTCGGGTTCGCTGGCACAGCGATTGGCTTCCTGCACTTCTGGGACTGCACGAGCGCGTCACCCGCGCCTCGGGGCAACCTCTGTCCAACCCATTCCGGGACGAACTTCTGTGTTGGCCCCTGTCGGTGCGGGCCTCACTGCTTCTATGTTCGGCGGATAGTTTGCAGAGCATGGATCCACGCGGTGCTGCCTGGGCGCTCCGTTACCGGTTCCATGCGGAGCTGGCGCGAGCCCTGGCGGTTGGTGAGTGCTACACGGCCCAGGAGCAGCAGCTGCAGGCGCGGGTGCTCGGCGCGGTGCAGGCGCAGGCGCGGGCCCGAAAGCCAGCCACCCAGAGTTTCCAGAGCGTTGTTGCTGACGTCAGCGCCATCTTCATTCAAGCTTCGCGGGGCCGCGGAAGTGCGGAACAGGGTCTCCCGTCCTTTGAGCTTCGCATGGACAGCCTGAAACGCCGGCAAGCCCGCTACAACCCATTCACCCGCATGGTCCACATCGGGCCCCAATTCCTGCACGGGCAGAGCCCCATGCCCTATGTCCTGCGGCATGTCGCAGCAGCCTCGATGCATTTCTACAACCACCGCTTGATCGACGCAGTGTCGGCTAACAAGCTGAATAACGACAACCCTGACTGGCAGATCGGGTCCATGCTGCACGCTCTGGAGCAGGTCCCGATCACCGCTGAGGACTTGAAGCGTGCGGGCCTGCAGCCCAAACAGGCGAACCTTCTGGTGCTTCAGACCCTTCCCAAACAACGTGAGTTGTCATTCGCCCGCGCGGTCAAGGATGCCTGGGAGTCCGCCAGGCGGGACACGCTGGGACGCTCTCTGGCCCAAGGTGGCGGCCGCCAGGGAGTGTGGACGATGGCACAGCGGCCGGCCAGTGTGATCCAGGAAAGCGTGATCTCGGAAACCGGGGTCCCGGCCAGCGCTATGGCCACGGAGTCCCAGGCCCTCCCCCCCACTGCCCTCGCCTCAGCCGCATCGACTGCCGCGCGCGTGGTAACGAATCGAGAGACGGAAGACACCGGCGAAGGACTGGGTTTCGGTGCTTGAGGCCTCCCAGCCAGGCGAGTGGACTGACCCAGCCGCGTGATGGGTATCAGGCTTGTAGCCTTCTTTCCTAGGGGATTCCTCCGGCCCAGACCCGCTTGCGCAGTGCTACTCAGCCGGCCTATGATGCCTGAATGGGGAACAACAGTTCCATATTTCGGCACAAAGTGCCTCGATCCCGGACATGTCGACGCTGAAGAACTCGGTGCATGTCCTGCGCTGCTTCACGCCCAGCCGGCCCGAGCTCACCGTGACCGAGGTGGCGACTTGGCTCGGCCTGCCCAAGAGCAATGTGTCGCGCCTTCTGCGCGCGATGCATGAGGCCGGCATGCTCGACGCGGCTGGCCGCGGCCGCGGCTACCGGCTCGGGGAATGGCTGCAGGACTTGGGTCAGATGGCCACCCAGACCCAAACCTTCCATGCCCGCGCCAGCGCGGCGGCGCGGCGGGTCAGCGAGCAGATGGGGCACTCCGGTTATGTCTCGGTGCTGGTGGGCACCCACATGGTGGGCCTGGCCCATCACGTCGGCGGCAACGCCCAGCAGGTCGGTGTGCCGCTGGGGGCGCGCTTGCCTGTCGACGCCTGTGCGACCGGCCGGGCCATGCTCGCCACCATGAGCGACGCCGAGGTTCGCCAATTACTCGGTGGCCGTGTCTCGCTCGCCGCCGCACAGTCTCCGCGCGACTTTGACGATCTGATCGCCCGCCTGCAGCAGATTCGGGAGCAGGGTTTTGCCCAATCGCAGCACGAAGCCTCGCCCGGTGGCGGTGCGCTTGCAGTGGCGGTAGCAGACCCCCAAACCGGCGAGCGCCTCTGCCTGTGTCTGACCTACCCCATCGAGGCGATGGGCCCGGCCGAACGCAAGCAGGCCATCGAACTGCTCCTGCAAGAGCGCAGGAATCTCACCAGGAGTCATTCATGAAATCCAGCCCCGTGCCCACCCGACGCTGGCGCATCGGCTTCGACATTGGCGGCACGTTCACCGATTTCATCCTTTATGACAACGAGGAAGGCCGGGTCACGTTGCACAAGCGCCTGACCACCCCTCGCGACCCGTCACTCGCTGCGTTGCAGGGACTGCAGGAGCTGGTCGCGATGCGGGGCATCACCCTGGCCGATGTGCACGAGATCATCCACGGCACCACCTTGGTGACCAACGCAGTCATCGAGCGCAAGGGCGCATCACTGGGGCTGCTCACCACTCGGGGCTTCCGCGACATCCTCGAAATGGGCGCCGAGCAGCGCTACGACATCTACGACCTGTTCGTTCGATTTCCCGCCCCGATGGTCGAGCGTGACCTTCGGCGCGAGGTGGACGAGCGCATGGACGCCCTGGGCCGGGTGGTCACAGCGGTGGACATGGGCAGCGTGCGCGAGGCGGTCGAGGGCCTGGTCGCGGCGGGCTGCCGCGCGATCGCGGTGTCGCTGCTTCACAGCTACGCCAACCCGTCGCATGAAAAGGCGGTGGGTGACTGGATCCGCGCCCATCACCCCGGCGTGTCAGTCTCGCTCTCGAGCGATGTGGTGGCGGAGATGGGGGAATACGCCCGCACCGTGACGACCTGTGCCAACGCCTATGTGCAGCCGCTGATGGCGGGTTACCTGGGACGACTCCAGCAGTCGCTGGCCGACCTGGGCTTTGCCGGTGATCTGCGCATGATGCACTCTGCGGGGGGGCTGGTGTCGGTGGAGACGGCCAGCCTGTTCCCGATTCGCCTGCTCGAAAGCGGCCCCGCTGGCGGCGGTCTGGCCACTGCACTTTTCGGCACGCTGGCCGGCAAGCAGGACGTGATCTCGTTCGACATGGGCGGTACCACCGCCAAGGCCTGTCTGATTGAAGACGGGCGCGCCGAGATCGCGCCGCTGATGGAGGCGGCCCGGGTCAGCCGGTTCACCCGCGGCTCGGGCCTGCCAATCAAGTCGGCGGTGATCGAAATGATCGAGATCGGTGCCGGTGGCGGCTCCATCGCCGCCATCGACGAGGTGGGCTTGCTCAAGGTCGGGCCTCATTCGGCCGGGTCCGACCCCGGGCCAGCCTGCTACGGCCTCGGTGGCGCCGAGCCCACGGTCACCGATGCCAACCTGGTGCTGGGTTATTACGACCCCGGCTTCTTTCTGGGCGGGCGCATGAAGCTGGACCTGGCTGCCGCCGAGCGCGCGGTCGAGCGCGTTGCCAAGCCTCTGGGCCTGAGCGTGCCGCAGGCGGCGCTGGGCATTCACAAGGTGGTGGTCGAGAGCATGGCCGCTGCGGCCCGTGTGCACCTGATCGAAAAGGGCAAGGATCCGCGCGCCTACGCCATGGTGGGCTTCGGTGGTGCCGGGCCCGCGCACGCCGTCGATGTGGCCCGCGCCATGGGCGTGCGGGAGGTCATCATTCCGCCGGCTTCCGGCGCCGCCTCGGCCCTGGGCTTTCTGGCCGCACCCCTGTCCTTCGACGGCGTTCGCTCGCTGCGAGTGGCCTTCGAGCCTGGCTTCAATCCGGCTGTTGTCAATGAGGTCCTGCAAGCCCTTGAGATGCAAGGGCGCGAGCGCCTGGTGGCGGCGGGTGTTGACGCGGCAGGTATCGTGGTCGAACGGCAGGCCGACATGCGTCTGGTGGGCCAAATGCACGACATCGCAGTGCCTTTGCCAGATGGCCCGATCGGACCGGAGAGCCTCGAAGGGATACGGCGGGCTTTCGAGACAACCTACGCCGCTCGCTACACCGCGGTGCTCGAGGGTGCGCGCATCGAAGCGGTGAACTTCCGGGTGCGCTGCGCCGGGCCGACGCCGCAACTGAGCTTGCAGGGCGCAGCTGGCGGCGCCAGCGATACGCCTCGCGTCAAAGGCCACCGCAGCGCAGTGTTCGAGCAAGGCACGATGTCCACCCAGGTGATTGACCGGTACGCCCTGCAGCCCGGTGATCGGGTCGAGGGTCCGGCCATCATCGAAGAGCGCGAATCCACCACCGTCATTGGCCCTGGCGACCGGGCCGAGGTCGACGCCAACTTAAACCTGCGCATCACCGTGGCCGCGACCCGGGCGATGGAGGCGGTGGTGCATGAGGGCATGTCACGCGCCGAGGCGGTGGCCCGCATTCAGGCGGACCCGATCGGCCTGGAGATCATGTGGAGCCGTCTGGTCAACGTGGTCGACGAGATGTGGCTGACCGTATGCCGCACCGCCTTTTCGCTGGTGATTTCGGAGGCTCAGGACTTCGCCTGCGAGCTGCTCGATCGCGAGGGCGAGACCTTGGCGCATTCTCCGCGCGCGATGCCGGTGTTCAACCTGACCCTGCCAAGGGCGGTCAAGGCCCTGCTGGCGGCTTACCCGGCCGACACGCTCAAGCCCGGCGACGTGCTGATCACCAATGACCCCTGGCTGTGCGCCGGCCACCTGTTCGACATCGCGGTCGTCACGCCCGTGTTCAGCGAAGGCCGGCTGGTTGGCCTGGTGGGCACGGTGGGTCATGTGTCCGACATCGGTGGCACCAAGGATTCGCTCAAGGCCCGCGAGATCTATGAAGAGGGCTTGCAGATTCCGCCGATGAAGTTGTTCGAGGCCGGACGCCCGAATGAGACGCTTCATCGTCTGATCCATCAGAACGTGCGCAACGGCGACCAGGTGCTGGGCGACCTGCAATCCTTTGTCACCGCCAACGCCATGGGCGCCGAGAGGGTGCTGTCCTTCATGGACGACTACGGCATGCGAGACCTCGGCGCGCTGGCCGAAGTGGTGCAGAGCCTCTCGGAAAAAGCGATGCGCGACGCGATCCGCGCCCTGCCGGATGGCGAGTACCGCAGTACCATCACCAACAACCCATTGGGTGAGGTTCTGGCTTACCCGGTCAAGCTCACCATCACTGGCGACTCGATCGAGGTCGACTTCGACGGTGCCCCGCCGCAGCTGGCTCAAGGCGGACTCAACTCGACGCTGAACTACACCGCCGCGCACGCGACCTACCCGCTCAAGTGCATGCTCACGCCGTCTGTGCGCGGCAACGCGGGTTGCTACCGGCCCTTTACCGTCAAGGCGCCCGAGGGCTCGGTCCTCAACTGCAACTATCCGGCGTCGGTCAACCTTCGCACCCGAACCGGCTGGTACATCGCTCCCAATATCTTCCGCGCTTTGTCTCAGGCCGCACCGCATCAGGTGCAGTCCTTCACCGGTCTGGCGGTGGCGGCCAATATTTATGGTCAGGATGCCCAGGGTCGCTTTTACTCCGACATGCTGTTCTGCGGCGGCGGCCAAGGTGGCTCTGCACGTGGCGACGGCCACTCCACCTTGCTGTGGCCCACCTCCGCTGCTAACACCTCGATTGAGCTGATTGAAAGCCGCGCGCCGGTGGTGGTGATCGAGAAGACCTACGTCACCGACTCTGGCGGCGCGGGTCGACACCGTGGCGGCCTCGGCCAGCGCGTGCGCCTGCGAAAGCGGGATGATGATGGCCTGTCTACCCTGATCTCGGTCTACCCCGAGGGCGTGAACAACCCGGTCGACGGCCTCTACGGCGGCCAGCCGGGTGGCGAGGCGCTGGGCCGCGTGACCGACCCCCAGGGCCGCGAGGTACTCAATTGCGGCAGCGGCCAACTGGTCGAGCTTCATCGCGCCGACCAGTGGGTCGAGCTGGTGCTCGCCGGTGGCTCCGGTTACGGCGCTCCGCGTGAGCGAACATCCGATGCCCTGGCCCGCGACCTGCGCCTGGGCCTCATTTCGGCGGAGGCGGCCAGTCGTGATTACGGTCAGTCCTCGTCTGCCGCCAGCCGCGCGGATCGCTCCGCCGATGCCCTCACCAGTTCTTCCCTGTCCCCGTCCTAGTCCCCCCCTCACCCCGTCCTTTCCAACCCCGTCAACAAGGAGATCACCATGCATCACTCCGACCAACCCGAATTGAGCCGCCGCCAGTGGCTGGGCGCTTCTGGCGCCGGCCTGGCCAGCCTGGTCCTGCCCCTGGAAGCGTTCGCACAGCAGGGCGGTCGTCGCGTCCTGGTGATTGCCGCCACCCAGGACATTCCGAACTTCGATCCGCACATCGCAACCGGCTACTCGGCCAGCTTCATGATGCGCAATGTCTACGATGCCTTGGTGCGTGTCGAGAGCAACCCGCCCAAGCCGGTTCCTGAACTGGCCCAGTCCTGGACCGTTTCCCCTGATGGCCGGACCTATGTCTTCAAGCTCAATCCGGCAGCCCGCTTTCACAATGGCAAGCCGCTGACCGCTGACGATGTGGTCTATTCCTTCAAGCGCGCGCTGCGCTTGAACAAAGGCAACGCCTGGATGATTCAGGGTGTGGTCGGGCCCGACAGCGTGAGTGCGGTCGACGCCGGCACGGTGCGCTTCAACCTGCTCAAGCCTTTCGCGGCCTTCCTGCACGTATTGCCCTGGATCTGGGTGGTCTCCAAGGCCGATGTCGAAGCCAATCTGGGCAGTGACGATGGGCAGACCTACCTGCGCACGCAGACGGCGGCCTCTGGTGGCTTCAAGATTCGCCGTGCCGAGCCTGGCAACCTGTACGAGTTGGAGCGGGTCGACGGCTGGCAAAAGGGCGGTGGCAACCTCACCGGCGTCATCTGGCGCATCGTTCGCGAGACCGCCTCGCAGCGCCTCCTGATCCAGCGCGGCGAAGCCCATATCGCAGTCGACCTGACCAGCGAGGACATGGACGCTCTGAAGGACAAGCCGGGTGTGGTGAGCATCATCGAGCCGGAGTACCGTACCTTCTCGATCAAGATGAACACCCGCCACGGCCCCATGGCCGACCTGGACCTGCGCAAGGCGGTGTCCTATGCGGTGAACTACAAAGGCATCCTCGACGCCGCCGGCTATGCCGACTTGATGGTGGGCCCGCTGCCCAACGGCATCCTGGGTCACAACCCGCAAATGGCTGTCTACCGCACTGACATGGCCAAGGCCAAGGAACACCTGGCCAAGTCCAAGGTGCCCAATGGGGGCATCAAACTGACCATGGTGTATGTGTCCGGACTGGAACAACAGCGCCGCTTTGGCCTGGTGCTGCTCGACAGCCTCAAGCAGCTCAATATCCAGCTCGATATCAAGCCCATGCTCTGGCCTGACATGGTGGCCGCCTGCGCCAAGCCCGAGACTTTCCCGGACTTTTTCCCGGTCTACCAGACCGCCAACTACGGCGACCCGGACAACGTGGCCTTCGCCGCGTACCACTCGTCCCGCAATGGCAACTGGCAAAACGCCGTCTATGCCAACCCCGAGGTCGACTCGCTCATCGAGCGTGGCCGCGCCGAGAGCGACAGCGCCAAGCGGATTGCGCTGTACCGGGACATGCAGGCGAAGATCGTGGCCGATGCGCCCGACATCTTCGGCGTGCTGGAAAAGCGCAAGCTGGCCATGCGTGACAACGTGAAGGGTTTCAAGTTTGCTCCGGTGGCCTCCAACGCCATCGAGTGCTTCGGACTCTCGCTGTCTTAAGACGGACCTCGCCCGCCAGAGACGCGCCGGTCTGGCCCGAAAGCGGCCGGCGCTTCACGCACCCCTCGCCCATGTGGACCTATCTGCTTCGACGCCTGCTGCTGCTGATCCCGGTGTTGCTGGGACTGACGGTGCTGGTGTTCGCCATTGCCCGGCTGCTTCCCGGCGATCCGGTAGCCCTGGCCGCAGGCCCGAATGCTTCTCCCGCAGAGATCGCCGCTTATGGCCGGGAGTTTGGTCTTGACCGACCGCTGTGGGAGCAGTACCTGCGTTACCTCGGAGGCTTGCTGCAGGGCGACTTTGGTGTGTCGATCTATACCCGTAGGCCGGTGATCGAGGACCTGCGCGCCTACCTGCCAGCGACTCTCGAACTGGTGCTCGCGGCCATGACGCTGGCGGTGGCCATCGGACTTCCCGTAGGTATGTGGGCGGCGGTCCAGCGTGACCGCTGGCCCGACTACCTGTCACGCGTGCTCGCTCTGGGCGCGATCTCGATGCCTCGGTTTTTCCTGGGCCTTCTTCTTCAACTGGGCCTCGCCATGGCCCTGGGCTGGCTGCCTTTGGGCGGGCGCTTTCCGATCACCGAGGAATTGCCGCTGCGGGTCACCGGCTTTCTGACCGTCGACTCGCTGCTGGCGGGTAACTTCACTGCCTTCTGGATCGCTTGCCAGCACCTGCTGATGCCAGCGCTGGCCATGTCGTTGTCGCCGCTGGCGACCATCATGCGCATGATGCGGGGCTCCACGCTGGAGGTGCTGCAGCAGGACTATGTGCTCACCGAGCGCGCGCTCGGTTTGCCGCAGCGGCTGATCATCACCAAGTACGTGGCGCGCAACGCGATCTCGGCCACGCTCACCGTCATTGGCCTTTACTTTGGTTGGCTGCTCGGTGGCACGGTGCTGGTGGAGACGGTATTTGACTGGCCCGGCCTGGGCCTGTACGCCACCAAGGCGGTGGTGACCCAGGACTTCATGCCCATCATCGGCGTGACCCTGGTGATTGGCACCCTGTTTGTTCTGGTCAACCTGCTGGTGGACCTTCTCTATGGCCTGATCAACCCGAAGGTGCGTCCGGGATGAGTGCTGGAACTTCCCCCACTGCCGCTGGCGGTACGCGAAGCGCCGGCCAGGAAGCCTGGCGGCGCGGCCTTTATCGCTTTGCGCAAAGCCGGCTCTCGGTCCTGGGCCTGGCGATCGTCGCGCTCTTGTTTCTGATGGCGCTCTTCGGCCCTTGGCTGGCGCCCTTTCCCGAGCATCTGGAGGGGGCGGTGAGCACCGCGGGTCGCTTTCAGGCGCCTTCGGCCAAGCATTGGTTCGGCACCAACGAGATGGGCCAGGATGTCTTTTCGCTCGTCATGGGTGGCGCGCGGGTGTCGGTGCTGGCCGGCTTGGCGGTCGTGGTGCTGGGTGCCCTGGTAGGCACCCTCATTGGTGGTATCGCCGGCTTCTCCGGCGGCTGGACCGACGAGCTGCTGATGCGCCTGTCGGACCTGAAGCTCACCGTGCCAGGCCTGGTGCTGGCGATGGCGGTGGCCGCCGCTTTAGGCCCGGGCATTTTCAACATGGTGGTGGCCATTTCCCTGTCCTGGTGGCCGGGATATGCCCGCCTGGTGCGCGGCGAGGTGATCGCCCGCAAAGAGGACTTGTATGTCACAGCGGCGCGAGCGATCGGAGCCCGCCCGGCACGCTTGCTGCTCGTGCACATCCTACCCAATGTGATGACGCCGGTCATTGTGAAGATGTCGCTGGACATGGGCTTTGCCATCCTCACCGTGGCGTCGCTGGGTTTCATTGGCATCGGCGTCAAGCCGCCGACGCCGGAGTGGGGGTCGCTGCTGTCGGTGGCGCGCAGCTATATGCCCGACTTTTGGTGGACGGCGATCTTTCCTGGCCTGGCGATCTTCATGGCCGTCTTTGGCTTCAACCTCCTGGGTGACGGACTGCGGGATGTGTTCGATCCCCGCTCGCGCCGCTGACAGACCATGCACGCGCCCCTTCTCGACATCCGTGCGCTGCATCTGTGGATGCGCAGCTTTGAAGGCGAGGCCCATGTGCTGCAGGGGGTGGACCTGCAGGTGGGTCATGGCGAGGTCTGGGGCGTGGTGGGCGAGACGGGCTGTGGCAAATCGCTCACCGGCTTGTCCATTTCGCGCCTGGTGCCCTCACCACCGGCGCGCTATGGGCAGGGACAGATTCTGTTCGACGGGCAGGATCTGCTGACATTGCCCGAAGCCCAGATGCGGCCGCTGCGCGGTGGGCGCATCGGCATGATCTTCCAGGACCCGACCACCAATCTCAACCCGTTGTTTCGCATCAGCGACCAGCTCGTGGACGTTGCTCTTGCCGCCGCCGCTTGGCGGCCCGAACTTCTGGCAGTGCCGGCTGGCGCCAGCCAAAGGGATAAGCGGCGGGCCGCGCGCGCCCTGGCGCTGGAGATGCTCGAGCGGGTGCGTATTCCGGACGCCGCCCGCCGGCTGGACGACTTTCCCCATCAGTTCTCAGGCGGCATGCGCCAGCGGGTGCTGATCGCCATGGCGTTGATCGGCCGGCCCCAGCTGCTGATTGCCGACGAGCCAACCACCGCGCTGGACGTCTCGGTGCAAGCCCAGGTGCTGACGCTTCTGCAGGAGATGGTGCGCGACTTTCGCATGACCGTGCTCCTGATCACCCACAACCTCGGCGTCGTCGCCCAGGCCTGCTCCCATGTGGCAGTGATGTATGCCGGCAGTATTGTCGAGCGCGGCCCGGTGCGTGAGGTGCTGGGTCAACCCACACACCCCTACACGCGCGCGCTGCTGGCAGCCATACCCCGGCGGGAGATGGCGCGCGGCGCGCTGGAGGGTATTCCCGGCGTGGTGCCCGACTTGGTCCGCCCGCCGCCGGGTTGCCGCTTTGCGCCGCGCTGCGCCCGTGCCCAAGACGGCTGCCAGGCTCAGGTGCCGGCGCTGTTGCCTGCTTCGGCTAACACGGGCGCCGTGACGGGGCATGAGGTCGCCTGCTTCCACCCCCTGCCCGCGGGGGCGGCATGCTGAAGATCGAAGACGTTGACAAAGCCTATCCGGGCCAGCGCCGGGGCTGGCGCCGTGGGGAGCCGGTTCAGGCCTTGCAGGCAGTGAGTCTGGAGATCACCCGGGGCGAAAGCTTCGGCCTTGTGGGTGAATCCGGCTCGGGCAAGAGCACGCTGGCGCGCTGCATCCTGCAGCTTGAGCCAGTAAGCGCCGGCCGGATTCTCTTTGAGGGAGAGGATCTGTCGCGTCTCTCGCCCGCCGCGATGCGCCGGGCGCGCTCCCGCATCCAGATGGTGTTCCAGGACCCGCAGGCCAGTCTCAATCCGCGCATGTCGGTGCATGACATCGTGACCGAGCCCCTGGTGATTCACCGCGACGTCATGGGTCTGGGCGCCCGCCAGCGCACCGAGCGTGCCCTGGAGCTGCTTCAGCTGGTGGGGCTTGGCGAGCAGCATCTGTTCCGCAAGCCGCACGAGTTCTCCGGGGGGCAGCGCCAGCGCATTGGCATTGCCCGTGCGCTGGCGACATCACCGTCGATGCTGCTGCTCGACGAGCCCACCTCAGCACTCGATGTCTCGGTGCAGGCGCAGGTGCTCAATCTTCTTCACGACTTGCAGCAGCGGCTGTCTCTCACCTATCTGTTCATCAGCCATGATCTGGCCGTGATCCGCTACATGTGCGACCGTGTTGCGCTGATCCATCACGGCAGACTGGTCGAACAAGGGGCTTGCCAGCAGGTGTTCGAGGCGCCGCGGAGCGACTACGCGCGCGAGCTGCTGGCCGCCGTTCCCTCAATCGAGGGCATTGGCGTGGGTGCAGGCGCGGGCCTGTCCACAGCACTGCGCCTGTCATGAAGCGCATCGCCATTGGCGGCATGCGCCACGAAACCAATACCTTTGCGCCGACCCAGGCCGACTACGACGCCTTTTCAATTCTCTCGGCCGAGCCCAGTCCGCTCGAAGGTGAGGCGCTACTCACCCGTCTGCGCGGTGCCAATATCCCGGTGCAGGGCGCGCTCGACCGGCTGCAGGCTCTGGGCCATGAATGTGTGCCCTTGGTCTGGGCGGCAGCATCGCCCTCGGCCCATGTGACTGAAGACGCCTTCGAGCGGATCATCGGGCGGCTGGTACAGAGGCTGCGCGAGGCGGGATCGGTGGACGGGGTGTTCCTCGACCTGCACGGCGCCATGGTCTGCACACACCTGGACGACGGCGAGGGAGAGATCTTGCGCCGGGTCCGCGCGGTGGTCGGTCCGGGGGTGCCGATCGCGGTCAGCCTGGACCTGCACGCCAATGTCACTCGGCGCATGTTCGAACTGGCTGACGCGATCACGATCTTTCGCACCTACCCCCATGTCGATTCGGCCCGCACGGGCGAGCGTGCCGCCGACCTGTTGCACGCCATGCTTGTCAGCGGTCAGCGGCCGCACAAGGCCTTCGCCGCCTTCGACTACCTCACCTCCCTGCCTTCCCAGTGCACCACCATCGCCCCGGCGCGCGACCTGTACCAGCGACTCGAGGCGGTGCAGGCCCGAAGTGGCGTCTCCTTGGACTTCGGCATGGGCTTTGCCATGGCGGATATCGCTGAATGCGGCATGACCTTGCTGGCCTATGGCCCCGATGCCAGCCGCACGCAGGCAGCTTTCGACGAGGTGGCCGATGCCATTCGCGCAGCCGAGGCAGACTTCGTGACGCAGGCCCTGCTCCCTGAAGAAGCGGTTCGGCGCGCGATCGCCGCAATCGCTGCGACTGCGCCTGGCCAGCCCGCCCGCCCGGTCATCTTGGCGGACACCCAGGACAACCCAGGCGCTGGCGGCGACGGCAACACCACGGGCTTGTTGCAGGCGCTGATCGATGCGGCCGCACCGGGCGCGGTGCTGGCCTTGCTGATCGACGCCGATGCCGCTGCGAAGGCGCATGCGCTGGGCTCCGGCGCACGCGCGCCCTTCCGGCTCGGTGCCTCGGCTGATCGCCCCGGCGGTGGTCCGGTGGAGGGTGTATTCGAGGTCGAGCGACTGGGCGATGGCGACATTCACTGTACCGGTCCGATGTTCGCTGGTTGGCACCTGCAGCTCGGGCCCATGGCCTGCATCCGGCATCTGTCCAGCGGCGTTCGTGTGGTGCTGGCCAGCAGAAAGTTTCAGGCGGCAGACCAGGCGCTGCTGCGACATGTGGGCGTCGAGCCGTCGCAGCAGGCCCTGTTGGCTCTCAAGAGCTCGGTCCATTTCCGCAACGATTTTGAGGCGATCGCCAGTGAAGTGATGATCGTCAAGAGCCCCGGGCCCTGTACTCTGGATCCGGCGGATCTCCATTGGCGCCGGCTGCGCTCAGGCGTTCGCCTGGGACCGCTGGGGCCCGTCCACCAGCCTGCCTGACAAGCTCCCGGGTGACGCTCAACCCAGGCCCAGCAGACCCTTCAGCGTAGGGCTGCTGCGGTGGGCGAGCACCTGCTCGGCGATGATCGCCGGAGGCAGACCGAATACCCGCTCCACCACCCGCGCGTAGACCGCCGCGACATCGGTGGTCGCGGGCAGGTCACGCCCCTCGAACAGCTGCGGCTTGCGCAGGCCCTGCCACTGGGCGTAGACCCGCGACTCATGCACCAGCCCACCCGCGAGCAGGCAGCAGCTGCCGACGCCATGGTCGGTGCCGGCCGTGCCGTTCTCGGCTGCGGTGCGGCCGAACTCGGTCACGGTGACCACGAGTGACTTGGCCCACATCGGCCCCATATGGGTCTTGAAGGCCCCCACCACCCGGTCGAGCGTTGCGAGTTGGTCGGCATGGCTGCCGGTGTCGCCGCCCTGGCTGGCGTGGGTGTCGAAACCATGGGTGAAGTCGATCAGCCCTAACCGCGGGCCCTGTGGCGCACGCATCTCCTCGGCCGCCAAGCGGCCGAGCTCTGGCAGCGAGCGCGCCGTCCCGAAGTCGGGGCGCATACCCTGCGTCTGTCGCAGGCGCAGGCTCTCTGTCTGAATCACCGGGGCCAAGGGCGCCAGCAACGGATCGCTGGCCCAGACTTGCGTCAAGGCCTGGGCCACCGGCTCGCTGGGGATGGGCATCCAGTTGGGGAACTGGGTGGAGGCCTGGTGATTGCCACGGAGAATCAAGGGCATCGGGATCGAGATCGAAACACCGCCGCCTGCCTGAGCCGCCTGCATGGCCCGACCCAGCCACCCCGAGGACGAGGTGTAGGGTTTGGCCATGCCCGACTGCATGATGTCTTGGCCCTCGAAGTGCGAGCGGCCGGTGTAACCAAAGCCGGTGGCGTGCACGATGGCCAGCTGCCCATCGTTCCAGATTTGGTGCAGCTGCGTCATCGCCGGGTGCAGGGCGAAGGAGCCGTCCAGACGCAAGCCGCCTCGGATACCAATGGTGGGCCGAATGGCTTCGTAGTCAGGGTCTCCCACTGGCGGTACCGCAGTCAGGCCGTCCATGCCGCCGCGCAGCATCACCACCAGCAGTCGCGGCGCGTCTGCGTCGGCGCTGGCCCAGGCCGAGGGCACCGCCGCGAAATTGAGCGCGGCCAGGCCGCTGGCGCTGCGAAGGAAGTGTCGACGGTCCATCTTCATCAGGCCCACATCAGGCCCACAAAAGGGAGGGGCTCACATGGAGCAAGGTGTTGGCGCTGCGCAGGTCACGGCGCGCCAGCGCGCTGCGCACCAGCGCCTGCTCGGCGCTGCCCTCGGCGAGGTGCCGCTCGGATTGCACCTCGAGCATGCGCACCATTGCTGCGGGCTGGCGTCCCAGGTCGTTGGACAGCAGCCCGGCGTAGCGCACCCGGCGGTCCATCAACTCTTTGGAAATCCAGTCGACCGAACGAATCGGCCAGCCATTGGGCTGGGGGCAGCGGGGAATCGGCTGGCCTAGATCGCCCAGCAAATAGTGCGTCTTGATTCCGCCGCGATCGTCCACCGGGATCGCTCGTGGCAGATCGAGTCCGGTGAGGGTGAGGCACTGCAGCAGCCAGGCTTCGGGCGAGGCGAGCTTGCGGGTACTCGCGATATGCGCCCAGCACATTTCGATGACCGCGCGGTGCACCGCCGGCAGGTCGCCGCGGCTTTGCCGGAATACTTGCTCCACATGCGCCACCGCCTGTGGCGGAGGCTCGTCGTCGATGAAATACACGCACAGCTTGCGTGCCAGGTGCCGGGCGGTTGCGGGGTGCTGGGCCAGGTCGGTCACCAGGTCTGCGAGCTTGCTGTCTTGGCGAACGAAGGCGGTGTAGGTTTTGCCCATCACCGTCTGTGCACCTGGCTCGTGGTGGTTGAAGTCAAAGTAGGTGCCCAGGGGTACACCGGGTTTGTGGTGCCGGTCAGGCTTCATATCGCGCCAGCCGGTGAGCAGCAGGGTGGTCGCCTCGACATCCTGCTGGGTGTAGCCGCCCTCCGGGCTCAGAGAAAAAAGCTCGAGCAGCTCCCGGCCCAGATTTTCATTGACGCTTCGACGGGTCCAGCCCTCGCGCACTGCGCGCGAGCGCGGGCCTGTGTTCTCGTTGTTGTCCAAATAGACCAGCATCGCCGGATGGACTGTCGCGTGCCAGAGCAGGTCGCGAAAATTCCCCAGCATCTTCGGGCGCAGCGACCGCTGGAAGGGCCCGACCAGGGTGTCGTTGTTCTGATTGCCCGGTGCCACCATGAAGTGGTTGGCCCAAAAATGCCAGAAGCGCTCGAACACCGGCGCGGCCCCGTGTAAGGCCGTGCTGGCCCGGGCCTGCGCCTCCTTCCAGTGCTCGAGGCGGTGGTAGGGAATCTCGATCTCGCGCTTGCGCTCCTCTGCGTATTGCTCGCGCGGCAGGCTGCGGCCCTTGGCAAAGGAGGCCCGCTCCGCCTCCTGGTGGCGGTGGAAAGCGGTCATCACCTCGTCCATCTCCCACAGCAGGCGCATGCCCTCGGGCAGGTCGGCGCGGCGAGTGCCGTCGCGCTCAAGAATGTCGATGGGGGGTACTTGGGCGACTTGCGCCTGCGCCCAGCTCAGCGGGTCGGCTGGCAGCTGCGCATCTGCCCGCAGGCCGAAGGCGACCCGGCGGGTGAATCGGTGAACCAGCTGCGTTGCCTGGGGGGGCATGGACATCGGAGGGGGTGATTGGCGCGGCTGGCGGGGATCGAACCCACGACCCTTGGCTTCGGAGGCCAATACTCTATCCACTGAGCTACAGCCGCGCGTGAGCTTTGATTGTACCGGGGCACTGTCCGATGGTGCGCGGGGCAATGTGGTCCGTCGGGGGCGGTCCGGGGTGCCCCTCTATAATCGCAGGCTGTTCCGAGTTCGTCCGACAACTCTCCCCGCATTCCCCCCAGAGGACGCCATGAGCGATAACCACCAGGAAGAAGCCCACACCGGCCCGATCAAGACCCCGAAGCAGCTGATGTGGGCATCGCTCGCAGCATTCGTCATTCCGGTTTTCATCATCATCGGCCTGGTGGCCTATATCACCTCCGAGAGCAAGCCTGCTGGTAGCGGTCAGCCCGAGCGCTATGCACTCGGCGGCCTGACGGCCAAGGACCAGGAGCGCGGCGTGGCAGAACGTCTGCGTAAGGTTGGTGAGGTCGAGATCCGCGACGCCGATCGTCCCCTGCGTGCTGGCGAGGAGGTCTACAAGGCCCAGTGTCTCGCCTGCCATGCCAGCGGCGCTGCTGGTGCTCCCAAGTTCGGTGATGCCGGCGCCTGGGGCGCGCGTATTGCCAAGGGCTACGACGCCCTGCTGACCTCTGCACTCAAGGGTAAGGGCGCGATGGGCGCCCAAGGCGGCGGCGAATTTGACGATATCGAAATCGGTCGCAGCGTGGTCTACATGACCAATGCCGCCGGCGGCAAGTTCCCGATTCCCGACCGTCCGGCTGCTGCAGCATCCGCCGCGAAGTAAGGCGGACTCCGCTCATGCAAAGGCAGGCCGATGGCCTGCCTTTTTTCTTGGGCGCTGGAACCCGCCGCGCAGCCAATACCTTCTTGGATCTAGCCTGCTCGGGTCTCGCCAGGGCTGCGCACGAAGCCAAAGCGTGCTGGGAGCGCCTGGCTCTCCACCGCCTCCGGCTTCCAGCGCCCGGACTCCACCGCTTCGGCGGCCAGGCCCATGTCGAGGCTGTGAACAAGGCCAAATCCGATGTCGCTGTCCAGGTACAGGTGTCCCAGCTCGTCGAGGTAGCAGCCCCGCACCTGCGCAGCCCGTCCGGTATGGGCCTCAACGCTGCCGTCTGCGCCCAGTCGCCAGACCAGCGGCGCAACCTCAAGTTCGACATAGACCCGCTGCGGTCCGTTCTGGAAGAACCACTGGCCCTGGGCGTCGCGCTCGTAGTTGCGGTGGATGAACTCGATCAGCTTTTCGTGCCGCAGCAGCGAGCCCTTAGCCTGTCGAAACGGTCCCTGCGCTTGCACCCGGTCGTCGCGCATGTACCAGCCGCCTCGGGCGTCCAACCCCAGCCAGCCGTAGCAGTGGGGCACGTGGGGCCACTTGGCAATGGCTTGGCGCACGATATCGTCCATGCGCTGATTATCAGCGTGCGCTAGCGAAGGAAAGCGTCGTAGGCGGTCTTGAGGATCAGGGCGCTCACCACCAGGATGAACATGCCGCGTACGAAGCCGGCGCCATGACGCAGGGCGAGCCGCGTCCCCAGCAGGCTGCCAGCGATGTTGGCCAAGGCGAGCGCCACGGCGTAATGCCACCAGACATGACCCTTGACCGCAAAGAGAGTCAGCGCGGCGGCGTTGGTCGCGACATTGAGCAATTTGGCGGCGGCCGAGGCGTGCAGGAAGTCGTATCCGAGGATCCGCACGAACAGAAAGATAAAAAAGCTGCCGGTGCCCGGGCCGAAGAAGCCGTCGTAGAAGCCGATGGCCAAGCCAATCGCCATCGCCGCCAGACGCTCGGGCCCCTGCGCCAGACGCGGCGCATGCTCGCGCCCCAGGTCCTTGCGCGCGAGGGTGTAGGCCAGCACCGCAAGCAGCACCAGCGGCAGGCCCTTGCGCAGAAAGTCACCCGAGATCACGGTCACGCACCAGGCCCCGGTGAACCCGCCCGCCAGTCCGGCAAGGGCGGCAGGCAGCAAGGCGCTCCAAGGCAGTGCGACCCGACGCCCGTACTGAAATGCAGCGAAAGACGTGCCGCAGATGGAGGCGCTCTTGTTCAGGCCGAAGAGCGATGCCGGGGCCGCCTGGGGAAAGATGGCAAAGAGTGCGGGCGTCAGAATGAGGCCGCCGCCGCCGACGATTGAATCTACGAAGCCGGCCCCCAGTGAGGCCAGCACCATCAGCAGCAAGTCCATAGGGGCAATTGTCTCATCGGCCCTGCGCGCACCGTTGCGATCGGCCTGCCAAAAAGCAAAGGCGCCTCACGGCGCCTTTGCTTGGGCGCCTCGTCGTGGAGGCGCCCGTCTTGTTCTGTCGATGTCTCCGATGTCTCCTCGGACCTCTCGCTTTTCAGCGTCCGCCCTATGGGGGCTGCGAGTTGGCAAGACTGTAGCCCCCGGCCCCGCGGCGGGGCATCAGGACTTTCCCGGCCCTGGCGGAAACCCTCGGCAGCGGCCGGTCGAGGCCGAAGACGAGGAGCAGTGCCTGGGTCAGGGCCGCGGCCAGAACGATGGCTCGGAAGGGCCTGCGGGGACCCGTTCAGGCCGCTGCCGACAGCACCCAGTTGGCGGCCTTCTCCGCCATCATCAGGGTGGGCGCGTTGGTGTTGCCGCTGGTGATGGTGGGCATGGCGCCCGCGTCGACCACCCGCAATCCGGCCACGCCGCGTACCCGCAGTTCGGAGTCGAGGACTGCCATCGGATCGTCATCCCGGCCCATTTTGGTTGTACCCACCGGGTGGAAGATGGTGGTGGCGATGTCGCCGGCCAGTCGGGTCAGGTCCTCGTCACTCTCGTACTGCGGCCCCGGCTTCCATTCCTGCGGCTGGTAGGGTGCCAGTGCCGGCTGGCTGACGATACGCCGCACCACCCGCAGGGATTGCGCCGCCACCTCCCGGTCCTCGGCCGTGCTCAGGTAGTTCGGCGCGATCCGGGGCGCATCCTCGAAGCGTGCACTGACCAGACTCACCTGGCCCCGGCTGCTGGGGTTGAGGTTGCACACGCTGGCGGTGAAGGCGTCGAAGCGGTGCAGCGGCTCGCCGAAGGCGTCCAGGCTCAGGGGCTGGACGTGGAATTGCAGGTCGGGCCAGGCCTTGTCGGGGCTGCTACGGGTGAATGCTCCCAGTTGCGAGGGGGCCATGCTCATGGGGCCGGATCGGCGCAAGGCGTACTCCAGGCCGATGCCCAGACGCCCCCAGAGGCTGCTGGCAATGGTGTTCAAGGTGGCTGCACCCTTGACCTGGTAGACGGCCCGTATCTGGAGGTGGTCCTGCAGGTTGGCGCCCACGCCGGGCAGGTCACGCAGGACCGGAATGCCCAGCGCCTTCAATTCGTCGGCTGGGCCCAGGCCGGACAGCTGCAGGATCTGCGGCGACCCGATGCTGCCGGCAGACAGCAGCACCTCACGGCTGGCCCGGGCGCTCACCATCTCGCGACCGTTCCACACCTCGACACCGATACAACGAGGCGCGCCATCGGCCCCAGGCTCGAACAGAAGGCGACTGACCTGGGCGTGGGTCCACAGTTCAAAGTTCGGGCGCCCATAGCAGGTTGGGCGCAGGAACGCCTTGGCGGTGTTCCAGCGCAGACCTGACTTCTGGTTCACCTCGAAATATCCGACACCCTCGTTACTGCCGCGGTTGAAGTCTTCACTGGCCGGTACGCCCGCTTCCCGGGCAGCCTGGGTGAAGGCGTCAAGGATGTCCCAGCGCACACGCGGCTTCTCCACTCGCCACTCGCCGCCAGCGCCATGCATCGCGTCAGCGCCTGCGTGGTAGTCCTCATGCCGCTTGAAGTCGGGCAGGCATTCGTCCCAGCGCCAGCGCGTATCCCCGGTGAGGCTCGCCCACTGATCGTAGTCGCGTGACTGGCCGCGCATGTAGATCATGCCGTTGATGCTCGAACATCCGCCCAAGGTCTTGCCTCGGGGGTAGCGCAGCGAGCGGCCATTGAGCCCCGGCTCTGATTCGGTCTGATAGAGCCAGTCGGTGCGCGGATTACCGATGCAATAGAGGTAGCCCACCGGGATGTGGATCCAGTGGTAGTTGTCTTTACCGCCCGCCTCGATCAGCAGCACACGCTTCGTCGGGTCGGCACTCAGCCGATTCGCGAGCAAGGACCCGGCGCTACCGGCGCCGACGATGATGTAGTCGAACTCGGGTTGGCTCATCGCGTTTGTTCTTGTTGCGTCGCTCTGGGGGCTGGCTCAGGGTCACAATCCCAGAGCAGTCCGTCATTCACTTGGACGTAGGCATCACGAACTCGGCGCCCTTGCCGATGCTCTCGGGCCATCGCTGCATGATGGATTTTTGCCGGGTGTAGAAGCGCACGCCCTCTTCGCCATAGGCGTGCATGTCGCCGAATAGGCTCTTCTTCCAGCCGCCAAAGCCGTGCCAGGCCATGGGCACCGGAATCGGCACGTTGATGCCCACCATGCCCACCTGGATGCGGCGCGAGAACTCGCGCGCCACGTTGCCGTCGCGGGTGAAGCACGACACCCCGTTGCCGAACTCGTGGGCGTTGATCAATTCGACCGCGGTGGCGAAGTCGGGCACCCTCACACAGGCGAGTACCGGGCCGAAGATTTCTTCGCGGTGGATCTTCATGCCCGTTGTCACCCGGTCGAACAGCGTGCCGCCGAGCCAAAAGCCGCCCTCGCAGCCCGCGCCCGCGGCTTGGCCGTCGAAGTGGCGGCCGTCGACCAGCAGCTGAGCGCCCTCGGCCACGCCGGCATCGATATAGCCGGTGATGCGCTGGCGTGCGGCCTCGGTGACGATGGGACCCATCTCGGCGGCCAGGTTGTTGCCCTCGAGGACCTTGAGCGCGCGGGTGCGCTCCACCAGCTTGGGCACGATCTTGTCGGCCACCTCGCCCACCAGCACCGCCACCGAAATGGCCATGCAGCGCTCGCCGGCCGAGCCGTAGGCCGAGCCGATCAGGGCATCAACCGCCTGGTCGATGTCGGCGTCGGGCATGACCACCATGTGGTTCTTGGCCCCGCCCAGGGCCTGCACCCGCTTGCCCTCACGCGCGCCGGTCTCGTAGATGTAGTTGGCAATCGGCGTCGAGCCGACGAAGGACACGGCCTTCACATCAGGGTGCGCGAGCAGGGCGTCGACCGCCTCCTTGTCACCCTGGACCACGTTGAACACCCCATCGGGCAGTCCGGCCTCCTTGAAAAGTTCGGCCATGCGCAGCGACGCGCTGGGGTCGATGGGGCTGGGCTTGAGGATGAAGGTGTTGCCGCAGGCAATGGCCACCGGGAACATCCACATGGGGACCATGACCGGAAAGTTGAACGGTGTGATGCCGGCAACCACGCCCAGGGGTTGGCGCATCGTCCAGTTGTCGATGCCGGTGGAGACCTGGTCGGTGTAGTCGCCCTTGAGAAGCTGGGGGATGCCGCAGGCGAACTCGACGATCTCAATGCCGCGAGTCACCTCACCCTGTGCGTCGGTGAAGACCTTGCCGTGTTCGGCCGTGATGAGGCGGGCCAGCGCGTCGCGCTCGCGTTGGAGCAGCTCCAGGAACTTGAACATGACCCGCGCGCGGCGCAGCGGCGGTGTCTCGGCCCAGGCCGGAAAGGCGGCATGCGCGGCGGCGACCGCTTGGCCGACCTCGTCGGCATGGGCCAGGGCCACCCGGCCCGTCACCCGGCCGGTGGCGGGGTTGAAGACATCGCCTTGGCGGCCAGAGCGGCCGCCAAGGGCCTGCCCGCCCACCCAGTGGGCGATGGCGGCGGGAGCGGTGGCCTGAGGGATTTTGTCGGGTGCGTTCATGGTGGTCGGAAAGGGCGTGGTTGCAGTCAAAGCCGCTCAGTCTAGGTTAGCGCGGGGTGGCTTGCCTAGGCGGTTCGTCCCCGGTGGAAGCGGGGCTTGCGAGCCGGGCCGGGGCCCGGCGGATAAGGCTTGTCAGAAATGGATACTTAATATTAAATTAAGCCGTATTCATTAAGAGGAGTGTATTCATGGGACGTTCATGGGCCGCTGGCTATGTTGCCGACCTCCCCTACACCCACGGCTACTACCACGAGCTGGCCCCGTCCTTTGTCCGCTTTGCCCTCCTGCTGCAGGGGCTCGACCATGGCGGCGGCGATGCCAGCAACGCCGGCCGGTATCGGTATTGCGAGCTGGGCTATGGGCAGGGCGTATCGGGCAACCTGCACGCCGCTACGAACCCCCGGGGCAGCTTCTGGGGCACCGACTTTTTGCCCGAGCACGCGCTTTTTGCCCAAGACCTGGCTCAACGCGCCGGCCTGGATGCCCGCTGGCTGTCCCGCTCGTTCCAGGACTTGCTCGCCGAAGATTTGCCCGAGTTCGACTTCGTCACCCTCCACGGTGTCTGGTCCTGGATCGATGCCGATGCACGGGCTGCTGTGGTGGAGTTTCTGCGCCGTCGCCTCAAGGTCGGCGGCGTGGTCTACCTCTCCTGCAATGTCATGCCCGGCTGGGCCTCCGAAAAGCCCCTGCGTGACCTGATGCACCTGCACACCGAGTTGGCCAGTCCCCCGGGCGACCCGACCGCCTCGCGAATCCGACGCTCGGTCGACTTCGCCAACCAACTGCGCCAGGGCCGGGCGGCCTTTTTCGCCCATCACCCGCCAGCGGTCCAGATGCTCGAAGATTTGCAGCGCGACGAGGTCCAGGTGGTGGCCCACGAGTACTTCAACCGCAGCTGGCACATCGGCTATTTCGCTGATGTGGCCCGCGCCCTGGAGCCTGCTGGGCTTCAGTTTGCCTGCTCCGCCCACAAGTCCGACCTGGTCGGCGAAGTCCAGCAGCGTGCCCAGGGCCGCGGACTTGATGGCCTCGACCCGACCTTGCGCGAGACTGCGCACGACTTCATCTTGAACCGGCGTTTCCGCCGCGACCTGTTCGTCCGCGGTGCGCGTCGGTTGCTGCCCGCCGAGCGTGAGCAGCGGTTGCTCGACCTCTCCTTCGTCTTGCTTCGGCCGGGTGCCGGTGGCCAGTCGACGGTGCAGACGCCCTATGGCTCGGTGGCCCTCGACCACCAGGTCTTGCGACCGCTGCTGGCGGCACTTGAGGCTGCGTCCGCGCCCCTGCCCCTGCGCCAGCTGCGCGACGAGGCGGGTTTGGCGGAGGTTGCGATCGAGCAGCTGCTCCATGTGCTGGTGGCGCTGGTGGCTCAAGGCCATGTCTTCCCCGCCTTTGCCGACGACGCTGGTCATGCGGGTGCTTCGCGCGCACGCGCCATCAACCGGGTGGTCGCTGAGCGCGCGCGGCAGGACGACTTGCTGCGTTACCTCGCCAGCCCGTTGACGGGCCACGCATTCGAGGCCTCAAGGCCTGAGCGCCTCATGCTGGCCGCGTGGGAGGACGGCGCCCGCGACCCCGTCGCCTTGGCCGAGGCGCTCCGCCAAGCCAGCCCCGGCAGCGAGCTAGATCTCGGATCCGGCGACGCGCAGGCGACGCCTCTCGGCGAGGCCGAACGCTTTCTGGCCCGTGTCGCGCCAGCCTGGCAGCGGCTGGGCCTCATGGACCGTCCCCTGGCCTGAGGGGCCATCTTTCCTTCGGAAAATTCATGAGCATTCAGCCCGCCCTCGACACCGCCGTTCTCTGGACCGAACACCCTCAGTGGTGGCTGTACGGTATTCACCCGCAGTTCGTTCAGGCGCTGGTGCGCTTTCACCAGCGTAACCGCCTCCACCTTCGCATGGCGATGAGCCTGGGCCCCGAGCTCGAACAAGAGGCCTACTGGGAGGCCGAGATTCCCCGGCGCCAGGCGGACATGCAGGCCGGCCGGGCGGTCCACCTGGTGGGTTTTCTGCGCCAGGGCGATGACCGTGAGATCGGCGGCCTGGTCAGCTTCTGGGGGATCGAGCATGGTGATTTCGAAGCCTGCACCTTGAGCTTTCTGCTCGATCGCCAGTTAGAGGGTCGCAGCCTGATGCACCAGTGGCTGGGCCCGGTGGTGCCCGAGGTCATGTCGCGCCACCACCTGCACCGGGTGATGGCGACTCACCTGCCGGAGAACCTGCGCAGCGCCGCACTGCTCAAACGTCTGGGCTTTGTGGTCGAGGGCTACGCCCGTGACTTCGTCAAACTCAATGGCCGTTGGCGTGACAACGTGCTGTTGTCACGGGTCTCGCCAGACGACTGAAGCGCCGGGCCTCCATCGCATCAGCCTGCGCCCCGCCCCTCGCCCTTCGCCCTTTCTCAGGGGATCCCTGCACCTGCCTGCCAGCTCGGCCCGGTTAAGCTTAGGTTGGCGTGTCCCTGCCGGCAAGAACTTGCGGGGCTCGGGACCGCAGCGATCTGAACAAGACTAGGAGAGACCATGGGTGAAATCGTCAACCTCACATCGGCCGATGGCCAGTCCATCCCCGCCTACGTGGCCCGGCCAGCCGGGAAGCCGCGTGGCGGCGTCGTCGTTTTGCAGGAGATCTTCGGCGTCAATGCGCATATCCGTGCGGTCGCCGACGGCTACGCTGCCGAAGGCTACTTGGCGGTCGCGCCGCCAACCTTCCATCGTGCCAAGTCCGGGGTCGACCTGGGCTACGGTGACGAGGACAAGAAAGCTGGCTTTGCGCTCAAAACAGCGGTCGAGGCGCTGCCGGCGCCCGGAGTGATGCAGGACGTTCAAGCGGCCATTGACTATGCAGGACAAGCCGGCAAGGTCGGGGTGGTCGGCTACTGCTGGGGCGGACTCCTGACCTGGCGCGCCGCGTGCCTGCTCAAGGGTCTGGCAGCGGCTGCGCCCTATTACGGTGGCGGCGTCACCTCACCCGAGGAGTCCGCGCGCAAGCCCCAGGTGCCCGTGATGGCCCACTTCGGCGAGCGCGATGCGTGGATACCGATGGACTCCGTCCGCGCCTTCGCCCAGGCCCATCCCGAGGTGCAGGTTCACGCCTACGCCGCCGATCACGGCTTTAACTGTGACCACCGTGCCACCGGAGATGCAGCGGCTGCCGCTCTGGCGCGACAGCGCACCCTGGAATTCTTCGCTCGTCACCTGGCTTGATTGAGGCCTGGCGGTCCGCCGGCCACCGGCCATGGACCGCTGGCAAAGGTGCCGCTTCAGGCTGACCGAAGCACGCGGGCCGCGTCGCGCGCGAAGTAGGTGAGGATGCCGTCTGCGCCGGCGCGCTTGAACGCCAGCAGGCTCTCCATCATGACCGCTTCACGGTCCAACCAGCCGTTGGCCGCCGCCGCCTGCAGCATCGCGTACTCGCCTGACACCTGGTAGGCGAAGGTCGGCATGCTGAACTCGTCTTTGACCCGGCGAACAATGTCCAAGTAAGGCATGCCAGGCTTGACCATCACCATGTCGGCACCTTCAGCGATGTCCATCGCAACCTCGCGCAGGGCCTCGTCGGTGTTGGCCGGGTCCATCTGATAGACCTTCTTGTTGCCTTTGCCAAGGTTGGCGGCCGACCCCACCGCGTCCCGGAAGGGACCGTAGAACGCACTGGCGTATTTGGCGCTGTAGGCCATGATCCGCGTGTGGATGTGGCCGTCTTTTTCCAGGGCCTGGCGAATCGCGCCAATACGTCCGTCCATCATGTCGCTGGGTGCGACGATGTCCACACCCGCCTCGGCCTGCACCAGGGCTTGGCGCGTCAAGATGGCCACTGTCTCGTCGTTGAGGATGTAGCCCGTCTCGTCCATCACCCCGTCTTGTCCGTGGCTGGTGAACGGGTCCAGCGCCACGTCGGTCATGACGCCCAGGCGGGGTACTCGCTTCTTCAATTCGCGCACCACCCTAGGCACCAGACCGTCTGGGTTGCCAGCCTCGGCGCCATCGGGTGTCTTGAGGGATGGGTCGATGACCGGAAAGAGCGCCATCACCGGAATGCCCAAGGCCACGCACTCCTCAGCCACTGGAATCAGCAGGTCCAGGCTGAGGCGGTCGACGCCCGGCATTGATGCCACCGACTCGCGGCGGTTCTGTCCGTCAAGCACGAAGACGGGGTAGATGAGGTCATGCGCCGTCAATCGGTGCTCGCGCACCAGATTGCGTGTGAACTCATCGCGGCGCAGCCGCCGGGGGCGGCCCATGGGGAAGGGGGCATGCAGTGTCATGGTCATTATTTTGCTACCAGACGGCGCCGTCATGGCGGCTTGCCGGGTCGTACCGTCAACCCCATTTGACTGCCCTACCCGCGCTGTAGTTCCAAAGCATTGCCTGGGTCATCCGAGGCAGGGGAAACCCCCGTGTGCGGTTGCTTGTGGGCCCGAGGTGCCTTTGCTAGATTGGCTTTGGGCGGATTGCCGCCCCCCGCTTTTCCTCCCTGAGCGGGCGCCTTGATGTGTGACAGCAAAAAGGCTTCTCACCCCGGCTCGTTGGCCGGGGTTTTTTTTGTCCCAAGGGGTCTCGCTATCTACACTTGGACCATGCTCTGGATCAAAGCCCTGCACATCGTCTTCGTCGCCAGCTGGTTTGCCGGCCTGTTTTATCTGCCCCGCATCTACGTCAACCTCGCCATGGTCGAGCCTGGCTCACTGGCCGAGCGCGATCGGCTGCTGCTCATGTCACGCAAGCTGCTGCGCTTCACCACCTTGCTGGCCATACCCGCGGTGGTGCTGGGGCTGGTGCTCTGGTTGACTTATGGCATTGGTCGCGGTGACGGATGGATGCACGCCAAACTGATTGTTGTCCTGCTGGTCATTGCCTACCACCACGCCTGCGCACGCATGCTGCGCCGGTTCGAGACCGATTGCAGCACCCGAAGCCATCGCTGGTACCGCTGGTTCAATGAGATCCCTGTGGTGCTTCTGCTGGTGGCGGTGCTGCTGGTCGTCATCAAGCCGTTCTGAGCGCGGTCCGACGCAAGCGGACGTCATGCCGATGCACAAGACCTCTGCCGGGCCTTTGGCCCTGGCCTATGGGGTCCTGATCGTCTATGCCAGCCTCTACCCCTTCGAGGGTTGGCGCTTGCAGGGTCTTGCGCCTTGGGCCTTCCTCTCCAGCCCCTGGCCTCAATGGTGGACGGGCTTCGACCTGGCAGCCAATGTGGTCGGCTACGTTCCGCTGGGCTTCCTGATCGCCCTTGCCCGGCTGCGCCGTGACCCGGCTGCGGGCGGCTCTAGCGGCGCGATGGTCGTGGCGCTCCTCGCCGCTGGTGCACTGTCCTTTGCCTTGGAGGCGCTCCAGACCTTCCTGCCTTCGCGCGTGCCCTCGAACCTCGACCTCGGGCTCAATCTGGCAGGTACGGTCTTGGGCGCACTACTTGCCTCGGGCCTGGAGCGGTTGGGACTGTTGCAACGCTGGTCGCGCTTTCGGCGCCGTTGGTTCGTGGACGAGGCCCGTGGCGCCTTGGTGCTGCTGGTCCTGTGGCCAGCCGGCCTGCTATTTCCCGCGCCGCTGCCCTTGGGCCTGGGGCAGGTGCTCGAGCGAACCCAACTCGCCTTGGCGGAGTGGCTGAAGTACACACCCCTCATCGATTGGCTGCCCGTCCGGGAGCCGCTCCAACAGCCCCTCGGACAGGGCACCGAGTTGATCGGAGTGGCGCTGGGCTTGCTGGTGCCTTGCCTACTGGCTTTTTCTATCATGGGTGCGTTGCGTGGGCGCCTGGCCTTGATGCTGGGGATCCTCGCTGCTGGCGTTGCTTCCAGCGCGCTTTCCGCAGCCCTGAGCTTCGGCCCTGCCAACGCCTGGGCGTGGCTGAGCGTTTCGGTGCAACTGGGTCTGGTCGGCGGCCTGGCGCTGGCCGTGCTGGCAGTCTCGTTGCCTCGCCAGAGCTGCGTGGCCCTGCTCCTGCCGGTGCTGGTGCTGCACCTGGCCCTGTTGAACCAAGCGCCAGCCAACGCGTATTACTCGCTGACGCTTCAGGCCTGGGAGCAGGGTCGGTTTATTCGCTTCAATGGTCTGGCGCAGTGGATCGGGTGGTGCTGGCCGTACGCGGCGCTGGCCTATGGTCTGCTGCGGCTGTCCCGGGGTGATGCGCGGCCTAGAATCGGGATATGACTTCAACTGTCCAGGGGGCCGATACGGCCTCTTACTACGAGCGCCACGTTTTTTTCTGCCTCAACCAGCGCCCCAATGGTGAGGCCTGCTGCGCCGATCACCCGGCCAAGGAGGGCTTTGACCGCTGCAAGGCGCGTGTGAAGCAGGCGGGGCTGGCCGGGCCCGGGCAAGTGCGGGTCAACAAGGCCGGTTGCCTTGACCGCTGCGCTGGTGGCCCGGTGGCGGTGGTCTACCCGGAAGCCGTCTGGTACACCTTCGTCGATATGGACGATATCGACGAGATCGTCGAGTCCCACCTGAAAAACGGGAAGGTGGTCGAGCGCCTCGTGCTGCCGGCGAACGTTGGTCGCTGAACCTGGCTGCCGGTCCCTGCGTTCCCGGATGAAGGCGGCCCCATGAACGCACAGACCGAACGCCTTCGCCTAGCAGGTGGGGCTGGCGCGATCGAGGCGTTGCGTGACACGCCCCCCGACGGCATGCCATGGCGGGGCATCGCGGTCATTGCGCACCCCCACCCGCTATTTGGCGGCACCATGGACAACAAGGTGGTCCAAACCCTAGCCCGCGCCTTTGTTCAATGTGGGTGGACCGCGATCCGCTTCAATTTTCGTGGCGTGGGCGGCAGCGAGGGTGCGCATGACGGGGGCGTTGGCGAGGTCGAGGACATGATCTCTCTGGTCGGCCAAGTGGCGCCTTCCGGGCCCCTGGCCCTGGCGGGCTTTTCATTCGGTTCCTTTGTCGCATCCCAGGTGGCGGCGCGGATGTGGGCGCAGCGCCCGGTCGACCAGCTGGTGCTTGTGGGCACTGCCGCCTCGCGCTTTTCGGTGGCCACCTTGCCACCCGAGGCCCATGAGCGCACCCTGGTGATCCATGGCGAGCAGGACGACACAGTGCCGCTGTCTGCGGTCTTTGACTGGGCGCGCCCTCAATCGCTCCCGGTGACAGTGGTGCCTGGTGGCGGGCATTTCTTTCACGGACAATTGCCTCTGCTCAAGTCTCTGGTGGTTCGCCACCTGCGTTGACCGTCCACCATGAACCCACTTGCCCGCATGCAGCCCGCGCATTTTTTTGCGTCATTTTTCGGGCCGCTGCTCGCCCTGGTTTTTTTGTTCGGGTCGTGCCCCGCCCAGGCACAGGCGCCGCAGCCGCCCGAGATTGCGGCGCGCAGCTACCTGCTGTTCGATGTCACGGCCAACCAGATGCTGGCTGGCCGCAACGTGGACTCGCCTGTCGAGCCCGCATCGCTGACCAAGCTGATGACCGCCTACATCGTTTTCGACGCCCTCAAGTCGAAGAAACTCGATCTCAAGCAGGCGCTACCCGTGAGCGAGCGCGCATGGAAGATGCCTGGCTCCCGGATGTTCATCGACCCCAAGATGAAAGTGCCGGTGGAGGACCTGATCAAAGGCATGATCGTTCAGTCTGGCAACGATGCGACGGTGGCCTTGGCCGAGGGGGTGGGCGGTAGCGTGGAGCGCTTCGTGCAGCTGATGAATGACCAGGCCAAGAACCTCGGCATGAAGGCCACTGCTTACCGCAACCCCGAAGGCCTGACCGAGCCAGGTCACACCACCACCGCGCGCGACTTGGGCGTCTTGGCGACCCGGCTGATGCAGGACTTCCCGGACTATGTGGGCTATTACGCGATCAAGAAGTACCGCTACCCGGGCACGCCCGCCGCGAACGAAAACAACCGCAACCTTCTGCTGATGCGCGATCCGACGGTCGATGGCCTCAAGACGGGCCATACCGAAGCCGCCGGTTACTGCCTGATTGCCACCGCCCATCGCGACTTCCCGGGCCTGGGTTCGCGTCGCCTGCTTTCCATCGTCTTGGGCGCTGCCAACGAAAACGCCCGTGCCAACGAGTCTCAGAAGCTGCTCAATTGGGGCTACACCGCATTTGAGGCGGTCAAGCTGTTCGAAGCCAATCAGGCCGTGCTCACCCCGGAGGTCTGGAAGGGTACCCAGTCGCGGGCCAAGCTCGGCCGGCCTCAGGCCATCGTGGTGGCGGTACCTGCGGGGACCGCCAGCCGGCTCAAGACCCAGGTGGTGCGGCCCGACCCGCTGGTCGCCCCCCTGGGCCGCGGTCAATCGGTGGGCGTGCTCACTGTGCTGGCTGGCGATCAGGTCGTCTCTGAGATTCCGATTGTCGCCCTCGAAGCCGTGCCCCAGGCGGGCGTTTTGGGTCGAGCCTGGGACGCCATCCGCCTGTGGATAAAGTAACTCTTTAGGCCTCATTGCCCGGTATTCGACCGGCGGTGCCTCGACTGGGTGACCCCCGTCACCGCGCGAAGGGTGTCCTGCCCGCCGGCTTTCATTGCCGGTCGCCTGACGGCCGGATATACTGGAGGGCTTTCCCGCTATTGGGGCGGGAATTATTTGCCTGCGATCTTTCCGGGTTCACGCCGGCTGTCGCTGGGATTTTTTCAGACGTTTTCAAACGTTTAGGGACGTTTAATGCCAACCATCAATCAACTCGTGCGTCAGGGGCGCGAGGTCGAAAAGACCAAATCCAAAAGCCCCGCGATGCAAAACAGCCCGCAGCGCCGTGGCGTGTGCACCCGCGTGTACACCACCACCCCCAAGAAGCCGAACTCCGCGCTTCGCAAGGTGGCCAAGGTGCGCCTGACCAATGGCTTCGAGGTCATCTCCTACATCGGCGGCGAAGGCCACAACCTGCAGGAGCACTCCGTGGTGCTCGTGCGTGGCGGCCGTGTGAAGGACTTGCCCGGTGTGCGTTATCACATCGTTCGCGGTTCTCTGGACCTGCAGGGCGTCAAAGACCGTAAGCAGTCCCGCTCCAAGTACGGCGCCAAGCGTCCGAAAAAGGCCTGAACGGCCTGATTGTTCTTCCCGGTGTCGGTGGGCCAGTCAGGCTGCATCGGCGAAGTGACCCCAAGCAGGCATGGTGCCTGTGGGTCGAGTAAGTGAGAGTCCTAATGGCTCTCGCGGCCACCCGGAAGGGCTGGCCAACTGAAGCAAATGAAAGAGGTTCGAAATGCCGCGTCGTCGCGAAGTCCCTAAACGTGAAATCCTGCCGGATCCCAAGTTCGGCAATGTCGAGCTCGCCAAGTTCATGAACGTGATCATGCAAGGCGGCAAAAAGGCGGTTGCCGAGCGCATCGTCTATGGAGCCCTTGACTTCATCGAGAAAAAAAATCCGGGCAAGGATCCCCTGGAAGCCTTCACCATCGCCATCAACAACGTCAAGCCCATGGTGGAAGTGAAGTCGCGCCGCGTGGGTGGCGCCAACTACCAGGTGCCCGTTGAGGTGCGTCCCGTCCGCCGTGTTGCACTGTCAATGCGCTGGATCAAGGAAGCCTCCAAGAAGCGCGGCGAAAAATCCATGGCCCTGCGACTGGCCAACGAACTCATGGAAGCCACCGAAGGTCGTGGCGGCGCCATGAAGAAGCGTGACGAAGTGCACCGCATGGCCGAGGCTAACAAGGCCTTCAGCCACTTCCGCTTCTAAGCATTCCCCTTGGTACGGTCGGCCCGCCACGAGCGGGCCGCTGTCCACTTCAACGAAAGAGATTGATCATGGCCCGCAATACGCCTATCGAGCGTTATCGCAACATCGGCATCTCGGCGCACATCGACGCCGGAAAGACCACCACCACCGAGCGCATCCTGTTCTACACCGGCGTCAACCACAAGATCGGTGAAGTGCACGACGGCGCTGCCACGATGGACTGGATGGAGCAGGAGCAGGAGCGCGGCATCACCATCACGTCCGCCGCCACGACCTGCTTCTGGAAGGGCATGGACATGTCCTTCCCCGAGCACCGCATCAACATCATCGACACCCCCGGCCACGTCGACTTCACTATTGAGGTGGAGCGTTCCATGCGCGTGCTCGACGGCGCCTGCATGGTGTACTGCGCCGTGGGTGGCGTGCAGCCCCAGTCGGAAACCGTCTGGCGCCAGGCCAACAAGTACAGGGTGCCCCGCCTCGCCTTCGTCAACAAGATGGATCGCACCGGCGCCAACTTCTTTAAGGTCGTCGACCAGATGAAGTTGCGCCTCAAGGCCAACCCCGTCCCGATCGTGATCCCGATTGGCGCCGAAGAAAACTTCACCGGCGTGGTTGACCTCCGCAAGATGAAGGCCATCATCTGGGACGAAGCCTCCCAGGGCATGAAGTTCAACTACGAAGATATCCCCGCTGACCTGTTGGAGACCGCCAAGGAATGGCGCGAGAAGATGCTCGAGGCTGCGGCCGAGGCGTCCGAAGACCTTATGAACAAGTACCTGGAAGAGGGTGACTTGTCGGAAGACGAAATCACCCAGGGTCTGCGCACCCGTACCATCGCCGGCGAGATCCAGCCGATGCTGTGCGGCACCGCGTTCAAGAATAAGGGCGTGCAGCGCATGCTCGACGCCGTGATCGAATTGATGCCCTCACCGGTGGATATTCCCCCGGTGTCCGGCACTGACGAAAACGAGCAGCCTACCAGCCGCAAGGCCGACGACGGCGAAAAGTTTGCCGCCCTCGCGTTCAAGCTAATGACCGACCCCTTCGTGGGCCAGTTGACCTTCGTGCGCGTCTACTCCGGCGTGCTCTCGAAGGGCGATAGCGTCTACAACCCGGTCCGCGGCAAGAAAGAGCGTATCGGTCGCATCGTACAGATGCACGCCAACAACCGCCAGGAAGTCGACGAAATTCGCGCCGGAGACATCGCCGCTTGCGTGGGCCTCAAGGACGTCACTACTGGCGAGACGCTGTGCGATCCGTCTTCTACCGTGACCCTCGAGCGCATGGTCTTCCCCGAGCCCGTGATCGCGCAGGCCGTCGAGCCCAAGACCAAGGCCGACCAAGAGAAGATGGGCATTGCCCTCAACCGTCTGGCCCAGGAAGACCCGTCGTTCCGCGTGCGTACCGACGAGGAATCTGGCCAGACCATCATCGCCGGCATGGGTGAACTGCACCTGGAGATCATCGTCGACCGCATGAAGCGCGAATTCGGCGTGGAGGCCAACGTGGGCAAGCCGCAGGTGGCCTACCGTGAGACCATCCGCAAGGTGGTCGAAGAGGCCGAAGGCAAGTTCGTGCGCCAGTCGGGCGGCAAGGGCCAGTACGGCCACGTCGTTCTCAAGCTTGAGCCGAACGAGCCGGGCAAGGGCATCGAGTTTGTCGACGCCATCAAGGGTGGTGTGGTTCCGCGTGAATTCATTCCCGCGGTCGAGAAGGGCATCACCGAAGCCGTGACCCAGGGCGTGCTCGCCGGCTACCCGGTTGTCGACGTCAAGGTCACCCTGCACTTCGGCTCCTACCACGATGTCGACTCGAACGAACTGGCGTTCAAGATGGCCGCTATCTTCGGCTTCAAGGACGGCGCCAAGAAGGCGGGTCCCGTCATCCTCGAGCCCATGATGGCCGTGGAAGTTGAAACCCCCGAAGACTACGCCGGCAGCGTGATGGGCGACCTGTCCTCTCGCCGCGGCATGG
>JAURKV010000228.1 GCA_030831585.1 Ramlibacter sp. | reverse complement strand
TGGTCATCATCTTGTCGATGACCGGCGAGGCGGCGCGGGCCTGGGCCACCTGGTCACGCGCATCGGCCGGCACCCGGTCGTCGTCGCGGTGCAGCCAGCGATGGGCGGCTTTCACCGGCGCCAGATCATGGCCCTTGGCTTGGAGCTGGGCGATTTCTTCCTTGGCCGCACGGCGCAGTTCGCGGGCGAAGCCGGCCATCACCTCGTAGCGGTTGGCGATGATGGCCTCCAGCGTCTTCTCGTCGGCGACCGGCCGGATCTCACCGAGTTGCAGCTTAGGCGGCACCTTCTTGACCTTGGCCCAGCCGATCATCTCAAAGGCGCGGATGTACGCCCAGCCGAGGTCGAACTCGTAGGGCTTGACCGAGAACTTGGCCGCGGTCGGGTAGGTGTGGTGGTTGTTGTGCAGCTCTTCGCCGCCGATGACGATGCCCCAGGGCGAGATGTTGGTGCTGGCGTCGGGCGCCTCGAAGTTGCGGTAGCCCCAGTAGTGGCCGATGCCGTTGATGATGCCGGCAGCGGTGATCGGAATCCAGAGCATCTGCACCGCCCAGACGGTGGCACCCAGGGCGCCGAAGAGGGCGACGTTAAGGATCAGCATGAGAGACACGCCGAGCGCGCTGTGTCGGGTGTAGAGGTTGCGCTCGATCCAGTCGTTGGGCGTGCTATGGCCGTACTTGGAGAGGGTCTCCTGGTTCTTGGCTTCCGTGCGATAGAGCTCGGCGCCGCGCCAAAGCACAGTGTCAATGCCGCGGGTCTGGGGGCTGTGCGGGTCTTCGGCGGTCTCGCACTTGGCGTGGTGCTTGCGGTGAATGGCCACCCACTCCTTGGTGACCATGCCGGTTCCCAGCCAGAGCCAGAAGCGGAAAAAATGCGAGGGGATGGGACCCAGATCGAGCGCGCGATGGGCCTGCGCTCGGTGCAGGAAAATCGTGACGGCGGCGATGGTGAAGTGGGTGGTGATCAGCGTGTACAGGATGACCTGCCAGACGCTCAGGTCCAAAAGACCATGGGCGAGCAGATCGATCACTGAGTTGAGCACCGGCCAGTCGGGGAGCAGCATGGGGTCGGGTATTCCGTGGAAGGGCAAACACTCCAATTCTAGGGGCCGGGGCCATTCAACACCAGCGAAATGGAGACTTAAAGGCTCTGCCCCCGATGAAAGTGATCAAATTGCGCCCGCGCCCGCCTCAGATTCGCTCCCAGACGGAAGCAAAAAAACCATCGGTGCCATGCCGATGCGGCCACAGACGCAGGAAGTCGCCACGGCACAGGGCCTGCGCGTCGCCCAGCTTGAGCGGTGCCAGGGCCTGGACAGCGGGCACCAACTTCCAGCCCGCCTCGGCCTGGGCAAAGGCCTCGGCGATGCCTTCGTTCTCCTCCCGCAGCAGGCTGCAGGTGGCATAGACGAGCCGGCCACCGGGTTTGACCAGGCGGGCCGCGCTGCGCAGGATGGCCAATTGCTTGGCGGTGAGCTCGGCCACCGCCTGGGGCGACTGCCGCCACTTGAGGTCCGGGTTACGCCGCAGCGTGCCCAGGCCCGAGCAAGGTGCGTCTACCAGCACCCGGTCTATCTTGCCGGCCAGGCGTTTAATGCGTTCGTCGCGCTCGTGCGCGATGGCCGCCGGGTGCACATTCGACAGGCCGCTGCGGGCCAGGCGGGGCTTTAGGGCATCGAGCCGGTGGGCCGAGGTATCGAAGGCGTACAGGCGCCCGGTGCTGCGCATGGCCGCGCCCAAGGCCAGGGTCTTGCCACCGGCTCCGGCGCAGAAGTCCACCACCATTTCGCCGCGCTTGGGGTCGACCAGGGCAGCCAGCAGCTGCGAGCCTTCGTCTTGCACTTCGATCGCGCCGCGTGTGAAAGCTTCGAGCTTGGTCAGGGCCGGCTTGCCCGCCAGTCGAAGGCCCCAGGGCGAATAGGGCGTGGGCTGCGAGGCAATGCCCACGACCTTGAGTTCCTTCTGGATATCCTCACGCTTGGAGTTCAGGCTGTTGACCCGCAGGTCCAGCGGCGCGGGTTCGTTGAGCACCTGGGCCAGCGCCATGAATTCGTCGCCCAATTGCTCCCTGAGCGGCTGCACCAGCCACTCGGGCAGGCTGTGACGATGGCGCTCAAGCAGGTCTTCGTCGCGCACCCCGTCACAGGCGTCGAGCCAGCTCTTTTCCTGGTCGTTGAGCGCGCTCTTGAGGAAGTCACGCGGGCCCGCAAAGCCCAGAATCGCAAGGCGTCGCTCACGCGGGCCGCTTCCTGAGGGGGCGAAATGCTCGAAGCGCAGCTTATGCCGCAGCACCGTGTAGGTCGTTTCAGCCAGCGTGGCGCGCTCACGCGGGCCGAGTTGCCGATGGTCTCGAAAGTAGCGCGAGACCACCGAGTCGGCCGGGTGCTCCAGCCGGAGGGTCAGGCCCACCAGTTCGGCGCAGGCTTCAAGCAGGGCTTTGGGATGCATGGGGTTTCCAGAATTCGTGAGGGGGCCGTCGGGCCAGGGGGCGACAGGTCGAGCGGGCGGGCCCGCAGCTCAGGCCGCAGGATGTTGCAGCGATCGGGCCAGCAGCTTGGCTACCGCCCGGGGGTAGATCTGATGCTCCTGTGTCAGCACGCGCGCCGCCAGCGTGTCTGGATTGTCGCTCTCGAGCACCGGCACCATGGCCTGCGCCAGGATCGGGCCGTGGTCGAGCTCGGCCGTGACGAGGTGCACGGTAGCCCCAGCGAACTTGCAGCCCGCTTCGATGGCGCGCTGGTGGGTGTGCAGCCCCGGAAAGGCGGGTAATAGCGAGGGATGGATATTGACCAAGCGCCCGGGGTAGCGGTTCACGAAGCCGGGGGTGAGGATGCGCATGAAGCCGGCCAGCACCACCAGGGCAGGCTGGTGGGCGTCAATGGCGGCGGCCAGATCAGCCTCGAAAGCTTCGCGGCCTTCGTACTGCTTGTGGTCCACCACGGCAGTGGGCACGCCCATTTCCTGGGCCAGGGACAGGCCCCGGGCGTCGGGACGGTTGCTGATGACGGCGGCCACACGGGCGCCCGGGCGTTGGGCCCAGTCCTCCTGCCGGGCGGCGCGGACGATGGCCACCATGTTGGAGCCGCCGCCCGAAATCAGGATCACGATGTTCTTCATGGAGATCGCGATTATCCCCAGCCGCATGACCCACCCCACCCGGCGGTCGATGTCGCGCGACGGACATCCACCGACAAAATGAAAAGCACGATCGTGCTAAAAACGGCGATCAATTGGAGACTCCGCCCATGGATCTGGCCTTTACCCCCGAACAACAGAGATTTCGAGAAACCATCCGTGCCTGGGTACGCGAGAGCCTGCCCACCGACATTGCCCACAAAGTACGCCACCACCTGCACCTGAGCCGCGAGGACATGCAGCGCTGGGCGAAGATCCTGGGCAAGAAGGGCTGGCTCGGCCATGCTTGGCCCACCGCCTTTGGCGGCCCGGGTTGGGACGCTGTCGAGCGCCACTTGTTCGAAGAGGAATGTGCACTGGCCGGAGCGCCGCGGGTGGTGCCCTTCGGCCCGGTGATGGTGGCGCCCGTGATCATGGCCTTTGGCACGCCCGAGCAACAAAAGCGCTTTCTGCCAGGCATCGCCTCCGGCGAGGTGTGGTGGAGCCAGGGGTACTCTGAACCCGGCTCGGGCTCAGACCTGGCCAGCCTCAAGACCCGGGCCGAGCGCCAGGGCGACAAGTACATCGTCAACGGCCAGAAGACCTGGACCACCCTGGGACAGTACGGGGATTGGATCTTCTGCCTGGTGCGCACCGACAACTCGGGCAAGCCCCAAACCGGCATTTCTTTCCTGCTGATCGACATGAAGTCACCGGGCGTGCAGGTGCGGCCGATCATCATGCTCGACGGCGGACATGAAGTGAACGAGGTCTGGTTTGACAACGTGGAGGTGCCGGCGGAAAACCTGGTGGGAGAGGAGAACAAGGGCTGGACCTATGCCAAGTACCTGCTGGCCCACGAGCGCACCAACATCGCCGACGTGAACCGCGCCAAGCGCGAACTCGAGCGCCTGAAACAGATCGCCAGGCAAGAGGGCGTGTGGGACGACACCCGCTTTCGTGACGAGATCGCCAAGCTCGAGGTCGAGGTGGTGGCGCTAGAGATGATGGTGCTGCGGGTACTCTCGGCCGAGACCTCGGGAAAGAGCTCGCTGGACATCGCGGGCCTGCTCAAGATCCGCGGCAGCGAGGTCCAGCAGCGCTACACCGAGCTGATGATGCTCGCCGGCGGCCCTTACGCCCTGCCCTTCATGCGCGAAGCGATGCAGGCGGGATGGCAAGGCGACTTCCCTGGTGGCGCAACAGGCCTGGCCCCCATGGCCGCCGCCTATTTCAATGTGCGCAAGACCACGATCTACGGCGGCTCCAATGAGGTGCAGCGCAACATCGTGGCCCAAACCGTCCTGGGCTGAGGAACACAGCATGAACTTCGATTTTTCCGACGACCAGCAGCAACTGCGCGACGCCGTGCAAAAGTGGGTGGCGCGCAGCTACAGCTTTGACAAGCGCCGCGCCGCGGTCAAGGCGGGCGGTCTCGACCGCGCGGCCTACGCCGAGCTCGCCGAGTTAGGCCTCACCGGCCTGTATGTGCCCGAAGCGCTTGGCGGCATGGGCATGGGTCCGATGGAGGCCATGGTGGTGATGGAGGAACTGGGGCGCGGCATTGTGCTCGAGCCCCTGCTACAGACCCTGGTGGCCAGCGGCGTGATCCATGGCTACGCACCCGAGGCGGTGCAGGCCCATTGGCTGCCTCGCATCGCCTCCGGCGAGGCCCTGGTGGTGCTGGCGCACCACGAGCGCGCTGCGCGCTGGCACCTGGACCGCTGCACCACCACCGCCAAGGACACTGGCGCCTGGACGCTCACTGGCACCAAGAGCGTGGTGCCCGGCGGCGACCGCGCCGACGCCTACCTGGTGCCCGCGATGGCTGGCGGCCAGATGGGGCTGTTTCTGGTCGAGCGCGGCGCCGAAGGCGTCACCGCCACTGGCTATGTGACCCAGGATGGCAGTCGCGCCGGCGAGCTCACGCTGGCGGATACACCGGCCACACTGATCACCACCGAGGGCCTCGCCGCGCTCGAGCATGCGGTGGATATCGGCATCGCCGCCACCTGCGCTGAGGGCGTGGGCGCGATGGATTTCACCATGGCGCTCACCGCCGACTACATGAACACCCGCAAGCAGTTCGGCGTGCCCATTGCCAGCTTCCAGGCCCTGCGTCACCGCATGGCCGACATGAAGATGCAGCTGGAGCTGGCCCGTTCCATGAGCTACTACGCCAGCCTCAAGCTCAATGCACCGACCGCCGAGCGCCGCCAGGCGATGGCGCGGGCCAAGTACCAGCTGGGGGTGTCGATGCGCTTCGTCGGTCAGAACTCGGTGCAGCTGCACGGCGGCATTGGGGTGACCGACGAGTACGTGGGCAGTCACTACTTCAAGAAACTCACCCAGATGGAAATGGTGTTCGGCGACACGCTGCACCACCTCGGTGAGGTGTCGGCCCGCATGCAGGACCAGGCGGGCGTTTTTGCCTGAGGGTACCGGCCTGTAACGAAAAGGCCCGGGATGCCCGGGCCTTTTTGATCTGCGACGCGCCGGGACAGCGGTCCGGGCCTCAGGGCGTCGGGCAGGCACCGTCGCGGCCGGCCAGACCCGTCACTTTTTCTGAAATCTTCTGCAAGCGCGAGCGCTGGTCCAGGCAGGCTTGGTACTGCGCCTGGGCGGCATTTTGTCGAGCGACACGGACAGCCTGCTCGCGCGCCGCCCGAAGCTGCGCGATGCGTTCACGGATCTGCGGCAAGGCCGCAGCCGCGGCCTTCTCGCCCTCCAAAATCGCGTAGGCACGCTGGGTGAAGTCGGTTCCGGCGATGTCCAGAACCTGAGGCCGCACGATGACATCGGCGCGACCCAGTTCGGCTTCGCTGAGCTTCTGTCCCATGATGGCGATGGACTGACTGACCGTGCCCACCATGCTGGCGGGCGTCTGGCCTCGCGCCTTGCTCGAGATGTCCACCGCAATGACCAGGTCGGCGCCAAGCTGGCGCGCGGCATCAACCGGCACAGGGCTGACCACCCCGCCATCCACGAAGTGGTATCTGCCGATGGTCACTGGCTGGAACACACCTGGCACGCTGCTGGAGGCGCGCACCGCTTGGCCGGTATTGCCCTGGGCAAACACGGTTCGCTGGCCGTCCTCGAGCCGGGTCGCCACGGCAACGAAGGGCTTGTCAAGCCGCTCCATCGTCTTGCGCCCCACCTGCTCGTTCACATAGTCCTCGAGCTTTTGCCCCAGTAACAGCCCGCCAGAGGACAGTTGGAGGTCACGGATGCGGGTTTCATCGAGCGCAACAGCCTTTTCCTGCAACTCCCGCGCGCTCATGCCGCTGGCGTACAGGGCGCCGACCACGCTGCCCGCGCTGGTACCTGCCACAACGACCGGCGCGAAGCCCTGAGCCTCCAGAACCTTGATGACACCAATGTGCGCAAAGCCCTTGGCCGCACCGCCGCCCAGGGCAATGCCGATCTTGATCGGGGGCGTGGTGGACGGCAACGCCGCGGCCAGACCGGGCCCCGGAGCGGTGGCTGGAGGGATGCCGGTACAGGCGGCGAGCGCAAACAGGCCGAGTACGCCCAACGTCCGGCGAGCGGAGCGGGCACCGGCGCGTAGGAGCGCGGAGGCGGAGGAGAGGGTCAGACGCATGCCGGCAATTCGGGAAGCAAAGGGGGCGGGCAGGAGAGTCTATCGGCCGCCGTGAAGCGCGACCGCCCTCGGGTCAAATGAGGATACTTCCGTCGATGCAGGTGACGGACTGTCCGCCGACGCGGATAACGTCTGCCCCCTCAAATTCCACCAGCAGATGGCCCGCGCGGCCGACGACCCGGCCCTGGGTGGCGGTGTAGCGGGGACCGAACCGGGCGATCTGACCAGCGTCGCGAATGAAAGCCGCGACCGATCCATTGCCGCTTCCGCAGACTGGGTCTTCCTGGATGCCCACGCTGGGCGCGAAGGTCCGGACCTCGATCGCGGCCGCCTCGCCCTCGCCCCAGGCCCCGTACACCACGGTGCCGATGGACTGGTTACGTTGGTCGAAAGTGGCCATCCGGGCGAAGTCGGGCCGGAGGTCGAGCACCGCCTGGGCACTTTCCAACTGGACGATGGTCCAGACCGGTCCCACGTTGACGCGCTTGGGAACCGGGTCACGTCGAACCGGCGCCCCCAGGATGAACGCCAGTTCCTCGACCTGGGCAGGATCCAGAGGAACCAGCGCAGGGTCGGGCAGCCGGAAGGCGATCTGCGGGCTCGCACCGTCGACGGGTGTCACGGTCAGCTCGACCAGACCAGCTGCGCATTCCTGCACCAGCTTGCCAAGCTGCGGGACGATGCGGCCCGCCTCCATCAGCGCGTGCGCCGTGCCCAGGGTGGGGTGGCCCGCGAAGGGCAGCTCCGACTGGGGCGTGAAAATTCGCACACGGTAGTCGGCGCCAGCCTGCGTCGGGGGCAGCACGAAGGTGGTCTCGGACAGGTTCGTCCAGTGGGCGATGCGCTGCATGGCCTCGGAGGTGAGGCCATGCGCGTCGAGCACCACAGCGACCGGATTTCCTCGGTAGGGTTGGTCCGTGAAAACGTCGACTTGCTTGAAAGAAACGCGAGGCATCTGCACTGAATCTGGTGGTGAAGGCCTGCAGGTTAGCAAAGGAACACCACCTGAGCGCTGCGGCTGCGCCTGAACCAAATCCAGGTTGCCCAGGGTGGTTCAATGGCCTACACTTTGGCGATGGACTTCGAATGGGACGAGGCCAAGAGTGAGGCCTGCTTTCGGGAGCGGGGATTTGATTTCGCCTATGCACTTCGGGCCTTCCTCGACCGCGACCGATTGGTTCAGCAGGATGTACGCCGCAGCTACGGTGAGGACCGATATCAAGTGACGGGAAAGATCGAGGGGCGATTGTTCGTTCTGGTCTACACGCCCAGGCAGGGAGCGATCCGGATCGTTTCTGCACGGAAGGCCAACCAGCGAGAGGTAAAGCAGTATGAGAACCGTACGCGTGACGATTGACCCGGCTCGAAGCGGCGCCCTTCCAAAGGGTCGCATCGACAGGGCACGTGTGGAGGTCACCACGGAGGCAGACATCGCGCGCCAAGCCGCGGCAGATGAGGCCCAGGCCATGCAGGACGCAGCGCGCTTCGCCCGCCGGGTGCGCAAGCGCCTTGGGTTCAGCCAAGCGCAATTCGCCGAGCGCATCGACGTCTCACTCGAGACAATCCGCAACTGGGAGCAGGGCAAGCGATCGCCAACCGGAGCGGCGAAAGCTCTCCTCAAAGTGCTGGAAAAGGCGCCGGAAGCAGCGCTCGCCGCATTGCGCTGAGCTTCTCGCACCCCGCAGGGGGGCGAGTCCCGCCTGACTCAAGCCTGCGCTACCCGAACAACCTAGAACTTCTGGGCAGATGGGCCATGAGGAACTCCATCTGGTCGGCCAGGATGCGCCGGTTGCGCAGGATGAAGTCTTCCCACAGGCTGGGCACATAAGGCGCGTACAGCAGGGGCATGCGCGCTTGCTCCGGTGTGCGGCTGCTCTTGCGGTGGTTGCAGGCGCGGCAGGCGGTGACCACGTTCATCCAGTGGTCGCGTCCGTTCTGGGCAAAGGGGATGATGTGCTCCCGGGTCAGCTCGGTCTCTCCGAATTCGCCGCCGCAGTAAGCGCAGAGGTTGCGGTCACGGGCGAATAATTTGCTGTTGGTCAGCCCCGGCTTGAGGTCGAACGGATTGATGCCCGGGACGCCCTTGGTCCCGATGATGCTGCTCACCTCGATCTGCGACTGCAGACCTGTGGCGGCGTTGTGGCCGCCGCGGAAAACAGCGATGGGAACGCCGGCGTCCCAGCGGACCTGATCGGCCGCGTAGTGCAGGACAGCCTGCTCCAGCGAGATCCAGGACTGGGGAAGGCCCTGGGCAGACAACTTCAACACCTTCACGAGCAAACGTCTCCTTGCCGGGTGGGGGGCCAGGCGGGGTGCCGGAGCGCGCCCCCCGGGGCGGGGGACAGGGGCCGACGCCCGGTACCGGGCCACGGTTGGCTTTCGCCGTCACAATATAGCGTGTTTCGATGTCTTTCCAGTGGCAAAGGCGACGCTTGTCGCCAGGACTGCCAAGTAAGACCGCCAGGCCCTTCCCCATCACCCCGAGATGCAGATTTTTCGCGGCTTCCACCACCCGGGCATCGCGCCCGCCTGCGCGCTGACCATTGGCAATTTCGATGGCGTGCACCGGGGCCACCAAGCCATGCTGGCCCTACTCAATAGCGAGGCGCGCCACCGTGGGGTCCCGAGCTGCGTCCTGACCTTCGAGCCACACCCGCGCGACTTCTTTGCCGGCCTGCAACGCAAGCCGGATCTGGCGCCGGCGCGCATCGCCACCTTGCGTGACAAGCTCACTGAGCTGCGCGCCTGCGGCGTGGACCAATGCGTGGTGCTTCCCTTTGACGAGCGGCTCTCCAGCCTGGCGCCCGAGGCCTTCATCCGCCAGGTGCTGCAGCAGGGCCTGGGCGCGCGCTACGTGCTGGTGGGAGACGACTTCCGCTTCGGCGCCCGGCGTGCCGGCGACTACGCCATGCTCGACGCCGCCGGCGCAGCCCAGGGCTTTGATGTGGCCCGCATGAACAGTTACCAGGTGCGTGGCCTGCGCGTGTCGAGCTCGGCGGTGCGTGACGCACTGGCTGGCGGCGACCTGTCCGCCACGGCCGCCTTGCTGGGCCGGCCCTATGGCATCAGCGGCCATGTGCTGCACGGCCGGAAGCTGGGTCGGGAGCTGGGTCGCGACGCCGACTTCCCAGACGGCTTTCGCACGCTCAACCTGCGTTTTTCCCACTGGAAGCCTGCGGCCAGCGGCATCTTCACCGTCCATGTGCATGGCCTCACGCCGGAGCCGCTGGAGGGCGTGGCCAACCTGGGGGTGCGGCCCTCGCTCGACCCCAGCGACGTCAACGGCGGCCGGGTGCTGCTGGAAACCCACTGCCTGGACTGGCCAGCCCACCTGGGCGCCGAGGGGGGCTACGGTAAGATCATCCAAGTGGACCTGCTGCACAAACTGCACGACGAACTCAAGTACGAGAGCCTCGCCGCCCTCACCGCCGGCATTGCCCGCGACTGCGAGACAGCGCGGACATTTTTTGCATCGACCCGCCGCCAGACCACACGCGACCGAATTTGAGGGCCGGTCGCCGTTCGCCGCCCCTCGACAGGCTCAGGGCGAGCGCCCGACCCCCTTGCAGTCGTCTGCGGCCTGACCCAGCAACGCCTCACCCCGCCTTCAAGGCTTGAGCTTGTCGAAAAGCCACCTCAGCCACTTCACACACGCCATGTCCGACGAGAACAAGACCTCCGCCACCGACTACCGGGCCACGCTGAACCTGCCCGACACCCCCTTCCCGATGCGCGGCGACCTGCCCAAGCGCGAGCCGGGCTGGGTCAAGGAGTGGGAAGACCAGGGCCTGTACAAGCGCCTGCGCGAGGCCCGCTGCGGCCACGAAAAATTCATCCTGCATGACGGTCCGCCCTACGCCAACGGGCAGATCCACATGGGCCATGCGGTCAACAAGATCCTCAAGGACATGATCGTCAAGTCGCGCCAACTCAAGGGCATGGACGCGGCCTATATCCCCGGCTGGGACTGCCATGGCCTGCCGATCGAAAACGCCATCGAGAAAAAGCACGGCCGCAAGCTGCCGCGCGACGAAATGCAGGCCAAGAGCCGGGCCTTTGCCACCGAGCAAATTGCCCAGCAGATGGTCGACTTCAAGCGCCTGGGCGTGCTGGGCGACTGGGACCACCCGTACCGCACGATGGACTTTCGCAACGAGGCCGACGAGATTCGCGCCTTCAAGCGGGTGATGGAGCGAGGCTTCGTCTACCGGGGCCTCAAACCCGTGTACTGGTGCTTTGACTGCGGCTCCTCGCTGGCCGAGTTCGAGATTGAATACGCCGACAAGAAGTCGCAGACGCTGGACGTGGCCTTCGAATCCGATGACCCGAAGGCACTGGCCAGCGCCTTTGGCCTGGCGGCCTTGCCAGGGGAAGCGAAGCCGGCCTTTGCCGTCATCTGGACCACCACCGCCTGGACGCTGGCAGCCAACCAGGCCCTCAACCTCGGCCCCGAGATCGACTACGCCCTGGTGGAAACGCCCAAGGGCTTTCTGGTGCTGGCCACCTCCCTGGTAGAGAAATGCCTGGCCCGCTACAAAACCGAAGGCAGCATGGTCGCCACCGCTCCGGGCAAGGCCCTGGGTGGCCTCCACTTTCGCCATCCGCTGTTCGACGTGCACGAAGGCTACCGGCGCCTCTCGCCGGTTTACCTCGCCGACTACGCGACGGATGCCGACGGCACCGGCCTGGTCCATTCCTCGCCCGCCTACGGCGTGGACGACTTCAACAGCTGCATGGCCCATGGTCTGCACTACGACGACATCCTGAATCCTGTGCAGGGCCACGGCAGCTACGCGCCCGAGCTGCCCCTGTTCGGCGGCGAGAACATCTGGAAGGCCGTCCCGCGCATTCTCGAGGTGCTGGGCACCGCCAACCGCCTGATGGCCACCGAGACCATCACCCACAGCTACCCGCATTGCTGGCGCCACAAGTCGCCGGTGATCTACCGCGCGGCCGCCCAGTGGTTCATCCGCATGGACGAAGGCGAGGGCATCTTCACCACTGACAAGGCGCCCGCCACCTTGCGCCAGATGGCGCTCGAAGCCATCGAGCAGACGCGCTTCTTCCCGGAGAATGGTCAGGCTCGCTTACGCGACATGATCGCCAACCGACCCGACTGGTGCATCTCACGCCAGCGCTCCTGGGGCGTGCCCCTGCCCTTCTTCCTGCACAAGGATTCGGGCGAGCCGCACCCCCAGACGCCCGAAATCCTGGACGTGGCCGCCGCCATGGTGGAAGCCGGTGGCATCGAGGCCTGGTCGAAGGCATCGACCGAAGAAATTCTTGCCAAGGTGGGCTGCGCCGCGGACGCGCCGATGTACACCAAGAGCACCGACATCCTCGAGGTGTGGTTCGACTCTGGCACCACCCACACCACCGTGCTCAAGGGCTCGCACGCCGGCGCCGGCCACGACAACGGCCCCGAGGCCGACCTGTACCTTGAAGGCCACGACCAGCACCGCGGCTGGTTCCACAGCTCGCTGCTCACCGCCTGCGCCATGTATGGCCGCGCGCCCTACCGGGGCATCCTCACGCACGGCTTCACCGTGGACAGCCAGGGCCGCAAGATGTCGAAGTCGCTGGGCAACGGGGTCGACCCGCAAAAGACCAGCGAGAAGCTCGGGGCCGAGATCATTCGCCTGTGGGTGGCTGCCTCCGATTATTCGGGCGACATCGCTGGCGACGACAAGATCCTTGCCCGCGTGGTCGACGCCTACCGCCGCATCCGCAACACGCTGCGCTTTTTGCTCGCCAATGTGAGCGACTTTGACGCAGCCCAGGACGCGGTGCCGCTGTCTGAGCTCTTGGAGATCGATCGCTACGCGCTGGCCCGCGCCGCGCAGATGCAGGCCGAGGTGCTGGCGCACTTTGAGGACTACGAGTTCCACCCGGTGGTGGCCAAGCTGCAGGTGTATTGCTCTGAGGACTTGGGCGCTTTCTATCTGGACGTGCTCAAAGACCGCCTCTACACCACCGCGCCGAAGTCGCACGCGCGCCGCAGCGCGCAAACAGCCCTGTGGTCTATCACCCAGGCCATGCTGCGCTGGATGGCGCCCTTCATGTCATTCACCGCCGAAGAGGCGTGGAAGGTGTTTGGTGGCAAAGACTCGATCTTCTTCGAGACCTATTCGACCCTGGGCGCGCCCGACCAGACCCTGCTGGCCAAGTGGAGCCGCCTGCGCGAGATCCGCGACCTTGCCAACAAGGAAGTGGAAGCCCTGCGCGAGAAGGGTGCGGTGGGCTCCTCGCTGCAAGCCGACCTGGTGCTCACCGCGCCAGCGGCCGACCACACGCTGCTGGCGAGCCTGGGCCATGACCTGAAGTTCGTGTTCATGACCTCCTCCATCATCCTGCACACCGGTGACGCGCTGGTGGTGCAGGCCGCCCCCAGCAGCGTCGCCAAGTGCGAGCGCTGCTGGCACTGGCGCGACGACGTGGGCGCCGACGCCGCCCACCCGACGATCTGCGGTCGCTGTGTGAGCAACCTGTTTGGCGCCGGGGAATCCCGGGCCTGCGCCTGACATGGCTGGCGGCAGCGGAAGTGGCCGGTCCAGGTCGGCAGCCATGCTGCCCTGGCTGGGCCTGGCGCTGCTGATCTTCCTGGCCGACCAGTTCACCAAGACGCTGATCCTGGGCTACTACCAGCTTGGGGACAGCACCTGGGTGACCTCCTTCTTCAATGTCGTGCGGGTGCACAACAGCGGCGCGGCCTTTTCCTTCCTGGCGGGAGCCTCGGGCTGGCAGCGTTGGTTTTTTACCGCCATCGGTCTGGGCGCAGCGGTCTTTATTGTCTGGATGCTGCGCCAGCACGCGAGCCAGCGCCTCTTCGCCTTTGCCATGGCCTGCTTGCTCGGCGGCGCGCTGGGCAATGTGGTCGACCGGCTGATGCACGGCTACGTGGTCGACTTCATCCAGCTGCATTACGCGGGCTGGTACTTCCCCTCATTCAACGTGGCCGATGCAGCCATCACCGCGGGCGCGGTCGGCATGATCCTCGACGAAGTGCTGCGGGTCCGACGCGGGCGCTAAGCCCAGGGCAAGGACATCACACCTAGGCCCAGGCCCGAGGTCGGGGGACACGGCCCCCCGACCCCGCCCAAGGTCAGGGCAGCAAGATGGTGCAGCCCGTCGTCTGCCGCGACTCCAGGGCGCGGTGCGCGTCCTGCACCTGGTCCAGCCGGAAGCGCTGGTCGATGCGGATCTTCACCTGGCCGCTGGCCACCACCGCAAACAGGTCGTCGGCCATGGCCTGGGTGGACTCGCGGGTGGTGATGTGGCTGAACAGGGTCTGGCGGGTCATGTAGAGCGATCCCCTGGTACCCAGCATGCCGGGGGCGAAGGGCGGCACCGGACCCGAGGCGTTGCCGAAGCTGGCCATCAAGCCGAAGGGCCGCAGGCAATCGAGCGACTTGTCCCAGGTGTCCTTGCCCACCGAGTCGTAGACCACTTTGACGCCCTGGCCACCGGTGATTTCCTTCACCCGCGCGGCGAAGTCTTCGCTGCGGTAGTTGATGACATGGGCTGCGCCCAGCGACTTGGCCAGCGCGCATTTTTCGTCGCTGCCGGCTGTGCCAATGAGTTGCAGGCCCAGGACCTTGGCCCATTGGGCAGCGATGAGGCCCACGCCACCTGCGATGGCGTGAAAGAGGATGAAGTCGCCCTTTTGCAGGCCCTCGACAGGCAGGGTTTTCTTCAGCAAGTACTGCGCGGTGAGCCCCTTGAGCATCATTGCGGCGCCGGTGTCGAAGTCGATCGCGTCGGGCAATCGGCAGACGCAGGTGGCGGGCATCACCCGCGCTTCGCTGTAAGAGCCGGGCGGGTTACTGGCATAGGCAGCGCGGTCACCCACCTTCAAATGGGTGACCCCCTCGCCCACCGCCTCCACGATGCCGGCACCCTCCATGCCCAGTTGCAGCGGCAGGGGCAGGTTGTAGAGGCCGGTGCGCTGGTAGACGTCGATGTAGTTGAGGCCGATGGCCTTGTGGCGGATGCGGATTTGGCCGGGACCGGGCTCGCCGACCTGCACATCAACCAACGCCATCTGCTCGGGGCCGCCCACCTGGCGGATCTGGACTACCTTGCTCATGCTGGAAATCTCCTCAATGGTGTATCGTTTGACCGCGATGCTGCCACGGATCGGGGCGGCCTGCCGGGCCTCCCCTTTGAGGGGGCCTGCTGCGCTCGGCTAAAGTCGGTGCCACATGTCTGCGACGCCTTCGCTCTCCTGGGGCTCCGCCGCTCTGATGACCGTGCCCCCGCTGCTGTGGGCGGCCAATGCGGTGATCGGCCGGCTGATGGGCCCTCTGGTGCCGCCCCTGACCCTCAACTTCATGCGCTGGGTGCTGGCCGCGCTGGTGCTGCTGCCTCTGGCCCCGGCACTGCTGCGCCCTGACAGCCCCTTGCGCACACACTGGCGGCGCTTTGCCCTGCTGGGCCTGCTCTCCATTGGGATGTACAACGCTTTGCAGTACCAGGCCCTGCAGACTTCCACCGTACTCAACGTCACCCTGGTCGCCGGCAGCATGCCGGTCTTCATGCTGGTCATCGGCGCCCTTGGCTACGGGCAACGTGTGAGCGGACGCCAAGTCTCGGGGGCCGCCCTGTCCATGCTGGGCGTGCTGATCGTGCTCACCCAAGGCCATCCCGAGCGGCTGGCGGCGCTGCGATTCGTACCGGGTGACCTGTTCATGCTGCTGGCCACCGCCGTCTGGGCCTGGTACAGCTGGCTCCTGACCAACACCCGCGCCGACCCGCCGGACTTGCGCGCGGATTGGGCCGGGTTTTTGCTGGCGCAAGTCCTGCCGGGGATGGTCTGGGCGGGATTGTTTGCAGCGGCCGAACAGGGGCTAGGCTCGCCAGTGCCGATCCAGTGGGGTGGGCCACTGGCGA
>JAURKV010000227.1 GCA_030831585.1 Ramlibacter sp. | reverse complement strand
CAGGGCGGGCTCGCCGCCCAGGGTGTCGGCCAACTTGGTAAACAGGGTGGCCTTTTGACGGTCATTGACCGCCTCGACTGCATCGAGCAGGGCCGCCTGGTAGCCCACCTGACGGGCCGACTGCGCCAAGGCCCGCACGTCCTTCGGGAAGCAACTGCCGCCATAACCGCAGCCGGGGTAGATGAACTGGTAGCCGATGCGCGGGTCGGAGCCGATGCCCTTGCGCACCTGCTCGATGTCGGCACCCAGGCGCTCGGCCAGGTTGGCAACCTCGTTCATGAAGCTGATGCGGGTGGCCAGCATCGCATTGGCCGCGTACTTGGTGAGCTCCGAACTGCGCCGGTCCATGACCAGGGTGCGCTCGTGGTTGCGGTTGAAAGGCTCGTAGAGCTCGCGCATGAGGGCGATGGCGCTGTCGGAATCGGTGCCGATGATGATGCGGTCGGGCTTTTGGAAGTCGCCAACCGCCGAGCCCTCCTTGAGGAACTCCGGGTTGGAGACCACGTCAAAGGCATGCGAGAGACTGCGGGCCGCCAGGCCCGCGGCCAGGGCCTCGGCCACCAGGTCGCCCGTCCCCACCGGCACAGTGGACTTGCTGACCACCACCTTGTAGCTGTCCATGTGACGGGCGATGGACGCAGCCACCTCCAGCACGTAGCGCAGGTCGGCTGAGCCATCTTGATCCGGCGGCGTACCCACCGCGATGAACTGCAGCGGCCCATGGGCTACGGCCTCTTCCGCGCTGGTGGTGAAGTGCAGGCGGCCTTCGGCCAAGTTACGACGAACGATGGGCTCTAGACCCGGCTCGTGAATGGGAATATGGCCCTCACGCAGGCGCTCGACCTTGCGCGCGTCCACGTCCATGCACATCACGTCGTGGCCAGCCTCCGCCAGGCAGGCACCGGTGACCAGGCCCACGTAGCCAACCCCGAAGATGGAAACCTTAAGCATCTGTTTTCCCTAGGAATATTGCCGTTGCACACGGATTCTGCGGCTGTTTCGTGACAGTACTGGGGCCCTGTGCTGGCCTGCGCTCAGGCGATGTCATGGGTCGGGGGGGTGGAAGGGTGGTAGCTGCGATACCAATGGGCGAAGCGGCCGATGCCTATGCCCAAGTCGGTCGCCGGCTTGATGCCGATCCAGTCTTGCAAGCGCGAGCAGTCGGCCGCCGTGGCCTCTACGTCGCCGGGCTGCATCGGCTTCAGTTCGCGCCGCGCCTGCACGCCCAGGGCCTGCTCCAGGGTGGTGATGAAATCTCCCAGGTCGGTCGGTCGGCCATTGCCGATGTTGAAGACACGCCAGGGAACCTCGGCGGTAGCTGCATCGGGAGCCAGGCGGTCGTAGGCGGGGTCGGCTGTGGCGGGCTTGTCGATCACCCTCACCACCGCCTCGGCCACATCGTCCACATAGGTGAAGTCGCGCACCATGTTCCCGCCGTTGAAGACGTTGATCGGGTCGCCAGCCAGCATCGCCCGGGCGAAGAGCATGGGCGCCATGTCGGGCCGGCCCCAGGGACCGTACACGGTGAAGAAACGCAGGCCGGTGGTGGGCAGGCCGAACAGGTGGCTGTAGGTGTGAGCCATCAGCTCATTGGCTTTTTTGGTGGCGGCGTACAGGCTCACCGGGTGGTCGACCGCGTCCTGCTCCTGGAATGGCAATTTGGCATTGCCGCCGTAAACGCTGGAACTGCTGGCGTAGGCCAGGTGCGCTACGCCATGGTGTCGGCAGGCCTCAAGAACGTTCACGAAGCCGATCAAATTGGAATCAGCATAGGCCTTCGGGTTTTGCAGCGAGTAGCGCACCCCGGCCTGCGCAGCCAGGTGAATCACCCGCTCGGGCCGCTCGGCTGCGAAAAGCGCGTCGAGGGCGGCCCGGTCTTCGACCCCGGCCTTGACGAAGCGAAACCGGGGCTGCGACTGCAGGCGGGCCAGACGGTCCCGCTTGAGCTGGACCGAGTAGTAGTCGTTCAGGTTGTCCAGGCCAATGACCTCGTCCCCACGCGCCAGCAAACGCTCCGCGACATGCATGCCGATGAAGCCGGCGGCGCCGGTGACCAGAATTCTCATGGGGGGCTGTCCAAAGTTGGGCGGATTCTACCGGTCGCCCCTCTGAAGCCCTGCCTTGGGCCCAGCCCCTCAGAAGGCCTCTTCCGGCATGTCTGCGCATGTGCGGTCGCGGCTGGCAACCACAGCCAGCCAGGCATCGATTTTGGGCAGCTCGTAGCGGAAAAAATATTGTGCGGCGCGCTGCCGGCCTTCGAAGGCCAAGCCTGCAGACACGCCTTGGCGGCCCTCGCCCACCAGCAGCAGTTCCAGCCAGGTCCAGGCCAGCACCAGGTGACCGGCGGCCTGCATGTAGGGCACGGCATTGGCCAGGGCGTCGCCCGCGTCACCGGTAGCCCAGGCGGCCTTGGTGGCGGCGCCCACTTTTTGCAGCGCGCCGGCCAGGGCATTGGCCTGCGCAGCCAGGGCGGGCTCTTGCAGGGCGCGGGCAATGGTCGCCTGAATCCGCGCTGCCAGCAGTTGCAGGCCGCGGCCGCCTTCCATGGTCACCTTGCGCCCCAGCAGGTCGGCGGCCTGGATGCCATGGGTCCCCTCGTGGATCATGTTCAGGCGGTTGTCGCGCCAATACTGCTCCACCGGGAAGTCACGGGTGTAGCCGTAGCCACCGTGAATCTGGATGGCGAGCGAATTGGCTTCCAGACAGAACTCGCTGGGCCAGCTCTTGGCGATGGGCGTGAGCACCTCCAACAGCAGGCGGGCCTCGTCGGCCGATTCCGGCGTGCCGGTGTGTTGTTCGTCGACCAGGCGGGCGCAATAGAGCATCAGCGCCAGCGCGCCCTCGCAATAGCTTTTTTGCGCCAGCAGCATGCGCTTGATGTCGGCGTGTTCGATGATGCGCACCTGCGGCGCGTTCGGGTCCTTGCCTCCGACGCTGGCGCTGTTGCCCGGCCTGGGGCTGATCAGGCGACCCTGCGGCCGGTTCCTCGCGTAGTCGAGCGAGGCCTGGTAACCGGCCAGGCCCAAGGCGGTGGCTGCCATGCCGATGCCGATACGGGCCTCGTTCATCATGTGGAACATGCAGCGCAGGCCTTCGCCCGGCTTGCCGACGAGGTAGCCCACGGCACCGGCCCCGCTGCCGTCAAAGCCCCCGCCCTGCCCCGCCCGCACCGGAAACTTACCTTCCCCAAAATTGAGCAAGGTGTTGGTGGTGCCGCGCCAACCGAGCTTGTGGTTGAGGCCCGCCAGCGCCACGTCGTTGCGCTCGCCGGTCAATTGGCCCTCGGTGTCCACCAGCTTCTTGGGCACGATAAAGAGCGATATGCCCTTGACCCCCGGCACCAGCTTGCCGTCTGGCCCCGGGATCTTGGCCAGCACCAGGTGGATGATGTTCTCGGTGAGCTCATGCTCGCCGGCCGAGATCCACATCTTGTTGCCTTTAAGACGGTAGCGCGGGCCCAAAGGGTCCGCCTCAAAGCCCACGCCATCGGGCACCGCACGGGTGGCAATGTCGGAGAGGGACGAGCCCGCCTGCGGCTCCGACAGGCACATGGTGCCGGAGAAGCGTCCGTTGAATTCGTTGGCAGCAAACACCTCTTTTTGCAGCGGTGTGCCATGCGCCATCAGCAAGTTGGCATTGCCGACGGTGAGCAAACCGCCGCCGATGCTGATGGACGCGGTGCCGAAGAACACACCCGCCGCCGCCTCGACCAGATAGGGCAGCTGCATGCCGCCCACCGCGTAGTCTTGGGCAGCGCTCAGCATGCCCGACTCGGCGTAGGCGTCCCAGGCCTGCTGGGTTGCCGCCGGCAGGATCACCTTCTCGCCATCGAAGCGCGGCTCCTCGGTGTCGACCAGGCGATTGAAAGGCGCGTACTTCTCACGGGCGATGCGCTCGCAAGTGTCCAGCACCGCGTCAAAAGTCTCGCGCGAATGGTCAGAAAAGCGCGGGCGGGCGGAAAGCTCACCGGCCGCAAGCCAGTCATGGAGCAGGAAGTCGACGGTGGAGCGCAAGGACATGGCCGTGATCCCAAAACAGGTTCTCAAACAAAGAGGCCGCCGACCTGCGCTGACCTCCGGCAAGGTGCAGCGCGGGCGGCGGCCCGGGGGCGTCGAAATCAGAGGACTTCGAAAATGCCCGCCGCGCCCATGCCGCCACCAATGCACATGGTCACGGCCACCCGCTTGGCGCCGCGGCGTTTGCCTTCAATCAGCGCATGGCCGGTCAGGCGCTGGCCCGACACGCCGTAGGGATGGCCCACCGCGATGGCGCCGCCATTGACGTTGAGGCGATCGGCCGGGATGCCCAGCTTGTCACGGCAATACAGCACCTGCACCGCAAACGCTTCATTGAGCTCCCATAGGTCGATGTCGGAGACCTTGAGGCCGAGGTTCTTCAGCACCTTGGGCACCGCGAACACCGGGCCGATGCCCATCTCGTCGGGCTCGCAGCCGGCGACGGCAAAGCCCAGGAAGCGGCCCAGGGGCTTCAAATTATTGCGGGCGGCGTACGCCTCGCTCACCACCACGCAGGCGCCGGCGCCGTCGGAAAACTGGCTGGCGTTACCAGCTGAGACCAAGCCACCCGGCAGGGCCGAGCGCAGGCCGGAGATGGCTTCTACCGTGGTGCCCTCGCGCAGGCCCTCGTCCACACTCACCGTGACCTTTTTGGTCATGAGGCCCAAGACCTTATCGGCCACGCCGGCGGTGACGGTGATCGGCACGATTTCGTCATTGAACTTGCCGGCGGCCTGGGCGGCGCAGGCCTTTTGCTGGCTGCCGGCGCCATATTCGTCCATCGCCTCGCGGCCGATGCCATAGCGCTGGGCCACCTGTTCGGCGGTTTGCAGCATGGACCAGTAGATCTCCGGCTTTTTCTTGTCGAGCACGAGGTCGCGCAGCATGTGCTGGTTCATTTCCTGCTGCACGCAGGAGATGCTTTCCACCCCACCGGCCACATAAACCTCGGCCTCACCGGCGATCACCCGCTGGGCGGCCAGGGCGATGGTCTGCAGACCCGAGGAGCAAAAGCGGTTGACGGTCAGGCCCGACACGCTCACCGGCAGGTCGGCCATGAGCGCGATCTGCCGGGCAATGTTGGCGCCGGTGGCGCCCTCGGGCGAGGCGCAACCCATGATCACGTCCTCGACCGCGTCGCCGGGAACACCGGCACGTTCGAGGGCGTGTTTGACCACATGACCGCCGAGGGTGGCGCCGTGGGTCATGTTGAAGGCGCCCTTCCAGCTCTTGGCCAGGGGCGTGCGGGCGGTGGAGACGATGACGGCTCGGGACATGGTGTTCGTCCTGGTGAAGTTCAGTTGAAGGTCTTGCTCTCGGCGGCCAGCTTGGCCAGCAGCGGCGCGGGCTCCCAGAACTTGGCGTCGTCCATCGGGTTCTTCTGGAAGCGCTTCATCGCCTGCACCACGTTGAAGAGGCCAAACTGATCGGCGTACAGCATGGGGCCACCGCGATGGATGGGGAAACCGTAGCCGGTGAGGTAGACCATGTCGATGTCGCTGGCGCGGGCGGCAATGCCTTCTTCCAGAATGTGCCCCGCTTCGTTGACCAGTGAGAACACCAGTCGCTGGACGATCTCTTCGTCAGAGATCTTGCGCGCGGTGATGCCCAGGGCCTTGCGGTGCTCCTCGATCAGCGCGGTCACCACCGGTGAGGGAATGGCGTCGCGCTTGCCAGGCTGGTAGTCGTACCAGCCGGCGCCGGTCTTCTGTCCGTAGCGCCCCAGATCGCACAGCTTGTCGGCGCTGGCGCTGTACTTCAGGCCTGGCTTTTCAACGGCACGGCGCTTGCGAATCGCCCAGCCAATGTCATTGCCCGCCAGATCGCCCATGCGGAAGGGGCCCATGGCAAAGCCGAACTTCTCAACCGCCTTGTCCACCTGCTGCGGGGTGCAGCCTTCGTCGAGCAGGAAGCCGGCCTGGCGGCTGTACTGCTCAATCATGCGGTTGCCGATGAAACCGTCGCACACGCCAGAGACCACCGCGGTCTTCTTGATCTTTTTGGCCAGAGCCATCACCGTGGCCATGACGTCCTTGGCGGTCTGGGCGCCGCGCACCACTTCCAGCAGCTTCATCACGTTGGCCGGGCTGAAAAAGTGCAGGCCGACCACATCCTGCGGCCGCTTCGTGAAGGAAGCAATCTGGTTCACGTCCAGGGTGGAGGTATTGGACGCCAGGATGGCGCCGGGCTTCATCACCTTGTCGAGCGCTTCGAAAACCTTTTGCTTGACGCCCATTTCCTCGAACACCGCCTCGATCACCAGGTCGGCGCTGCCGATGTCTTCATAAGCCAAGGTGGTGGTGAGAAGCGCCATTCGCTCTTCGTACTTGTCCTGCTTGAGCTTGCCTTTTTTGACCTGGGCTTCATAGTTCTTGCGGATGGTGGCCACGCCACGGTCCAGCGCCTCCTGCTTCATTTCGAGGATCGTCACCGGAATCCCGGCGCTCAGGAAGTTCATCGAGATGCCGCCACCCATGGTGCCGGCGCCAATCACGGCGACTTTGGCGATGGTGCGCTTGGGGGTGTCCTCGGGCACGTCCGCAATCTTGGAGGTGGCGCGCTCGGCCACGAAAAGGTGACGCAGGGCAATGCACTCGGGCGTCCACATCAGATTGATGAACACCTCGCGCTCAAGCCGCAGGGCCTCGGCGAAGGAATGCTTGGTGGCGTTCTCCACCACGTCGACGCATTTGAGCGGCGCCGGGAAGTTCTTGGCCATGCCCGCGACCATGTTGCGGGCGAACTTGAAGTAGGCGTCCCCCTGCGGGTGCTTGGCTGGCAAGTCGCGCACCTTGGGCAGGGGTCGCTTGTCAGCCACCTCGCGGGCCAGAGCCAATGCCTCATCGGCCAGACTCTCGGGTGAGGCGGAGAGCTTGTCGAACAGCTTCTGACCGGGGAGTTGGGCCAGCATCTCGCTTTTGACCGGCTCGCCGCTCACGATCATGTTGAGCGCAGCTTCGACGCCCAGGGCGCGCGGCAGGCGTACCGTGCCGCCGGCACCGGGCACCAAGCCCAGCTTCACTTCGGGCAGGGCGATCGAGGTGCCCGGCGCGGCGATGCGGTAGTGGCAGCCCAGGGCCAATTCCAGGCCGCCGCCCATGGCTACCGAGTGGAGCGCGGCGACGACAGGCTTGTCCGAGGCTTCCACCGCGGCGATGACCGAGAGAAGGTTCGGCTCGGCGAGCGCCTTGGGGCTGCCGAACTCGCGAATGTCGGCGCCGCCCGAAAAGGCTTTGCCGCCACCGGTGATCACGATGGCCTGCACGGCGGCATCGGCGTTGGCTTGGGCCAGACCGTCGGTGATGCCACGGCGGGTCGCCAGACCTAGGCCGTTGACGGGCGGGTTGTTCAGGGTGATCACGGCCACGTTGCCGTGGACCTTGTATTCAGCCGTCATGGGGTTCCTCAAGGGAGTTGGAGCAAAAAAGAACGATCGTGCGAAACCAGCGAGATTCTAGGGGGAGCCTGAAACCCCCGAATTCTGGGCTTGTCCCGGGTGGGACAAGCGACATAGCCGAGCGGAACTGGCACTTGGCTGACGCCACTCAGGCGGAGTACGCACGGCCAAACCAAGACGCGCAGTCGACCGAAGGCACCGCAAATGACCGGCGGGCGGGCTGCATTCAACCCTCCAGGAGGAACGTGACCGATGACGCTTGACGAGGCTCTTCAAGGGTTGAGCGCCCAGTTCGGGGTGCCGCCCGGTCCGCCAGAAAAGGGCGGGCGCCATTACTACCGCTTTGGCGACACCACCGTCGGTCTTGCGCAGGCGCAGCCCGAGGACTTTTTGTGTGCACGCACCTGGGTTGGCACCGTGGACATGCGGGACGAGTCGGCCGTGGCCCGGGTGGCGCTGGGCAACATGGACTTACCGGTGGCCCCCGACGCCATGCTGGGGATGGATGGCGCAGGCGAGGTGTACCTCGACATGCGCCTGGGCGGAGAGGACATGACCCACGAGCAGTTTCTCGACGCACTCGAGCGGCTCATCGGCGAGGCTATGCGCTGGAAGCAGACGCTCGGCAGCGCTGACGAGCCGGCCCGGCAGGGGGGATGAAGCATGTCGCCCGAACAATTTGAAGATGTCGTGTCCGGCGCGCTGGGCCTGGTCGCCCTGCCGGCGGGGGATCAGGGCTACAACCTGCCTGCAGAGGATGGGTTGGAGATTGAAGCCCACTTCTCGGCGGGCCGCGACTACCTGCTGCTGCTGTGCCCGCTCATGGACTTCCCCGAGGACGGAGCGCATGGCGCCCACCTGGGGGCCTTGCTGTCGAATCTGAGCAGTGCGCGCAGCGGTATTCCGACCATGGCTTTTGATGCGCATCGCGCCGCATTTGTGGCGCGCAAAGCGCTTTATTCACCCAGCCTCGGAGCGAACCAGTTGAAGGCTGCCCTCGATGAATTTGTCTCGCATTGCCGGCAAATTCGTAACCGCATGCACGAGGCGGCGCGCGTTCCGGCTTGAAGTCAGAGAGGAAAGAAACATGTCGGGGTCTATTGCGAGCGGTGCAGCCTATGCAAGGTCTGCCAGCCTTTCGATTTCAAGCAGCAACGGCCCGCAAGGGCCCCAGACTGACCGGGGTGCGACTTCAATCGGCTCCGGATCGAAACTTGGCAACGTCCAAAACACCGCAGCGTCTGTGCGCACGGCGACAGTGACGCAAGCCAAGCCCGAGCACGAAGCCTATGGCTGGAGGGACGCACTCAAAGATCTGGGAAGCGTTCTGAGTGGTGTCGCCAAGCATCCAGCCACGCGCCTCTTCCTGGGGGTTGCACTGATGGCAGCAGGTGTTGCTCTTGCGGCTACAGGAGTTGGCGTGGCAGTCATCGGCCTGGGCATGGGAGCTGCAATGGTGGGGTTGGGCACGGCCGGCACTGGTGTGTTCGGGCTTATCACGCGGCACACCGACCCAGAGGAGACGCCAAAACTGCACATTCCCCAGGAGAGGGGCGGCGCTCCTGCCGCTGGAAGCTGGGAAGCCCTCGAGGAGTCGCACTATTCCTCGGTCGATCCATCACGCTACGACAAAGACGACGACTTCATCGTTCGATCCGAAGACTCCTCCGAAAGTCCGAAACAGTTGGTGCCAGCTGATCGCGAGTCCGTGCCTGGCTCCGATCCCTCTGACGCTGATACGAACATGAATTTCGACAACGTCTACCGCTAAACCGACCTGTCGAAAGCGCGGCCCGGCACCTTCCGCTAAACCCCCCTCTTCTCACCTCCAGCCCCTCATGTCGGCGCCGCGGCATGCGGCCCCACCGCGACCCGTGATACCAATCGCCTTGATTGCGCCATTGGCAGGACTGACAGGATTGAACTGACAAAAGGATGACGTAACTCATGCGCAAACCGCCTGATTTCAGGTCTTTGACAGCAGTCCGTTTACCCCACCCACTTGCCTAGGAAGCCTCAGATGAATCTTGAAGAATCCATGCGCTGCCTACAGGCGCAGTTTCACGTCCCTCCGGTCATTGCGAACGAGGCCGGCGAGCATGGCTACCGCTTCGGAGAGGTCAGCGTCGGTTTGTCAGAAGCGCATCCCCCGGGATTTCTGGCTGCACGGGCCTGGGTGGGCCGTATCGATCCGGCCGATGAAGCGTCGCTCTCGGCCCTGGCGCAGGCCAACCTCTGCCTGCCCATCGCACCAGAGGCGCATCTGTGCCTCGATGGCGACGGTGAGGTCTACCTCGACCAGCGCATCGGCGGCGAGCAATTGACCGACGAAATGTTCCTGGACTGCCTGGCCCGCCTCGTGGGTGAGGCAGATGCCTGGCAGAAGCGGCTGATGCAGGCCGAGACCACCCCCGTTTTGGAGGACTGAACCATGACTGCCGACGAAGTGAACGCGTTGATGAGGGCCCTGCTGGAGGTCCCCGCTTTGGACGACGATGAAGTGACGCTTTCGAAAGCCCTGAATGACGGAGGCGAGGTGACTTTTCACCTGACCCGCCAACGCGATTACCTCCATGTCTTCTACCCGCTGATGGAGGTCGCAGCTGATTTGGCGCCCGGCGTCATCGCCAGTGGGCTGTTCATGAATATGACGGGCGCAAAGGGCGACATGCCAGCCCTTTCCTTCGAGCCCGAGACCAGCAGCCTGATGGCGCGGACGAGCCTCTGGCTGCCGGCGCTCGCCCCGCACCAATTGGCCTCGAAGCTCGATTCCTCACTTCAATCCTGCATGAGCGCCCGCCACGAGTTGTCGGCGCAATTGTGCAAGCCCACTGCCTGACCAGGAGACGACCATGCAACCCATTTCATCCGTCCCAATGTTCGCCCCTCCGCCGCCAGTGACCTTTCCAACCAAGCCTGCCTCCCTTCCCAGCAATTTGCACACGACCCTCGCGGCGGCCGTTCAAACAAGCCCGAGCGTCGCTCCCTCGGGTGGGAGCCCGTTTTCCAAGAGCAGCCCTCTAGGAAGCCGGCTCGCCGCCGAGAGGAGGCCATCTGCTCCCATCCGGCAGATGAACGTGCGTTCGCAAGAGCCGGCCAGGTCAGACCCGACTTCAGGGCCACAACCCCGAACTATGGGACAGAAGTTCAAAAACCTTTTCTCTTGCTTCAAGACACCCGAAGCCAGAACTGGATTTGCTGGCTCCACTGGCGCCTTCACAAACGTCAGCTGGGGCAGACGCGCCCTTGACTCGCTGGAAAGTGCAGGCGAGAAGGTCGGCGACGCATGGAGGTCCCTGTGCGATAGCGCGAAGGACATGATGTCGTTGGGAAGCACGGGCGAAGACACCCGGTACGGCAGTGCGTACGATCCTGGCACTCGGCGTGAATTACAGAGAGTCCATGACGCAATACGCAGAGGCGGAAGCGGATCCCCCGTCCCACCCATCCTCTGAGCTGCGCAGGCCTCAGACCTCCAGCCACTCCTTGCGGATGTAGGCATCGGACTTGAGCGCCTCCGGGGTACCCTGGAACACGATGGCGCCATGGCCCATCACCAGGGCGCGGTCCGAGATGCGCATCGCGATGGTGAGCTTTTGCTCAATAAGCAGCACCGACACGCCACGACTTTTAAGCGCCTGCAGGTAGTCGGCCACCAGTTCCACGATCTTGGGCGCCAGACCCTCGGTGGGCTCATCGATGATGATCAGATCCGGGTCGCCCATCAAGGTGCGGCACAGGGTCAGCATCTGCTGCTCGCCGCCAGAGAGCACACCCGCTTCGGTGTGCTCGCGCTCCTTGAGGCTCGGGAACAGACGGAACATGTCCTCAAAATCCCAGCGGCCGACCTTGCCAGCCTCCTTTTGCCCCAGCATCAGGTTCTGGCGCACGGTGAGTTTGGGAAAGATGTCGCGGTTCTCGGGCACATAGCCCAGCCCCAGATTCGCGATCTGGTAGGGCTTCTTGCCCACGATCTCCCGTCCCTTCCAGACGATGGAGCCCTCGCAATCGACCATGCCCATAACGGCCTTGGCCGTGGTGGAGCGCCCCGATCCGTTGCGCCCCAGAAGGGCCACGATCTCGCCCTCGCCCACGTCAAAGCTCACCCCATGCAGCACATGGCTCTTGCCGTAGAAGGCGTGAAGGTTGTCGACACGCAGCATGGTCAGTGGCCCTCCCCGGCTTGTTGGGCCGCGACGACCGAACCGAGGTAGGCCTCCTGCACACGGGGGTCGGCACGCACCTTCTCCGGCGTGTCAAACGCGATCACCTCGCCGTACACCACCACTGCGATGCGGTCGGCCAGACCGAAGACCACGCCCATGTCGTGTTCTACCGTGAGCAGGGTTTTACCCTCGGTCAACTCGCGAATGAGATGGATGAAGCGGGTGGTTTCGCTCTTGCTCATGCCAGCAGTGGGCTCGTCGAGCAAAATGACCTCTGCTCCGCCTGCGATGGTGATCCCGATCTCCAGCGCCCTTTGCTCGGCATAGGTGAGGTTCATCGCCAGGATGTCGCGCTTTCTGTCCAGGCGAATCATCTCCATCAAGGCATCAGCGCGGTCGTTGGCATCTTCCAGATTGGCCAGGAACTTGAGGAAGGTGTAGCGGTAGCCCAGGCTCCACAGCACCCCGCAGCGCAGGTTTTCGAAGACACTGAGCTTGGGAAAGATGTTGGTGATCTGGAAGCTGCGCGAGAGCCCCAGCCGGTTGATTTCATAAGGCTTCTTGCCGTCGATGCGCTGGCCTTTGAGGCGCACTTCGCCGCGAGTGGGCGCAAAGCGGCCGCTGATCAGGTTGAACAGGGTGGACTTGCCCGCGCCATTGGGCCCGATCACCGCCACCCGCTCGCCCGCGCGCACCTGCAGGTTGGCACCGCGAATGATCTCGGTCTTGCCAAAACTCTTGTGCAGGTCCTTGAGTTCCAGGGCAAAGGTCTCGGCGCTCATATCAGCATCTCCCGCCGCTTGATCTCTTTCTCGATGAATTCCTGAGTCTCTCCCCACTGCCGGACGTATTCGCGGCGAGCCAGCTCGAAGAGCAAGACGCCGGTCACCAGCAAAAAGCTGGCGCCGAACCAGCTGTCCACGCTCTGCGCATGGAGCGGCACCCCCATGAAGCGCAGCTCGGGGCCGAGAGCGGCGTTCAGCTTGAGGTGGTAGACCATCTCGATCATGGCGCCGGCACCTGCCAGCGCCGATAGCCCAGTCACGCCCAAGCCCAGATAGCTGACCCACACGTCGCGCAGTCGGCCGAAGGAAGCCACCCGCAAATTCATCATCACCAGGCTGGCGATGCCACCAGGCGCGAACATCACCATGAACAGGAAGGTCAGGCCCAGGTACAAGAGCCAGGCCTTGGTGAATTCGGATAGCAGCACAAAGGCCAGCACCATCAGCACCGCGCCGATGATGGGCCCGAAGAAGAAGGTAGCGCCGCCCAAGAAGGTAAACAGCAAATAGGCACCCGAGCGCTGCCCGCCCACCACCTCGGCGGTGACAATTTCGAAGTTGAGCGCTGCCAGCCCGCCGGACACGCCAGCGAAGAAGGCGGCCACCACGAAGGCGATGTAGCGCACCATCTGGGTGTTGTAGCCAACAAACTCCACCCGCTCCGGGTTGTCACGCACCGCATTGAGCATGCGGCCCAGGGGCGTGCGGGTGAAGGCGAACATGGCCGCGGTGCACACGAAGGTGTAGAGGGCGATCAGGTAATACAGCTGCACCTGCGGCCCGAAGGTGATGCCCCAGGGCTTGGCCCCGGTCACCCGGTTGCCGGAAATGCCCCCCTCACCACCAAAGAACTCGGGAAACATCAGGGCCGAGGCCCAGACCAGTTCGCCCACGCCCAGCGTGATCATGGCGAAGGTGGTGGCCGACTTCTTAGTGGTCACCCAGCCCAGCACCACGGCAAACAGCATCGCTGCCACCCCGCCCACCAAGGGCAGCAGGCTGACCGGCAGCGGCCACTGGCCCTTGGTCACCAGGTTGAGCGTGTGCATCGCCAGGAAGGCCCCCATCCCGGAGTACACCGCATGCCCGAAACTGAGCATGCCGCCCTGCCCCAGCAACATGTTGTAGGAAAGGCAAACAATGATCGCGATGCCCATTTGGCTGAGCATCGTGTGTGACAGGGAACTGGTGAAGACCAGGGGCGCACAGGCCAGGATCAGCGCATACAGGCCCCAGATCACCCAGCGGCCAACGTTGTAAGGCTTGAACTCGTAATAGCTATTGGCCATCGGCTTATTCCTCCCGGGTGCCCATCAGGCCCTTGGGCCGGAAGATCAGGATCAGCACCAGAAAGACATAGGGCAGCACAGGTGCCACCTGGCTGACCTTGAGCTTCCACAGGGCGTAGCCTGGTGCGCCCGGCCCGATTTGCCACCCGAGGCCAGACAAAACCGACACCAGCGAGGTGTCGATGCCGACCGCAAAGGTCTGGATCGTGCCGATCAGTAACGAGGCGATGAAGGCCCCGGCCAGCGAGCCCATGCCACCCACGACCACCACCACGAAAATCACCGAGCCCACGGTGGCCGCCATGCCCGGCTCGGTCACGAAGGCGTTGCCGCCGATCACCCCGGCCAGGCCGGCGAGGGCCGCGCCGCCGCCGAACACACCCATGAAGATGCGTGGCACATTGTGACCCAGGGCCTCCACCATCTCAGGGTGGGTGAGCGCCGCCTGGATGACGAGACCTATGCGCGTGCGTGTGAGCATCAGCCAAAGGGCCAGCAGCATCACGATGGCCACCGCCATCATGAATCCGCGGTAAAGGGGAAACTGGGTACCGAAAAGGGTGAACAAGGGGCCGCTCAGTGCCGCCGGTACCCGGTAGTCCACCGAGCTGGTTCCCCAAACGAGCTGAACCATCTCCAAAACGATGAAAGACAAGCCAAAGGTGATCAACAGCTCCGGCACATGGCCAAAGGCATGGACCCGACGCAGGCAGTAACGCTCGAAGAGCGCACCCAGCGCTCCCACGCCCAAGGGGGCCAGCAAGAGTGCGGGCCAGAAGCCCACCAGCTCGGTGACGCTGTAGGCAAAGTAGGCCCCAAGCATGTAGAAGCTGGCGTGGGCGAAATTGAGCACGCCCATCATGCTGAAAATCAGCGTGAGACCCGCGCTCAGCATGAACAGAAGCAGCCCGTAGCTGATGCCATTCAACAGGGAAATGGTGAAGAATTCCATTCGGAAATCAGGTGCACGATAAAAAGCCCGTCTGAACAGGGCGCACGAAGTGTGCACCACAGGCAGACGGGCAGAGGTGTTCGCCCGGTATCCCCGCCGACACAGTGGGGGATCCGGTGGCGGCACCGGGCCAGCCGAGGACACAAACCTGGTCAGCTACCCAGATCAGCCACCCGGGTCAGCGACTCAATGGGGTCGTTCTCAGCCCGGACGCTTCATATTGCAGCTGGTGGGCGTGCTCGACACGTAGGGCTCGAACTGGCGCACCGGGACGAAGGTATAGCCGGTGTTCTCGACGCTGTACTCACCCTTCTTGGCCTTTTGCCACTTGGTGATGAAGAGCGCCTGCTGCAGCTGGTGGTCGGAGGCGCGCATGGTCACCTCGCCCGCGAAGCTCTTGACCGACAGGCCCTCCATCGCCTTGGCCACGGCCACCGGGTTGGTGGACTTGGCCTTGGCCATGGCCGCGCTCATCAGCTTGATGCCGTTGTATGTGGCCAGGCCGTAGTAGTCATCGTTGAACTTCTTCTTGAAGTCGGTCATGAGCTTGCCAATCTCACCCGTGTGGTTGGCGTGGCCATAGGCCACCACATAGACCTCGGACTCGCCGCCCGCCGCCAGCGCGGTGGGGGTGCCGCTCACCTGCGAGTAGTAGGTGTACATCGGAATCTTGAGGCCAGCGTCGTTCATCGCCTTCACCAGCAGGGTGAGGTCAGCGCCCCAGTTACCGGTGACGATGGCGTCGGCACCCGACTGCTTGATCTTGGCCACGTAGGGCGCGAAATCCTTGACCTGACCAAAGGGGTGCAGGTCTTCACCGGCAATCTTCACGTCCTGGCGCTTTCGAGCCAGGCTTTCCTTGAAGTACTTGGCGACCTGCTGGCCGTGCGAATAGTTCTGGTTGATCAGGTAGACGCTCTTAACCTTGGGCTGGTCCTTCACGAAGGAGCTGAGCGCCTCCATCTTCATCGAGGTGTCGGCATCCAGGCGGAAGTGCCAATAGTCGCAGCGCTCGTTGGTCATCGCCGGATCAACCGCGGAGTAGTTCAGGTAAATGATTTCTTTACCGGGGTTGCGCTCGTTGTGCTTGGACACCGCCTCGAGCAGGGCCAGGCCCGCGCCGGAGCCGTTGCCCTGGGTGATGTAGCGAAAGCCTTGGTCGATGGCAGCCCTGAGCGTGTTGAGACTTTCTTGAGGCGAGCCCTTGTTGTCAAAGCCCACCACCTCGAACTTCACCCCGGCCTCGTTCTTGGCACCCGAGAGCTGCTCGGCAACGAACTGCCAGCTCTTGAGCTGGTTCTGGCCCACGTTGGCAAAGGGACCCGACAGCGGGTCCATGTAAGCGATACGCACCGTCTCGCCCTTTTGCGCGAAGGCGAGGCCCGACACAGCAACCAGGGCGGAAAAGGCAACAGTCCTGAGGACGAATTTCATGTGAGGCTCCTTGAAAGGCTTGTATGGCCGGAGCGTACAAGTTTCGTACTGCAAGCGAGGTCAGGGAGTTCCCTACGCTCGGGAACTCCCCTAGAAAAGCGCGGCTGGCAGGGGCCCTGCGCGACGGTCAGCCGACGAGCGCGCCCAATGTGAACGCCCAAGATGCGCGACAGTGACGGAAGAGGGTGATGGGAGGCAGCCTCAGGCCGTGGGCAGGCGGTAATCCTTGAGTTGCTCGCGTAATTTCGTCTTGAGCATTTTCCCTGTGGCTCCAAGGGGAATTGCCTCCACAAAGACCACGTCGTCGGGGATCTGCCACTTGGCAATCTTGCCCTCGTAGAACTTGAGCAGGTCGTCGCGCGCCACCTCCTGGCCGGGCTTTTTCACCACCGCCACGATCGGCCGCTCGTCCCACTTGGGATGCTTCATGCCGATGCAGGCTGCCATGGCGATGGCCGGGTGGCCCATGGCGATGTTCTCGATGTCAATAGAAGAGATCCACTCGCCGCCGGACTTGATCACGTCCTTGCTTCGGTCGGTGATCTGCATGTAGCCGTCGGGGTCGATGGTGGCCACGTCACCTGTGGGGAACCAGCCGTCGTTGAGCGGACTGCCCTCGCCCCGGAAGTAGCTGTCGATGACCCAGGGCCCACGCACCTCCAGGTCGCCGAAGGTCTTGCCGTCCCAGGGCTGCTCCCGGCCGTCGTCGCCAACGATGCGCATGTCCACCCCGAAGATGGCCCGGCCCTGCTTGAGTCGGATCTTCATCTGCTCGTCTTCCGGCAGCGCAAGGTGCTTGTTCTTCAAGGTGCAAAGGGTCCCCAGCGGGCTCATCTCGGTCATGCCCCAGGCGTGCAGCACATCCACCCCGTACTGGTTGCGGAAGGCATCAATCATGGCCGGCGGGCAGGCCGCGCCGCCGATCACTGTGCGATTGAGCTTGGAGAACTTGAGCTGGTTCGGGCCCACGTGGCCGAGCAGCATTTGCCAAACGGTCGGCACGCCGGCGGCGAAGGTGACGCCCTCGGCCTCGATCAATTCGTAGACCGACTTGCCGTCCAGCGCCGGACCTGGGAAGACGAGCTTGCAGCCCACCATTGCCGCGGAATAGGGAATGCCCCAGGCGTTGACATGGAACATGGGCACCACCGGCAGCACCGAGTCACGGGCCGACAGGCCCATCACGTCGGGCATGGCCGAGGCAAAGGCATGCAGGATGGTGGAGCGGTGGCTGTACAGGGCCGCCTTCGGGTGGCCGGTGGTGCCGCTGGTGTAGCACATGCTCGAGGCGGCGCTCTCGCTGAGGCGGGGCCAGTCGTAGGTGGTCGGCTGGCCGGCAATCCAGGCCTCATAGGCGATGAGGCCCGGAATGCCGGTGTCGGCTGGCAGCTTGTCGGCGTCGCACAGCATCACGTACTGGCGGATGGTGGTGCATTTCGCGTGCACCGCCTGCACCAAGGGCAGGAAGCTGGTGTCGAAACACAGCACCTGGTCCTCGGCATGGTTGGCGATCCAGACCACCTGGTCGGGGTGTAGGCGCGGGTTCAGCGTGTGCAGCACCCGGCCAGAGCCGGAGACGCCGAAATACAGCTCCAGGTGGCGGTAGCCGTTCCAGGCCAGGGTGGCGACGCGGCTCCCGACGTCGAGCAGCATTGCGTCCAGCGCATGGGCCACCTGGCGCGAACGGGCGGCGGCCTCGGTCCAGGTGTAGCGATGCACATCACCCTCGGTACGGCGCGAGACGATCTCGCCGTCGCGGTGGTGCCGATCGGCATGCTCGATCAAGGCAGAAATCAAAAGGGGTTGGTCTTGCATCAGGCCCAGCATGGCGGTCTCCTTTTTATTTGTTCGCTGAAAACAGGTCGAAATGAACGGCAACAAGTATGCGCCTAAGCCTGGCGCCAGCAGGTGCCTCGGGTCTGCCCCCCGGGATTTCCCGGAGCTACCGCCATGCCGCTCGCTGGGCAGCTCGCTATCCCGATCGCCCGGCCGATCGCCCGGCCGATCGCCATGCCCTCTGAACCACGGACACCGCCACTGCGGAGACCGCCTCTCAGGGACCTGCCCTCCACCTGCCCTCCACCTGCCTTTCCTGCGAGACCCTGCCCCTGCCAGGGCTGCGGCCCGGCGGCGACAATCAGCGTGCATGCCGCCTGAACTTCCGCCCCTCGACCTGGGCCTGACCTGGGACCACCGCTTTGCACAGCTTGGCCCGGGCTACGCCACCGAACTCGCCCCTGACCCCCTGCCCGCCCCGCGCCTGGTGGCCCTTTGTGAGCCCCTGGCGCGCGACCTTGGGCTCGACCCGGCCCAGCTGCGAGAGCGCGAAGCGATAGAGGCCTTCAGCGGCAGCCGCCCCCTGGCGGGCAGCCGGCCCCTCGCCAGCGTCTACAGCGGTCACCAGTTCGGCGTCTGGGCCGGCCAGCTCGGTGACGGCAGGGCGATATTGCTGGGCGAGACCCGCAGTGCCAACGGCCCCTGGGAAATCCAGCTCAAAGGCAGCGGGCGGACCCCCTACTCCCGCATGGGCGACGGCCGGGCGGTGCTGCGCTCATCCATCCGGGAGTTCCTGGCCTCGGAGGCGATGCAGGCGCTAGGCATTCCGACCACCCGCGCCCTCATGCTCACCGCCTCCCCGAAGCCGGTGCTGCGCGAGGAGCTGGAGACCGCCGCGGTGGTGACCCGGGTCGCGCCCAGCTTTATCCGCTTTGGCCATTTCGAGCATTTCGCCGCCGCCGGCGACGTGGAGGCGCTTCGGCGTCTGGCCGACTTTGTCATCGACAGCTTCTACCCCGAGGTGCGCAGCAGCGCCCGAACGGCCGAGGCCTTTGGCGGTAACCCCTATGCGGCCTTTCTGGAGCAGGTCAGCGAGCGCACTGCCCGGCTGATGGCGCAGTGGCAGGCGGTGGGCTTTTGCCACGGCGTGATGAACAGCGACAACATGAGCATCCTGGGCCTCACGCTGGACTACGGGCCCTTCCAGTTCATGGACGGTTTCGACCCAGACCATATTTGCAACCACACCGACAGCGGCGGCCGCTACGCCTGGAACCGCCAGCCCAATGTCGCCTGGTGGAACTTGCACTGCCTGGCCCAGGCCTTGATGCCTTTGGTGGAAGACCAGGCGCCGCTGCTGGCGGCGCTGGAGTCCTACAAGTCGGTTTTCCCGCAGGCCATGCTGGCCCGTCTGGGCGCCAAGCTCGGCCTGGCGGAGGTCACCGAAGCCGATCAGCCGCTGGTCGACGAGGCGCTCAAGCTCCTGGCCGCCGGCCGGACCGACTGGCCCCTGTTCTGGCGGCAGCTGTCGCGGCACGCGGCCGGCGGACCGGTGGCCCCGGTGCGCGACCTGTTTATTGACCGGGCCAGCTTCGACGCCTGGCACGCCCGCTGGACCCTGCGCATCGCCGGCGAAGATACGCCCGGCACCCGGATGCTGGCGACGAACCCGCAGTTCGTGCTGAGGAACCACCTGGCCGAGTTGGCCATTCGCCGCGCCCGCGAGGGGGACGACGGCGGCGTTCAGACGCTGTTGGCCCTGCTGCAGCGCCCCTTCGATGACGACCCGGCGCATGACGCCGAGTACGCCGGACTGCCGCCAAGCTGGGCGAGCAGCCTGGAGATCAGTTGCTCCTCCTGAACCCTGCCGGCCCCCGCCCGGCAACGGGTCAGCCGTCCTGCGCTAACCTCACCCCATGACCTATCCCATTCAGAAGTCCGAAACCGAGTGGCGCGCCCTACTGGCCGCCAAAGGCGCCGAGCCCGCCGCCTTCCAGGTCACGCGCCAGGCCGCCACCGAGCGACCCTTCACCGGCCGCTACGAACAGGTGTGGGCCAATGGCAGCTACCACTGCATCTGCTGCGGTAATTTGCTGTTTGACGCCAGCACCAAGTTTGATGCCGGCTGCGGTTGGCCCAGCTTCTCCCTGGCCCGCGAGGGTGCTATCGAGGAGCGGCGCGACATCAGCCACGGCATGGTTCGCATCGAAACCGTTTGCGCCGAATGCGGCGCCCACCTGGGCCATGTGTTTCCCGACGGCCCGGCGCCTACCGGTTTGCGCTATTGCATGAACTCGGCGTCACTCGAATTCAACCCGGCCGACCCCGCGGCCTGAAACACCCGACACCGAAGCCAGCCACCGAAGCCAGCCACCTACCGAACGCCCCGCCTCCCCATGAAGCTGCTCCTCGACTTCTTTCCCATCATTCTTTTCTTTGTCGCCTTCAAGATGGCCGACATCTACGTCGCCACGGGGGTGGCCATCGTCGCCACCGTAGCCCAGATCGCCTGGCTGCGCTGGCGCAGTGGCAAGGTCGAGACGATGCAATGGCTCAGCCTGGGGGTGATCGTTCTCTTCGGCGGCGCCACCCTGATCGCTCATGACGAGACCTTCATCAAGTGGAAGCCCACCATCCTGTATTGGCTGATGGGCGGCTCGCTGCTGCTGGCGCAACTCATTTGGCGGCGCAACCTGATCAAGTCCCTGATCGGTGACAAGGTGCGTATGGCCGAGCCGGCCTGGACCGCGATGCAGCGCAGCTGGACCGTGTTCTTCCTGTTCATGGGCGTGCTCAATCTCTGGGTGGCCTACAACTTCGACACCGCGACCTGGGTCGATTTCAAGCTGTTCGGCGGGCTGGGGCTCATGGCGGTGTTCGTGGTCGGCCAGAGCCTGTGGCTGGGCAAGCACATCGAGAGTGACGAGGCGGCCAATCAGGACAGCTTTGGCAAGCCAGATGCGGCCAAGCCAGCAGAGCCCCCGACAGGCATCTCAAGCCCTGAGCGCAGCGGGGAGCCCCGACCGTGAGCGCCGGCACCGGCATCACCGCGGACGCGATCACCGAGCGGCTGCGCCAGACGCTGTCACCGACGGTGCTGGATGTGCAAGACGAGAGCGCCGCCCATGCGGGCCACGCGGGTGCTGACGGAACCGGCGAGGGCACCCATTTCAGGGTCCGTATTGCCTGCCAGGCTTTCACCGGCAAGACCCGGGTTGCGCAGCACCGGCTTGTGTATGATGCGCTCGGCGATTTCATGGCGCGCGGGCTGCATGCTCTGGCCATTGAGCTCGCCTAACTGCATCCCCCCGCGGATCCCCAGGAACCCCTTCCGACACCCTCCCATGAACAAGCAAATCGCCTCGGCTTGCGCCGCCGCCCTCCTCGCCCTCGCGGCCCTGCCCGTGCAGGCCCAAAACGTGGCCATCGTCAATGGCAAGCCCGTGCCTACGTCCCGCGTCGACGCGCTGGCAGCCCAGATCGCCAAGAGCGGCCGGCCTGTCACCCCTGACCTCAATGCCCAGATCAAGGAAGAGGTCATCACCCGCGAAGTCTTCATGCAAGAGGCGCAAAAGCGCGGCCTCGATGCCACCGACGACTTCAAGACCCAGCTCGACCTGGCCCGCCAGGCCATCCTGATTCGCGAGCTGTTCACCGACTACCAGAAGAAAAACCCGGTGACCGACGCCGAGGTGAAGGCCGAGTACGACAAGTTCGTCGCGGCCAACGCTGGCAAGGAATACCGCGCTCGCCATATCCTGGTGCCGAAGGAAGAAGAGGCCAAGGCCATCATCACGAGCCTGAAAAAAGGCGGCAAATTCGAGGACATCGCCAAGAAGCAGTCCAAGGACCCCGGATCCGGCGCCAAAGGTGGCGACCTTGACTGGGCCAACCCGGGCAGCTATGTGCCCGAGTTCTCCAAGGCCTTGCAGTCCCTCAAGAAGGGCCAACTGACCGACGCCCCGGTGAAGAGCCAGTTCGGCTGGCACGTGATTCGCCTCGACGATGTGCGCGAGGCCCAATTGCCTAAGTTCGAGGACGTCAAGCCCCAGATCACCCAGCAGATGGCCCAGCAAAAGCTGGCCCAGTTCCAAGACGAACTGCGTACCAAGGCCAAGATCGAATAAGGCCTTCCCTCTCCTCATAAAGGCGGCCTGCGGGCCGCTTTTTTATTGCCCTTTGCCCTTTGCCCTTTGCCCTTTGCCGTTTGGCGTTGGCCTAGAGCGCGACAGGCATGCGGTATGGGCGCAGCGGCTTCGATACGGGGGCCCTTCGGGCTCCCTTGCGGTGCTCGGTCGCCAAGGGCACGCGAGGCAAACTCGGCCCTGCGGGCCTCAGACATGCCTCGCTCTTCGGCCCCTGTCGACCTCCGCTCCTCAGCCCCGCATAGGCGCCGCTGCACCCATACCGCATACCCGCCGCTTTCCTCCCTCGGAAGACCTCTTGCAGCCAGCCCCTCAGCCCGGAGATGCCCGGGGATGGCTCAGAGCCAATGCCACCCTCACCACCACGCGCGCATCGCAAGCGCTGTTTCCCACTCCCCCCCAATCCCTCTCGCATGGCATTGCGTCTTGTCTCTTGTCTCTTGTCTCTTGTTTTCTAGTCGTATCGACTCGAATCACCTCGACTCGCTTTAAGTCCTGCAGCCCATCGCAGGGCGGTCAGCGCAGTCGCGGCCGAGAAGCCTTCCGCCGGAGCTAAGCGTCGGGTGCGCCGCAGGGGTTCGGCGGCGCCTATGCGGGGCTGAGGCGCGGAGGGCGCTGGGGGCCGAAGAGCGAGGCATGTTTGAGCCCTGAAAGGGCGAGTTTGCCTCGCGTGCCCCTGGCGGCCGAGCACCGCAAGGAAGCCCGAAGGGCCCCCGCATCGAAGCCGCCGGGCCCCTGCGGCGCACCCGACGCGCTCTAGGCCAAACGCCAACGCCAACGCCATCGCTAAACCCACGATGCCGATGCCAGAGCAAACACCAACCCAGGACCCAAAAAAACGACCTCCCCGTTGGAGCAAAATCGCTTCCATGCAGTACCACTTCATCGCCAACCAGTCCCAGCCGGCCAGCGGCGGTCACACCCTGCCGGTCATTGATCCATCCGACGGCCAGGTCTACGACGAAATTCAGCGCGGCACCGCCGAGGACATAGACCGGGCGGTGCAGGCTGCCCGGTCCTGTTTCGAGGGCCCCTGGGGCAAGCTCAACGCCGCCGAGCGTGGACGGCTGATGATGCGACTGTCGCAAAAAATCGCCGAACACGCTGAAGAATTGGCACTGATCGAGCAACGTGACTGCGGCAAGCCCACCAAGCAGGCACGCGCCGACGCTGCCGCACTGGCGCGCTATTTCGAGTTCTACGCCGGAGCCTGTGACAAGCTGCACGGCGACACCATTCCCTACCTAGATGGCTATAGCGTTCTGACCTGGCGCGAGCCTCATGGAGTCACGGGTCATGTGGTCCCATGGAACTACCCGATGCAAATTTTTGGGCGCTGTGTCGGCGGGGCGCTCGCGGCAGGCAATGTCTGCGTGGTCAAGCCCTCCGAAGACGCCTGCCTGTCCCTGCTACGGGTGGCTCAACTCGCGGCCGACTGCGGCTTCCCGGCGGGGGCGATCAACATCGTCACCGGCTACGGCCACGAAGTCGGCGACGCACTGGCCCGGCACGCTGGTATCGACCATATCTCCTTCACCGGCAGCCCGCGCGTCGGCACCCTGATCGAGCAGGCCGCCGCCGAGCGCCACTGCCCGGTGACCCTGGAACTGGGCGGCAAAAGCCCACAGATCCTGTTCGAGGACGCCGACCTCGACGCCGCCTTGCCAATGGTGGTCAACGCCATCGTCCAGAACGCCGGGCAGACCTGCTCGGCGGGCTCGCGCTTGCTGGTGCAGGAAAGCATCTACGAGCAGGTACTCGAACGCCTCTCCAAGGCTTTTTCGCTGCTGCGGGTGGGCCCGGCAACCCTGGACCTAGACGTCGGCCCCCTGATCCGCGCCAGCCAGCAGCAGCGGGTGTGGGACTTCCTGGCCGACGCCCAGGTGGCTGGTATCCAGATGGTGGCGCAGGGCCAGATCGTCGATGAGGCTCCCGACACCGGCTTCTACCAAGCCCCCACCCTGCTGCGCGACGTCCCGGTGGACCACCGCCTGGCGCAGGAGGAAGTGTTCGGCCCGGTGCTGGCCGCCATGAGTTTTCGCGACGAGGACCATGCAGTCCAACTGGCCAACGCCACGCCCTTCGGCTTGGTCACCGGGGTTTGGACACGTGACGGAGGCCGCCAGTTACGGATGGCCCGGCGGGTGCGGGCCGGCCAGATCTTCATCAATAACTACGGCGCCGGCGGCGGCGTTGAACTACCCTTCGGCGGATACCGCTCCTCGGGCCACGGCCGCGAGAAGGGCTTCGAAGCGCTGTACGGCTTTACCATCCTCAAGACCGTGGCCATCCGGCACGGCTGAAGCGCATCCCAGACCCCGCCCCGCACAATCAACGCCATGCCCGCCAGATCCGTGATTCCTCTGCTGGCCCAGCGCCCCGCAGGTCTGCCAGTCCCTCTGCCACCGTCTGACACGCTGGCACCCGTGACGAGCGGGACGCAGGGGCAGACAGGCCTGACAGACACTCGCGGCCGGCCGCTCAGAGACCTGCGCATCAGCGTCACCGACCGCTGCAACTTCCGCTGCAGCTACTGCATGCCACGTGAGGTCTTTGATCAGTCGCATACGTACCTGCCACAAGAGGCGCTGCTGCGCTTCGAGGAGATCACCCGACTGGCGAGCGCATTTCTTGCGCAAGGTGTTCAAAAGATCCGGCTCACCGGGGGCGAACCGCTGCTGCGGCGAGGCATCGAAGACTTGGTGGCACGCCTGGCGACCCTGCGCAGGCCAGACGGGCAGGCACCCGACCTCACCCTCACCACCAACGGCTCACTACTGGCGCGCAAGGCGCTGGCACTGCGTGAGGCTGGGCTGCGCCGCGTCACGGTCAGCCTCGACGCGCTAGACGACGCGGTGTTTCGCCGGATGAACGACGCCGACTTTCCGGTGGCTGAAGTGCTGGCGGGGATTGATGCCGCGAAGGCTGCCGGCCTAGGCTCCATCAAAGTGAACATGGTGGTCAAACGCGGTGTCAACGAGGACCAGATCCTGCCCATGGCCCGCCATTTCCGCGGCAGCGGTGTGACGCTTCGTTTCATCGAGTACATGGACGTGGGCAATACGAACGGTTGGCGCCTGGACGATGTGCTGCCGGCGGATGAAATCCTTCGTCGCCTGTCCGCTGAATTGCCACTGGTCTCGCTACCAGCGAACACGCCAGGGGAAACCGCCCGGCGCTGGGCGTACGCCGACGGCAGCGGCGAGATCGGCATCATCGCCAGTGTGAGCCAGGCCTTTTGCGGCGACTGCAACCGGGCGCGCTTGTCGACCGAGGGCCAGTTGTTCATGTGCCTCTTCGCCAGCCGCGGACATGACCTGAGGGCGCTGCTTCGCGGTGGCGCCAGCGACGATCAGCTAGTCGCGGCCATTGCTGGACTTTGGCGGGCGCGCGATGACCGCTATTCCGAGCTGCGCGGCGCGGCCACCGCCGCCCAGACGCACCCGTTGCAAGCGGCTTCAGCCCCTCGGGTCGAAATGAGCTATATCGGCGGATGATCCTGGCAGGCCAGATCACCGGCTTGGTGCTGGCTGGCGGCCGAGGAATGCGCATGGGAGGCGCAGACAAAGGCTTGCTGCCTTGGGCTGGCACAACGCTGGCGGCGCAGGCGCTGGCGCGGCTGGCGCCCCAGGTCGACCATCTGGCAATCAGCGCCAACCGGCACCTCGAGGATTACCAAGCGCTGGGCGTGCCGGTCTGGACCGACGCCCAGGCCTTCGAGGGCCCGCTGGGCGGCATGCTCGCCGGCTTGGGCCAATGCCAGACGCCTTGGCTGTTGTGCGTGCCTTGCGACGCCCCCTTCTTCCCCCTCGGCCTGGCGACGCGTCTGGCGAGTGCAGTGGGAATCGAGCCGGGTCAATCCCGGATGGCGGTAGCTTGGGCGCAGCGGGGCGATGAAGAGTCTGCGCGCCCTCAGCCCGTCTTTTGCCTAATGCACTGCGGCCTTCGGGACCGCCTGGCCGAATTTCTGTCGGCGGGGGGTCGAAGGGCGGGCGAATGGGCGCGGCAGGCCGGCGCAGCCCGGGTCGACTTCGACGCAGAGGGCTTTCGCAACCTCAACACACCCGAGGACCTGGCGTCCTTCTCGGCAGCCTCACCCAAGGGTGCAGCGCCCCTGGCTTGAGCCCCCTACTCCCGCAGCAGGTTGCGGCTGAGGGTATCGGCCTGTGGGTCAGTCAGCCCGAGCAGTTCGGACGCTGGCGGTACCGGCAGACGCGCTCCGCCGAGGCGCAGCAGATGACGCAACTCGGACACCACAGTCAAGTCATTGGCCGCTGTGTCATCCGGCACTCGACGCAGATCGCGCTCGCGCTCAATCAGCAAGGCGTCTAGCAGGTCCACCACCGGGCGCGGCACAAACAGACCCCCGTCGAGTTCGGGGATGGCCTTGGGAAGCTGTCTCATCACGGATCTCCAGGAAGAAGTGCGATGAGGGCAGCGTAGGCCCAAGGCGGGTACAGCGCGTGTCGGCGGTTTTCCTTACTTGGCGATCAGTTCGCCCTTCGGGTCAGGCAGGGTGGTAGCCTGAGACACGGTGGCTGCAGAGGCAGGTGCCGCGGTGGATGCATGTCCATGGCCCTGTGCGTGGCCTGCGTCATGGGCGTCGGCCGTGTTCGCGCCGGGCACCTTGCTGCGGGCGAACAGCGAATACATGGTGGGCACGACGAATATGGTCAGCAGCGTGCCCAGACTCATGCCGCCCACGATCACCCAGCCAATTTGCTGGCGGCTCTCGGCGCCGGCGCCGGTGGACAGTGCCAGCGGGACCGCGCCCAGCACCATGGCGCCAGTGGTCATGAGAATGGGGCGCAGACGCTGACCCGCAGCCTTCACCACAGAATCGACCACCGACATGCCCGACTCGCGCAACTGATTGGTGAACTCGACGATCAGAATGCCGTGCTTGGTGATCAGGCCCACCAAGGTGATGAGGCCGATCTGCGAGTAAACGTTGAGCGAGCCCCCTGACCATTTGAGCGCCAGCAACGCACCGATCATCGACATCGGCACCGACAGCATGATGACCATGGGGTCGATGAAGCTCTCAAACTGCGCCGCCAACACCAGAAAAATGAAGAACAGCGCCAGCACGAACACAACCGCCAGCGCACCCTGCGAGTTACGGAACTCGCGGGACGATCCGTTGAGGTCAGTCGTATACCCGGACTTGAGCACCTTGGCGGCGGTGGCGTTCATGAAGGCCAGCGCCTCGCCCTGTGAGTAGTTGGGTGCCAAATTAGAGGTAATAGACGCCGAGCGACGCTGGCCAAAGTGGTTCAACTCGCGCGGGCTCACGCTCTCGCGCACCCTGACCAGGGCCGACAGCGGGATCATGGTTTCGTTGCGACCCCGCACCTGAATGGTCTCGATGTCCTCCGGCGTGGATCGGCCACCGGTCTGCACCTGAACGATCACATCAAACTGCTCCGCGTCACGCTTGTAGCGCGTGACGATTCGACCGCCCAGCATGGTTTCCAGGGCGCGCGCGACCACGTCCACGCCCACGCCCATGTCAGCCGCCTTTTCGCGGTCGACCTCAATGCGCAGGTCGGGCTTGTTCAGGCGCAGGTCCACATCCGGCTGGATGAAGCCCGGGTTCTTGGACATCTCCTCAAGAATCTGCCGGGCAACACGGTTGAGGTTCTCGTAGCTGTCCGAGGTCTGGATCACGAAGTTGACCGGGCGCTCGCGAAAGCCCTGACCCAGCGAGGGTGGCGTGATCACGAAGGCGGAGACACCCGGGAGGCCAGACACCCGGGGGCCCATCTCTCGGGCGACGTCCAGGATGGAGCGATTGGGCCGCTCCTCCCAGGGAACCGCTCGCAGCACCACGCTGCCCTGCGACACGGTGGGACTGCCCACGTTGCCGAAGACACGGTCAAACTCCTTGTTGTTGGACGCAATACCCTCAATCCGGCGGACATAGCGGTCTGTGTAAGCCAGGGTGGAGCCATCCGGGGCATTGACGTTCACCAGGACCGTGCCGCGATCCTCCAACGGCGCGAGCTCCTGCTTCATCGTCGGGAAAACGGTGGCAATGCCCCAGGCAGCAATGCCCATGCCAATCAGCACCAGCCAGCGAGCCTGCAGCACCCAGGCGACAGGGCCTCGTGCATTCGGACCGCCGGCTCGGGCAGTGACCACCCAGCGAATCAGCCGCTCATAGCCACGGGACAGGCCGGTCAGCATCCGCTCCATGGACCGATCGAAGATGTTCGGCTTGGGGTTGTGCTTGAGGAGGAGCGAGCACATCATGGGCGTGAGCGTCAGGGCGACGAAGCCCGAGACCACCACCGAGCCCGCCAGGGCCAGCGCAAATTCCGCGAACAGGCGTCCGGTACGGCCCGGCGTGAAGGCCAGCGGCGCGAACACCGCCACCAGCGTCATGGTCATCGAGATGATGGCAAAGCCAATCTCCCGCGAGCCCTTGATCGCCGCAGCAAAGGGCGCCATGCCCTCCTCGATGTGCCGGAAGATGTTCTCCAGCATCACGATCGCGTCGTCCACCACCAGGCCAATGGCTAGCACCAGGGCCAGCAGGGTGAGCGTGTTGATGGTGAAGCCAGCCAGCGCCATCATTGCGAAGGTGCCGATGAGAGACACCGGGATGGTGATGATGGGAATGAGGGACGCCCGCACAGTGCGCAGGAAGAAGAAGATCACCAGCGCCACCAAACCCACCGCCTCCAGAATGGTCGCGTACACGTTCTTGACCGAGCGGTCGATGAAGACCGAGTTGTCGTTGGCAATGTCGATCGAGACCCCCGGCGGCAGGTCCTTCTCGAGCTGGGGAATCATGTCGCGCACGCCCTGGGACAGGGTCAAGGGGTTGGCGGTCGCTTGGCGGATCACGCCCGCCGAGATCGCTGGCCGCCCGTTGAGACGCACCGCGCTACGCTCGTCAGCCGGCCCCTCGCGCACCTGGGCGATGTCGCGCAGCTTGACCGGAAAGCCATTGACGTTGCGAATCACGATCTCGCCAAACTGGTTCGGTCGGATCAGGTCTGTCTGAGACGTTACGCTGAACTCGCGCTGCTGTGACTCAATTCGGCCGGCTGGCACTTCCAGGTTGTTGCGGCGGATCGAGTCCTCCACATCCTGGGTAGTGAGCTTGTAGCCCGCCAGGCGCTCCGGGTCGAGCCAGACCCGCATGGCGTATTTACGCTCGCCAAAAATTCGCACATCGGCCACCCCTGTCACCGTCTGCAGGCGCGGCTTGACGATGCGGTTGACCATATCGTTGATCTGCAGGGGCGTGTGGGTGTCGCTGGAGAAGGCCAGCCAGATCACCGGGAAGGCGTCGGCCTCGACTTTGGCGATCACCGGCTCATCGATCGCCTGCGGTAAGCGGCCTCGGACCCGAGCGGTGCGGTCACGCACCTCGGCAGCGGCGGCATCGGCATCCTTCTCGAGGCGAAAGCGCACCGAGATCTGGCTTTGCTCGGCGCGGCTGATCGAGGTCAGAACATCCACCGCGTCAATGCCGGCGATGGAGTCTTCGAGCACCTTGGAGATCTGCGTCTCCACCACCTCGGCCGAGGCGCCGGGATAGCGCACGCTGACGGTGACCACCGGCTCATCGATCTTGGGGTACTCGCGCACCGACAGACGGTTGAAGCTCACCGCGCCGATCAGGATGATGAGCAGAGAGAGCACGGTCGCGAGGACCGGGCGGCGGACGGACAGTTCGGACAGCTGCATGGCGAGGGCCTTTTGCTGTGATGGGTGGAGGGTGGCGCGGGAGGCCGGAGCCTTCAGCCGGCGACGGGGTTGCGCTGGCTGCCTGGCGCGCGCGGCGCAGCGGGGGCACCCGGCGCGCCCTGAGGACCGCGGGGACCGCGGGGGCCACCCGGCGTGGCAGCGCCGCCGTCACCGGCGGCGTCACTCATTGCCTGCAAGCAGGGGTTGGGACCTTCGGGTCGTTGCGCAGCACCTGCTCGGGCGCCCGGACCTCCGGCCATGCGGGCACCCGGGCCCCCAGCCTGGGCCCCGGGGCCACGCGGGCCGCCGGCTGCCGAGGCCGCTCCCGACGCCGCTGAGGCCGGACCGCCGGGGCCACCAGGACCACCTGGACCACCTGGACCACCTGGACCACCCGGGCCACCTGGACCACCCGGGCCACCCGGGCCACCGCGGGCCGGCACATCGATCACGCGCACCGGCGTGCCATCACGCTGCAGGCGCTGCTGGCCGGCCGTCACGACCACGTCGCCCACCGCCACGCCCTCGAGAATCTCGACCTTTCCGGGCACCCGCAGACCGACCTTTACCTCGGTGCGCTGGGACACCTTGGTGTCTCCCTCACCAGGAATGATCTTGAACACAAACTGCCGTCCGCCCTGGGGCACCAGGACCTCCTCAGGCAGCACCATGGCATTTTGGTTCTCGCCAAAAACAGCCGTCACACGCGCGAACATGCCGGGGCGCAGCTGCATGGAACGGTTGTCGATGCACCCGCGCACGCCCACCGAGCGGCCGTTGGCGTCGACCAGTGGGTCCACTGCCTGAACGAGCGCCGGAAACTTGCGGCCCGGCAGCGCGTCGATGGCCACCATCGCAGTCTGGCCGCGCCGCACCTTGACCTGAAAGCGCTCGGGCAGGCGGAAGTCCACCAGAATGGCGTCCAGGTCTTCGAGGTTGACGATGTCGGCGCCGTCCTTCAGGTAGTCACCGATGTTCACGCTGCGCAGACCCACCGTGCCATCAAAGGGCGCGAGGATGCGAAGGCGGTCAGCGGTGGCGCGGGCCAGAGCCAGCTTGGCCTCAGCCACTTGCATCGCGGCGCTGCTCTCGTCGACTGAGCGTTGACTGATGAAGTTCTGTGCCACCAGCTCCTGGTTGCGCTTGTGGTTGGCGCGGGAGATGGACAACTCGGCTTCGGCCTGGGCCACTTGGGCACGCGGCAGCTGGTCGTCGAACTGGACCATCAGCTGGCCCTTCTGCACCCGCTCGCCGTCGCGGAAATTGATTCGCGCCACCCGCCCACTTACCTCGGGGCGCACCATCACGCTCTGCCGCGAGCGCAGCGTGCCCACCGCTTGCGTGTCATCCACCAGCCGCATGGTCTCGACCTTGGCCACCTCGACACCTGCTGCTCGCGGACCGGAGGCTGCCCCCGAGGCTGGCGCGGCGGCAGAACTCGCGCCACTGGCAGACGCGCCCGGCGCATTACCACCCTGGCCGCCCTGGCCACCCACTTGGCCCGCGACTTGCGCTTGACCCGCACCGGGCGGGGCCGGCTGGTTCTGGTACCACCAGGCACCGCCAGAGGCAGCGGCGATGCCGACAACGGCAACCACGATGTAGAGGGGTTTTTGAGCCATGAGGACTGCCTAAAGAATTCTTTGTGACTACTTTCGGGGCGATCGAAGGCGTCAAGCCTTTTGACCAACCTATCAATGTATCAGCCCTCTGTAAAGGGAGCATCCGGGCGAATACTCACAGCACCCCACGGCCCCCCAAGCAGGCTCGCGGCCCTACCCGCCTCGAGCCGAGACCTCCCGGCAAACTCTATGTCCCTTCAGCGCCCGAGCGCGCGCTCCACACCCTGGTTGGCCAGCGCGTCGGCGCGCTCATTACCGGGGTCACCGTTGTGCCCGCGCACCCAACGCCAGTCGATGCGGTGGCCGCTCTCCTGCACCAGACTGTCTAACTGCTGCCAGAGATCGACGTTCTTCACCGGCTGCTTGGACGCGGTGCGCCAACCCTTGGCCTTCCAGCCGGGCATCCACTCGGTGATTCCCTTCAGAACGTATTGGCTGTCCAGGTACAGGGTGACATCGCAGGGCTTCTTCAATGCGCTCAGCGCCTGGATGACCGCCATCATTTCCATGCGGTTGTTGGTGGTCGACGGCTCGCCGCCGAACAGCTCTTTCTCGGTGGCGCCGTGCTTCAGAAGCACGCCCCAGCCGCCAGGGCCGGGGTTGCCTTTACAGGCGCCGTCGGTATAAATCTCGATGGGGTTCACGAAGGGTCCTGGGGGGTCGCAGTACGACCGGTTCGCTGCGCCAGCGGCACGGTCGCCCCCGACATTGTCACCTGCCGCTTCCAGCGTGCCCCTACCAGCCGCGCGCCACGCACCCGCTTGACCGCGACGATGCAGTGGGCCGCGCCGAAAAAGGGCCACCAGCGCTCGCCCAACGCGTCCATCCAGTCGAACCGCTGCAGCCAGACCTCGGCCGACAATGCAGGGCGCCAGCAGCCGAAGCGGTGGCTCTCTACTTCAAAGTCCAAAAGCCGCAGCCAGTCACGCAGCCGGCGCCAGGCCAGAAACTCGCCGGCCTCCGGCAGGTACAACTGCCCCACGCCCAGACGCCGGTAGACATGAGCGCGGCGCTGGCGCAGGCCCCAGAGGCTGGCGGGGTTGAAGGCGGTGATGACCACCCGGCCCTCGGGCACCAGCACCCGCTCGACCTCGCGCAAGGTGGCGTGGGGGTCAGGGCTCAACTCCAGCGAGTGTGGCAGCACCACCAGGTCTAAGCTGGCCGCATCAAAGGGCAGGGCGTCGTAGGCGCTGTGGAGGTGCGGCGTACGCCCAGCGGTGTCCTCTTGGGGGGCCAAGGCCAGCCAGCGATGCGGCATGCGGTTGGCACGCAGCGCGTCGACGATCGGCAGGCCCAATTGCACCGCGTGGTAGCCGAACAGGTCGACCACCGCTTGGTCCAGCGTTTGCTGCTCCCACTGCGCCAGGTAACGGCCGGGGGGCGTTTCGAACCAAGGTTGCATTCCTATAATCCGCTCGTTCATGAAACTCACCCCCCTGCCAGCCTTCGAGGACAACTACTTCTGGATGCTGCACGAAAGCGGCAAGGCACTGGTGGTCGACCCGGGAGACGCTGCACCTGTGCAAGCCGCATTGCAGCGGCTAGGCGCCAAGTTGGTGGCGATTCTAGTCACGCACCATCACCGGGACCACACCGGTGGCGTGAACGCATTGCGTGAGGCGACCGGGGCGGTGGTCCACGGGCCGGCCAGTGAGGCCATTCCTGGACCGTTCAACCCCCAACGAGGAGGCGATACCGTTCGCGCCCTCGGGCTGCGATTCGAAGTGATCGATGTGCCGGGTCATACCGCAGGCCACATCGCCTATTACTGCAACAACCCCGGCCCGGGCGAGGCGCCTTTGCTTTTCTGCGGGGATACGCTGTTCTCCGCCGGCTGCGGGCGACTCTTCGAGGGCACGCCGGCGCAGATGCTGGCCTCGCTGGAGCGCCTGTCGGCCCTGCCCGGCGACACACGGGTGTGCTGCGCGCATGAGTACACCCTGTCCAACCTGCGCTTTGCCAGGGCGGTCGAGCCGGACAATGCGCCACTGGCCGCCTACCAGGCGCAGTGCGAGGCGCTGCGGGCCCAGGGCACGCCCACTCTGCCCTCCACCGTGGCCCTCGAACGCGAGGTCAATCCCTTTCTGCGCAGCCGGCAGGCCGGCGTGGTTCAATCGGTCGCATCTGCCCGCGGCACCGACCCGCAGGACCCGGTGGCCGTCTTTGCCGCCTTGCGCCAATGGAAGAACGAATTTCGATGACCCAGCTTCCGCTCCGATCGAACCATAGCCAGCCGCAGGGCGTGGCGGAGGTCACGGGCCCGGTTCAGCGGGTCGGCGGTGTGCCCATGCGCTTGATGCGCCTTGTCCTGCTCGCCCTGCCCCTCGCGGTTCAGGCCACTGGCCTACCGGGAGGGCCTGCCGCCAACCCGGCGCCAGTCACCTCCCCCGCAGCGCCTACTTCATTGGCCGGACCTGCCGAGGGCACTGGCCTGCAGGCCGACCCCTCGCTCGGCCTGCGCACCGGCGCGGCGCTCGGCCTGCGCCCCATCACTGAGGCGGACGCGAACTCCAGCACAGTCATCGCACTCGAAGTGCCGCCCGACCTCTGGGACCGTATTCGCCGCCGCCTGACCATGCGCGAACTCGAGGGTGACCTGGTGCGCAACCACGAGCAGTGGTACCTGAACCGACCGGACTACATCCGGCGCATGACCGAGCGCTCTCGCAAATACCTGTTTCACATCGTCGAGGAGCTTGAAAAGCGCAACATGCCCGCCGAGCTGGCCCTGCTGCCCTTCATCGAAAGCGCCTTCAATCCGCAGGCCGTGTCCAGCGCCAAGGCCGCCGGCATGTGGCAGTTCATGCCGGCCACCGGCGTCGACTTCGAGCTGCGGCAAAACCTTTTCCGGGACGACCGGCGCGACGTGCTCGCCTCGACCCGGGCCGCGCTGGAATACCTGCAAAAGCTGCACGAGATGTTCGGCGACTGGCACCTGGCGCTGGCTGCCTACAACTGGGGGCAAGGCAATGTGCAGCGCGCGATCCAGCGCAACAAGCGCATGGGTCTACCCACCGGCTACGAAGACCTGAACATGCCCGCTGAGACACGCAACTACGTGCCCAAGTTGCAGGCCGTAAAAAACATCGTGGCCAATCCGGACAAACTCGGTGCCGATCTGCCCCTGATCGGCAACCACCCCTATTTCCAGACGGTCACCATCACCCGTGACATCGATGTCGAGTTGATCGCGCGCTTGGCCGACGTGCGGCTCGAGGATTTCAAGGCACTCAATCCTTCCTACAACCGGCCGGTGATCCTGGCGGCTGGAACCCCGCAGGTTCTGCTGCCCTGGGACAACGCCACCCTGTTCGAGCGCAATCTGGAAGGGCACCAAAGCGGCCGGTATGCGAGCTGGACCGCCTGGGTGGCACCCGCCACAATGACAGTGGCAGAAGCCGCCCGCCGCGTAGGCATGGGCGAGGCGGATTTCCGCAACCTCAACAATATTCCGCCTCGCATGCTGATCCGCCGCGGGTCGACACTCATGGCGCCGCGCGGCGACCGGCAGGCCAACGATGTCACCGCCTCCGTCGCTGACAATGCCCAACTCAGCCTGTCGCCCGAGGTCGTGCTGCGCCGGGTCACTGTCAAGGCGGGCAAGAAGGACTCGGTAGCCACCATCGCCGCACGCTACAAGGTCAAGCCGGCGGATGTGGCGCGCTGGAATGAGGTCGCAACGAACGCAAAGTTCAATCCCGGCGACAAGGTAGCGCTCGAGTTGCCAGCGCGCCAAGGCAAGACGGCGCGCGCAAGCGGCACCGCTGCCTCCGGCAAGGCGCACACCGACCGGCCGACCCAGGCCAAGGCAACGGCCAAAGCTCAGGCCAAGGCGACGGCCAAAGCACAGGCCAAAGCACCGGTCAGGGTTGCCGAGCGCAACACGCGCTGAGCCCTGACCCGGGGCCGCCTGCCCGGCCCCTGAGTCCACCGCGGCCCCTGCTTCTGCGCCAACTGCACCTGCGCCATCCGAGCCTTCGCGCTCTGCAGTAGCACACACGGTTGCGCACCTTAACCCCAACTATTCCTCCAGCTGGGCGAATGCTTATGCATCGCCAGCGCCTGTTCAGCCACATACAGCGACAGTCCCGCTAGAAGTCATCCTGCGAAGGCTGGCTTGTATCGCCCCTTCGTACGCTGCGTCCCCCGCTGCGCCCACGCGTTCAGTCCAACATAGGAGCATGGCCATGGCCACTGAGAGCTTCCAGCAGGTCTACGAGAGCGTCTGTCACACCTTGGGCACAGAGCCGCAAGCCCTGGAGCCCGACACTTACGGTCGGCTGGGCTTCGGCTTGCAGCTCGGCGAGGTTCAGGTCCATGTCGCTGCCACACGCTGGATTCCCCCGGGCGGGCACGCACCGGTTGACGGCCTGCTGATGCTGGTCGAGTTCGGTGCCGCAGATCCTGCCCATGAGTGCGACACCCTGGCCGAGTTACTCGACGCGAACCTGCTGCTGGCGGCGTCGGGCGGGCCGGTGTTCTCCCGCAACCCGGTCGATGGTTGCTTGCTGCTGCAACAGGTATTTCCGCTCCCCGCCATGAGCGGCGAGCGGCTCCAGGCGACGGCACAGCAGTTGGCCCTCCTGGCCCAGACCTGGCGGGACGGCCGGTTGCCAGGGCAGCGCAGCGACCTGGGCGGATACGCGGCAGCAGGCCCTGCCGCCGCCCCTGTGAGCGGCCCGTCGTCAGGGGCTATCGCCAGCTCAGGTTACGCATAGGGCCTGGCAGGCCAGGACCTAATTTGGGCCGTGCACAGACACAAGCGTGCACCCCGCAGCGACTCACCCGGTTCATCGTCCGCCCCACACAGGCTCGCCAGGAGAAGCACAGATGCTCCCCAGTCGCCCGAGATCCGCCTCTGCACCGCCCGCAGGCCGTCCTGAAGTTGCGCACGGTGCGTTGGCACAGCCGGCAAGTCTGCCGCTGCCCGTCCCCGGGGCGGCCGCTGGCCCAGCCCCTTCCCCCGCAGCGAGGACCGCGCTCGAGCCCTCGCCTCAGCCGGCAGCCAGTGGCCCGCCCCAAGCGGCAGCGCAGACTACCCGGGGCTGGCGCAGCCGCCATCCGGTGCTGGCGGTCTCCCTCAGCAGCGCAGTGCGCGACGCGCTCGGACAGGGCACTGGCCGCGTCATCGGCGCGGTGGTGCTGGCAGGCATTCAAAGTGCTCTGCATCACCCGGACCCTGCACTGCAAGCCTCTCGTGAGAGCCTGCTGGTCTTCGCCGGCGGCGGCGCGGCAATGCTGGCCAGCGGCGTCGCTGGCGCCTACACCGGCAACATGCTAAGCCTCGCAGTACACCGGCGTGATGCGGCCGCCGAGCGCCGCCCGCCGCTCTGGATGGCCGGGCTGGCGCCACCTCTGCTGCTGGCGAGTGGCATGGTGGTGGACGCGCACCTGGGCGGCAGGGCCGGGCTGGCGCTAGGTACCGGTCAGGCCCTGTCGCGTGTGGTGCAGTACCTGGGCCGCGACACGGCGGGCCAGGCCTACACCGCGGCGATGCAGTACCGGCGCAACGGACTCGCCCCAGGCTTTCGCCTGCGTGTGCTGCAACAGGACGGACGCCCGTTGGCCGATGCAAACCCCGCGGGCTTCAACCGCTTCACCGTCGGCCGACTCAAGATCGCCTCCCTGATCTACGCGCTGCTCTGCGTGGGCTGCTTCTCATTGGGCCTTTGGATGCAGGCGCACCGGTTCCACACGGGTGAGGATGATCACAGTTTTGAAGGCTTTTTGCGCGGCTCGTTCGGTATGGTCCTGGCCACCGTGGTGCTCGAGGCCCTTGATGGGGTCAACGGTGTCGTCTGCCATCAGATCCAAGCCTGGCGTCAGGGCCTGAAAGTGGAGCTGAACGAGGAAGAGACCCGGGTCGACAACCTGCCGCAGTTCGTCATGACCCATGCGCTGGCGCGTACCGCCACCAACAGCCTGCACGACTTGGCGGGCGCCCTGGAACGAGGGCTGGACGCTGGACCCGAGTTTTCGCCCGTCTGGTTCGCGCTGCGGGTGCTGCCGCGCACCGTGGCCCAGGTGCTCACCGAGCCACGGGGTTTCCTCGCCAACACCAGTATCGAAGTCCGCCAGGCCCAGGCGACAGCGGCCTTGGCCCGCCACGATGCGCGGGCGCAGATCAGGCCGGCCCTCCTACCTGCCCCAGCCGCAGCCGCGGCATCCGCTGCACCCCCACCGCAGGCGCTTCACGACCCGCGCGTGGCGGTGATGGCGGTCATGACACCGCGCCGCCAGGCGTGGGGGCCCTCGCCCGGCGAAGCAGCGCCCGGTGTCGACACGCCCCCTCCGGCCTTGCGGCGCATCCAACCGCTCAGCGTGACGGATGATCCCACCCCCCGCTCATCCACCGGAACGCCGGGAAGTCAGGCGACGGGTCTGCCAGAGTGGCGCCCCCCCTCGGAACTAGAGATTCACCGCCCGCACAGCCGGTCGAGCAGGCCGGGCACGCCGAACGTCGAGCGAAAATACCAATGAAAGGGAAGCGGCGCGGAAGTAGCGCGAAAGCGGCGCTGACAGAGTGGCTCAGGCCCGCCCGCGCTCGCCGGCCAAGCGGGCGAAGGCATTGGTGTAGCTGCGCGTCAGGTCGATGCGCTCGGCCCGCATTCCGGGTTCGAGCGCCGCCAGGCCGCGCAGAGCGGTACGCCCGGCTTCTGCGCTGATCAGGCCATCTGTCGAATAAGACTCCCGCACCCGCTCGAACGCGGCCAGGTACAGGCCGAGGTCACCCATCAGGTAAGGCTCGGGCACGGTGCGCAGGATGTCGCGTGGGCCCGCTGTCTGCAGCCAGCGCAGCGCCCGCACCACCCCGGTCGCCAGCGCCTGGCAAGTCGCGGGATTGCGCAGGACGAAGGCCTGCGTGGCATGCAGGCACACGCCGGGCATGGGCCCGCCAAATACCGCCTCGGCGCCCTTGAGCGTGCGCGCCTCACTGGCGATACGCAACTCGCCGCGCTGCTCGAGCAGGGTCATGACCGGTTCACCCCAGCACAGGGCATCTACCTGGCCGGCGCGCAGCGCCTGCATCGCGCCAGCGCTCCCCCCCAAGGCAACAAGCTGCCATTCAGAAGGAGCCAGCCCGGCCCGCAGGGACAGGGTCTGCAGCATGAGGTGCGCGGTGCTGCCGCTGGCTGCAACACCGACGCGACGCCCCCGAAGATCGGAGACCTGACGCGCTTGCGGCATGGCACGGCTGGCAAAACCCAGGGCCAGGCCCGGCGCGCGCCCGAGCGATACAAAAGCCTGGTGCATCGGGCCACGGCCTTGCGCCTGGAGGATTTGTTCGTAGGGGCCAACGCCCACCTCGCCCGCCCCGTCGCCTTCCACCCAGCTGATCTCCAGACCTGCCGCGCGGAAAAATCCGAGGCTGTCCGCCACCACCAGCGGCAGTTGGGCCATATCGGCCAATTGGGGCACCGCAATGGACAACCGCGCGCGCTCAGGTGCAGCGAAGCTGGCGGCAGGCGCCAGCCAGGGTGCCAGCGCCAGACACACCCCCGCGCGCAGCAAGCTGCGACGGTGAAGTGGCGGGGTATCCATGCGTGCGGTCCGAGTGCTGATGTCTTGCGCCAGCATAGGTGCGCCGACGCACTCGCGCATCGGGGGCATCCCCTTTGGGGTTTTCACCAAAGGCCAGGAACCCGGTCGATCGTGGCGGTACGCGCTCCCCCTTCCCTCGCGGCACGCTGCTGGCCCGGGCCGGTGGCAGGGGCGCAGGTGGCACGGATGTGGAACCCTTTCAGTGCGCTTGCAACTGATGGGCATCTATTGCTGAGCAAAGGTGAACCTATGGATATCGGTAGATTCTTGGCCAAGTCCTCGGGGGGAAACACCGCTCCCTACCAAACTTCTGTCGACAAGGCCGCACCAAAGACCCAGGCGAAAGGCACGCAGGCCAGCAACGGGGTCTCGGCCTTGGCGGATCGGAACGCGTCTGCTGCACCGGCCTCAGCCAAGTTGAAGGCGCCCGCGCCGCAAGCCACCGTGGCGCAGACGCCCATCGCAAGCCGTGAAGCCAGCGTCGGGGAGGTCGGAATCAGCTCCTGGAGCATCCCCAAGGCAAAAAGCGACGTGAGCTTGGACATTGCGCTCCGGAGCCTGATGTACAACGGGTCAGGTCTTACGGACAAAAGCGGGCGAGCCGTCATACAAGGACTCACACAGTCCAATGGATTTTCGGTGGATGAGTTTCGAAACGCGATGGACCAAAAGTGCAAAAACACGGAGGCCAATGCGAAATTCACGCCCGACCTGAGGTCAAGGGATCATCGCGCCGTCGGTGGCGCCCTCGCCTCGAGAGCCAAGACCCTTGGAGAACTGCGCCTGGGCCTAGACGCCGCCCGGGCCGCCCACAAGGAATACGCGTCCAATCCGTCCAGCTATATGGCCGGATTGAACGCTGACTTCAAAGGCGATTTGACGAAGCAGCAGCTCTGGGACGAAGCGGTACGACTTCCTGCGGCAGGCGATAGCCTGCTAAAGATGCATATGGCGCTGTCGGCCCTTGAATTGCAGGCTGGCATCCGGCCCCCTCCCCCCAAAAGGTAAGGTGCCCGCGCTGAGACGCAACCTCAGCGCCGGTCGACCAGTGCGTGGGCGATGGTGCCCAGATCCACGTACTCCAGCTCGCTGCCGGCGGGCACGCCGCGCGCCAGCCGGGTGACAACCAGGCCGCGGGCCTTGAGCGCCTCGCCGATCACGTGCGCGGTGGCCTCGCCCTCGGCAGTGAAATTGGTCGCCAGAATCACCTCCAGCACCTGGCCGTCGGTGGCCCGCTCGAACAGCGTGGCCAGGCCGATTTCCTTGGGGCCGATGCCGTCCAGCGGGCTGAGCTTGCCCATCAGCACAAAGTACAGGCCCCGGTAGGCCGAGGTGCGCTCGAGCGCCGCCTGGTCGGCGGGCGTTTCCACCACGCACAGCTTGCTGGTGTCGCGCGAGGGGTCGTTGCAGGTGTCGCAGACCTCGCCCTCGGTGAAGGTGTGGCAGCGGCTGCAGTGGCGGATTCGCGAGCCGGCTTGCGCCAGGGCCTGGGCAATGAGGGCCATGCCCTCGCGGTCATGCTGCAGCAGGTGATAAGCCATGCGCGAGGCGGTCTTCTGCCCCACGCCAGGCAGGCGCCGCAGGGCGTCAATGAGTGCCGGCAGGGTGTGGCTCATGGGGCGGTGCTTCGCAGCAAAGGCGGAGACGGCGGGGACTGCAGAAGTTGAAGCAGTTCAGGGCGCAAAGCGCAGGCGGGAGTGGTCCCGCGCGCGCCGCAGCCTAGGCCGCTCAAAACGGCAGCTTCATGCCCGGGGGCAGGCCAGGCATGCCGGCGGTGAGCTTGCCCAGACGCTCTTGCGAGGTTTCTTCGGCCTTGCGTGAGGCGGCATTGAAGGCGGCAGCCACCAGGTCTTCGAGCATGTCCTTGTCGTCGGCCAGCAGGCTCGGGTCGATGGTGATGCGCTTGACCTCGTGCTTGCAGGTCATGATGACCTTGACCAGCCCGGAGCCGGACTCGCCTGTGACCTCGACGCTGCCGAGTTCGTCCTGGGCCTTCTTGAGGTTCTCCTGCATGGCCTGGGCCTGCTTCATGAGGCCAGCCAGGGCTCCCTTGTTGAACATGATGTGCTTCCTGTGATGTGAAGAGGTAAAACTGAGCGCGCCCGACGCTTGGCCTTCACGGCCCGGGCATGGGGCGGGGGCCGGCCTTGCCGGCCGGCTTGATGCTTCCAGGCACGATTGTCGCCCCGAAGTCTTGCATCATCTGCTGAACGAAGGGGTCGGCCAGGATGATGGCCTCGGCCGCGCGCTGGCGCTCGGCGGCTGCATGGGCGTTTCGGCGCGCCGGGCTGTCGCTCACCGCGCCGATTTCAACGCCCAGGGTGACGGCGTGGCCCGCCTGATGCAGCGCCCCTTGCAGGCGCTCGCGGGTGGCGCCCTGGTTCAGTGACTCGCGCTCGACCCGCAGCAGCCAGTGGTCGGTGTCGCGTGCCACCAGCTGTGACTGCAGGGCCAGCTCGCGTGCCAGAGCGGTCACCGCCTCGGCCGCCACCAGGGACTGCACCGTGGCAAACCAGAAGTCGCCCTCCTCGGTGCGGGTGAGGGTGCTCGCGGCGCGGCCAGCGGCTGCCTCGCGCTCGGGCTCGGCCTGCACCATCACCGGCACGCCCATCACTTCACTGGCCGGCCGGCCGTCAAGCGGGCGGAGCGAGCCGGAACGCGCATCGGTGACGCCACCCAAGCCGGGGGTTGTTACCGGGGCACGACCGGCCTGCAAGCCAGCTGAGCCCCGAGGCGCGGCATCGGAGGACAAGGACGGCGCCGTCACCACCGGCACCACCTGGCCCGGGGGCGTGCCCACGGCGGGGACGGCGCTTACCAGGCGAGAGGCTTCGGGACGCGCGGCTTCGGGGCGGGTGGCCACCTGTCCGGACGGCGGCGTCGGGCCTGCCGACGCAGCGGGTGCAGGCCTCAGGGGTTCAACTGAAGTTTTTTTTTCAGCCGAGGCGCCAGCGCCGTGGGCCCTACCCTGGGCTGTTCCCTGACCTAAATGCCCACCGGGCTTGAACGCCAGCAGGCGCAGCAGCACCATGGTGAGAGCAGCGTACTCGTCGGGAGCCAGGCCCAGTTCGGCGCGGCCGTGCAAACACAGGCTGTAAAGCAGTTGGGTCTCGTCGGCGGGCAGCCGGCCGGCCAGCCGGGCGGTCTCTGCGGCTTCTTCGTCCTGGGGCGCGCTGGCAGCGGAGGGCACCGCCTGCATCACCGCCATTTTCTGCAGCACCGCGCTCATTTCCTCGAGCGTAGAGGCGGCCGACAGGCCCAGCCTGCGCAGGCCTTCGCAGGTCTCGACCACCTCGGCGCCATCGCCGTCGGCCAGTGCACCGATCAGTCGGAACACATGGCTGCGGTCTACGCTGCCCAGCATCTGGCGCACCGTGGCCTCGTCCAGACGGCCGCCGCCGAAGGCGATGGCCTGATCGGTGAGCGAGAGCGCGTCACGCATCGAGCCGCGGGCGGCGCGCGAGAGCAGGCGCAGCGCACCCGCTTCGGAAGGCACCGCCTCCTGGCCTAGCACCCGGGCCAGATGGTCCTGCACCGTCTCAGGCGCCATTGGGCGCAGGTTGAACTGCAGGCAGCGGGAGAGCACGGTGACCGGCACTTTTTGCGGGTCGGTGGTCGCCAGCACGAACTTGAGGTACTCGGGCGGTTCTTCCAGTGTTTTGAGCATCGCGTTGAACGCGTGCCCGGTGAGCATGTGCACCTCGTCAATCATGAAGACCTTGAAGCGACCCTGCACCGGCTTGTAAACCGCCTGCTCAAGCAGCTGCTGCACCTCGTCCACCCCCCGGTTGGACGCGGCGTCGAGCTCGGTGTAATCGACAAAGCGGCCGGTGTCGATGTCAGTACAGGCTTGGCACACGCCGCAGGGTTCTGCGGTGATACCGCCCTGCCCGTCTGCGCCCTGGCAATTGAGGCTCTTGGCCAGGATGCGCGAAACCGTGGTCTTGCCCACGCCACGGGTGCCGGTAAACAGATAGGCATGGTGCAGGCGCTGCTGGGTCAGCGCATTGCCCAGGGCCTGGACCACATGCTCCTGACCCACCATTTCCCCGAAATTGCGGGGGCGGTACTTCCGGGCCAGAACAAGGTAAGACATGCGCCAGATTCTACGGGCGCATGGCCCGGGCCGAATCCCACTGACCCAGGCCAGAAGGCCACCGGGCCGGGGCCAAGGCGGCCCTGCCCTCGCCTACAATCGACGGTGACGGGCCTCCCCGCATGGTGAAGCGGCCAAACGGGTCAGGTGGGGAACCAAGCAGCCCTAACTGTGGAGCCAGTGCCGGGGGTAAGGCTCGTCAACTTCTTCTGGGATCTCCATCTCGACTCAGACCTTGAGTCGGTTGAGGAGTACTCGCCCCGCACGCTTTACCACCTATGGGTGACAGTGCGGAACGCAGGTGACACCATCAGGGCGCTCCACCCTTGAGTTGCAGCGCTACAGCGCTTCAAATGGCAAGCGGCCTTGGCGCCGAGACCCAATTGGAGACCCCTTGAAAATCCCGACTGCTATTGACGACAGTGATGTGGAGCGCGCATGCCGGCGCATCGTCCATGCGTTGGCCCTCCACACAGACCGTGGTGAATACGATCTCGCGCTGGCACTGTTCACCGAGGATGCCGTCATGGAGAGAGATGGCGAGCAGTTTGTGGGCATGGCCGCACTGCGCGCGGCCTACGCGTCGCGTCCGATGAACCGGCTGACCCGCCATGTGATTTCGAACACGCTTGTCAGATCGACAGGGCCGGATAGCGCAGAGGCAACAAGCTATGTCACGGTCTATCGGGTTGCACTGCCCCCCACAAAGCATGTGCCTCCCTACCCTGTGACAGGCCCGGACGTACTCGGAGAGCACCACGACACGTTCCGCCGAACCGAGGCGGGTTGGCGGCTGAGTGCCCGCGTGACGCGTACTATTCTTCGACTTGGTCAGACAGGAGCAAACACATGATGAGCCGTTTCAACAAGGTCGCTCGCTTTGCGTGGGTCCTTGGGTTTTTTTGCATGTTTCAAAACGCCGCTTGGGCGCAGGACTATCCCGCCAAGCCTGTTCGGGTGATGGTGGGCTTTCCTCCGGGTGGATCTGTCGACATCGTCGCCCGGATTCTCGCGACCAAGCTGTCCACCCAGACGGGCCAACCCTTCGTCGTCGAAAACAGGCCGGGGGCGATTGGAACGCTGGCGATGAACGCAATGGCTGCGGTGCCAGCCGACGGGTACACCATCTTGTTGGGCACCAATCCACAGGTGCGGGCAGACATGACCGAGGCCAGTGAGCCTTACCGGCAGTTTGCGCCGATTGCGCTGACCAACGTGATTCCGATGGCCTTGCTGGCACATCCTCAATTCCCGGCCAAGACGCCGCAGGAATTCGTGACCATGGCCCGCAATGCCGCCCAGCCAATTCCGTTTGCAACGCCGGGTAATGGTTCGCCCATGGAGTTGGCAATGCTCACCCTGAAGGGGACCCTGGGCCTCCAATTGCTTCACACGCCCTACAACGGCGGACCGCCGGCGGTGAACGACACGGTGGCCGGTCAGGTTCCCCTGATTGCCGTGGGCTTGCCTACCGCTTTGGGGCAGGTCACCGCCGGCAAATTGCGGCCAGTGCTCGTGCTGCAAAACCAGCGAACGGAATTGCTGCCAGGCGTGCCGAACATGAAAGAATCCTTGAACCTCAAGGGGCCCGACCTGGTGGTGTGGCTCGGCTTCTTTGCCCCGGCAAGAACGCCAGCCCCCATCCTCAAGCGTCTGGAGTCGGAGATCGGCATCGCCCTCCAAGACCCAGCCGTGCAATCAAAAATGACAGCCGCTGCGCTGGATGTGCGTTTTGCACCCGCGCCGCAACTTGCTGAGTTGGTTCGTGAGCAATTCCTGGTCACCATTGATGCCATGAAAAGGTTCAGCAGTGAATCCAAGTGACGCGACCCGCGTACTGGTGATCGACGCTGCCGACAATGTCGCCACGACATTGACCCCCTTGGCGCGGGGAACGGAGATGGCGGTTGACCGGTCTGGAACACACCACAACGTCGTGCTCGCCGACGATATTCCGTTTGGTCACAAATTCGCCCTGGGGCCGATCACCGCAGGCGGCGAGGTGCGCAAATATGGCGTGGTGATTGCGCGGGCAACGGTGGAAATTTCGGCGGGCGCCCATGTACACGTGCACAACATCGAAAGCAATCGTGGCAGGGGGGACCGCGCATGAGTGAAACCTTCATGGGTTTTCGCCGTGCAGACGGACGTGTTGGCATCCGCAACTATGTGGTTGTCATCTCGGCAATGGACAACGTCAACCCCGTGGCGCGTCGCATTGCGGCGCGCGTCCCCGGCGTGGTCCCCATCTGCGTCGCCTACGGCCGTGGCATGGTGGCACAGGACGCCGAGCAGCACGACCGCGTGCTGCTTCATTACGGCGCACACCCGAATGTCTCGGCAGTGCTTGTCGTGGGGCTGGAGCCGGTCACCGCGAAGCGCTATGCGGATGCAATTGCCAAGTCTGGCAAGCCGGTGCAGTGGCTGGCGGTGCAGTTGGCTGGCGGAACTGCCCAATCGGTGGAGCGGGGCGTCGAGATTGTGCAAGCCATGGTCAGGCAGGCGGCCACCGAGCATCGTACGGAGACATCGATTGCCGAATTGCTCGTCGGGCTTGAGTGCGGCGCCTCTGATGCCACCTCGGGCTTGACTGCCAACACCGTGGTGGGCATGACCGCTGATTGGCTCGTTGCGCAGGGCGGTACCGTCATTCTTTCGGAAACAGAGGAAATCATTGGCGCCGAGCACTTGCTCGCACAGCGGGCGGCAACGCCTCAGGTGGCGACCCAACTTTTGCAGGCCGTCGCCGATGCCGAGGCGCAAGCGCGATTTCAGGGTGTGCAGATTGTTCCCCTGGGGCATGACAACCTGGCGGGCGGCCTGTCGACCATGGAGGAAAAGTCCATGGGCGCTGTCCGCAAGGGCGGTACGAGTCCCTTGCGGGAGGTGATTGGCTACGGGCAGCGGCCCAGCCAGCGCGGCCTGGTCTTCATGGATGCACCTGCACCCGGGGTCGAAAACATTACGGCACTGGCGGCTTCGGGTGCCCAGTTGATCCTGTTCTCGACGGGGCTTTGCAACCCCGTGGGGCATCCACTGGTTCCGACGCTCAAACTCACCGGCAATCCGGAAACTGCGCTAAGCATGGCCGACAACATCGATGTCGACGTGGGCGGCATCATCCGCGGCGATTGCACCATGGCTGAGGCGAGTGAACGACTCAAGGCAGCGATGCACGAGGTGGCAGAGGGCCAATTGACATGCGCCGAACGCCATGGCGACCTGGAGATCTCGATTTCCCGCGTCGATGTGGCCTTTTTGCGCCATCGCGCCCAAGGGAGAACACTCTGACTGCATCAGGGGTACGGCGCTATTCCATCGAGGGCTTGCGCGCTTGGGTTCAGCACCTGCTGGAGGCCGCTGATGTACCAACAGAGAGTGCGGAGGAAATCGCTGCCTTGATCCTGCGGACCGAGGCACGTGGTCTTCCCACTCACGGCATCAGCCGGATGCCGACCTACATGGACAAATTGAAGTCGGGCGAATACAACCCTCGACCTGCCGTTCATGTCGACCACTCCCCGGGCATGCTGCGGATCGACGCCGATGGTGCCATGGGTCAGCAAGCCGGCCTGCATGCCATTCGAGAGTGCCTGCAGTGCGTGGAGACACAGCCGGCGGTCATGTGCTTTGCCCGCGACCTCGGCCATTTGGGGGCCGTTGGTATGTTGCCGCTGATGGCCGCAGAACAAGGCTATTTCGCGCTCGCCATACAACGGACCGCACCGGTCCTTGGCCTGCCCGGAAGCACCGGTCCCTTGATCGGGCACAGCCCCATCGCTTTTGCCGCACCGGTCTCAGGCCAGGCCCCGCTCGTTTTTGATATGGCCTGCAGCATCGCTGCGCGCGGCCACGTCCTGCTCGCCGCCCAGAAGGGGCAAGAAATACCCGAAGGGTGGGCTGTTGATGCCGACGGCCATCCAACCGTCGATCCCCATGCGGCGATTGACGGGATGCTGCTTCCGGTGGGGGGCTACAAAGGCCTCGGGATTGCCATGCTCGGCGAGATCCTCGCCGGCAGCCTGGCCTGCCAGCTGGACGATCGGGCGCAATTGCGCGAGGTCACACGTGGGCCAGGAGCCCCTGGCGGAGGATCCGCTTTTTTCTGGGTCATCAACCCTGCCCTGGTCAACAGCACATCCACCTTCGACCTATTGGTCAGCGACTGGACCAGCCACTACCTGCGCAACGCGGGCTCCGTCGCGCGCCTGCCCGGGCAACGCGCTGCAGCGGCCGAAGCCGAGGCCTCCCGCTCTGGAATCGAAGTGCCTGCGGCTGTTCTCGAGCGGCTGGAACGGCTCGGACAGGCTTGGGGCCAGCGCCTGCCCGAAGAAATATAGGGCGCCAAAATTGAGGGCCGATCTTCGATGCGCCACTGCGTAGCGCTGCGTGGCAAGGAGATCGGAATTGCTCCGCGGTGGCTCACCTGCACGCGACACCCAGGACTCAAGCAGTCACACCAAGCCCGAGAGGCAATCACTTTTTGGTCACAACGAATGCGGCGCCGGCGATCCAGACCATGCTTGGATACAGGCTGCCCAGCTTGGGGTTTTGGCCGTGGGAAGCCTTCGGTGGAACAGAAAAGTAATCGCTGTTGAACGGCAACTCCAGTACGTTGCGCAAATTGAACTTGGTGTCGTAGCTGAGTCCTGCGCTGGCGTCAGCGTCTGAATGCTCGTCCTTGTTAATCCGAAACTCTCCGCTGTAAAGGCGGTTCGTCTTCTAGCTGGTGCCGTAGGCGACGCTGACGAAGACATTGCCTTCGTCGTCTCCCTTGGTTGAAACAATGAGCCCTGAACGCGGCTTCGGTTTGGGGTGGATGTTGTCTGGAAAGTGGTACCAAACAATTTCGCCTGCCGAAGGTTCAGGCCACCAGCGCATCAGGCACCTTCGGGTTCAAACAGACTGCTGCGGCGGGTTCCACCCTTCGCCTTAGGGGCGGTCTTTCTGATCTGCCTGAGTTGTCCCGAGGTCAGCGGGCCTTCGTCCGGCTCGTATTGAGGTAGAACTTTGGCCGCCAACTCTTGCAGCGCCAAATGGATCACCTGCGTCTCGTCGACGCCCAGGGTCTCGGCCAGCAGCTGTGTCGTTGACCGGGTCACGCCGGTCGAAGTGTCCCGGCAGCGGTAGCGAAACGCGATCTGGCGTGCGGCAGCTTTCACAGCATCGGCAGTTGAAATAGTGCTGTTAAAGATATCAATCAGGCGGGCTGCCATGAACCGGCTCGGTGAAGCGGCCAAACGGGTCAGGTGGGGAAGCAAGCAGCCCGCACTGCGGAGCCAGTGCCGGGGGCAGGCTCGGCAACTTCTTTGAGGCGTTTCGTCTTGGATCGCCGGTTCGACAAGAATTGGGCGGTCCGAGCCGCCCAAACAGAGCCTCTGCCCCCGCAGGTCGCAAACCGAGCCTTACTTCACCACTGGCGACGCCGCGCCGCCAGTGGCCCTCTGCGCGGCGGTCCCGGGCTTGGCCGGGTCCATCACGATGGTGAGCTCGCCGGGGTACTTCCACATTGCGCCGGTGATCAAGTCGGTGATACCCAGATCGAGGAATGCGCCGCCCACAATGCCCGCGGCCTGGGCGGTGCTCACGATGCGCATCGTTTTGTCTTCATATCCGTCGGCGCGGCAGGCGACAACGATGTCGTCCTTGTCCTTGCTCACGGTGATCGTGGTGTGGTTCGATGACATGGAGCCGAGCTCTCCATCCCCCTCACGCGTCAAGGTGCAACGGGCTGATTTAGGTTCGATGCTAAAGATGAGGGTTTGAGTGGTTCCCTGGGTGATTGACGCGCACCCGGAGACGGTGATGGCGCCAACAAGGGCAAGGGCGAGGAACACGGTTTGGCGAAGTCTCATGGGGACTTTCTGAACGGGTTTCGAAACGAAAGGGCTGCAGAGTGCTGCAGGGCTTGCCACCAGGAGGCAGACCAGGCTCGCCGGCCAGGTACTTGGGGCTAAGCGGTGGGTGAGGGATTGACCGCTTCGGTTCACCCTTCTATATTTAGTTATGCAAGCAACTAAGTCGGGCGTGCCATCGGCCATGTCCGCCACCCAGGAGCCCCCTCCCGACGCGCAAGGCGCGCGGACATCGGCCTCTGGCGTGCGGGAGCGCTTGCTGGACGCGGCAGAGTTGCTGTTCGCAGAGCTGGGCTATGCCGCCTGCACCTTTCGGGCGATCTCCGCCCAGAGCGGCATCAACCAGGGACTGCTGCACTACTACTTCACTAGCAAGCAAAACCTCTTTACCGAGGTGTTCCTGCGCCGCGCGCATGTCATTGCGGCGCGTCGCGTTGCGCTGCTGGACGCGGCCGAGGCGCAATGGGGTGGCGGCCACGTGCCGCTGGAGACCTTGGTTCGTCACTTCCTGACCCCGGCACTGGAGATGGCCCAGCAGGGCGAGGGCGGGCGCGCATTCGTGCGGATTCACTCGCAGCTGCGCGGCGAGGCCGGTGACCTGGGCCTGGCACTGCGCCGGCAGGCGTTCGGCGCTTCGACCGAGCGCTATGTGAGCGCGCTGTGCGCCGCCTGCCCGCACCTGAGCGCCGAGGCGGTGTACTGGCGCTTCAATTTCATGGTCGGCAGCTACTTGGTGGTCAGCTCCCAGGCCGGGCGTCTGGAGGACTACTCCGGAGGCGCTTGCGCGGCCAACAACATGCAGGCGGCCTTGGACCAACTGGTTCCGTTTGCCATTGCCGGCTTTCTGGCTGCACCGCCTGCGGCGAACGCCGCACCTACCGCACTCGCGAATGCCAAACTGCCTGGCCGGACCAGGGCCTGACTGTCATCAACCACAGACTCTCTTTCTGCTTTCCTCTTTCCCATTTCCTCTCACCACTCCCTTCACCTTTCCTTTTCACAATTGCACGAGGCCCCATGTACGCAGCTCCCCCCGTTGTCCAGACCGAAGTCCACACCCGCATGCCCGACAGCTTTCGCCGCATGGGCCACCCCTCCCATTGGGTCGACAAGCGCGGCGCAGGTCCGGTGCACTCCTTCTTGGAGGGGCCTTCCTTCGACCGCGAAGGCAATCTGTTTTGCGTCGACATTCCCTATGGCCGCATCTTCAAGATCACCCCGCAAGGCGAGTGGAGCACCTTCGCCGAGTGGGACGGTGAGCCCAACGGTCTGCGCTTCCACAAGGACGGCCACATCGTGGTGGCCGACCATGCGCTGGGCCTGCTGACCTTCGACCCGAAAACGGCCGCCATGAAGGTGCTGCTCAATCGGGGCAACCACGAGGGCTTCAAGGGTCTCAACGACCTGATCTACGGCGCCAATGGCGACGTGTACTTCACCGACCAGGGCCAAAGCGCGCTGAATGACCCGACCGGCCGGGTGTGGCGCCTGCGTGCCACGGGCGAGCTCGACATGTTGTACCAAGGTGTCGCCGGCCCCAACGGCATCGTCTTGAACAAGGAAGAAAACCTGCTCTATGTGGCGGCTACGCGGACCAACAACATTCTGGCCATTCCGCTGCTTCCCAATCACAAGGGCGTGGGCAAGGTGGGCATGTTCATCCAGCTGTCTGGCAGCCCCACCGGCCCGGACGGCATGGCCCTCGATGAAGAGGGCAACCTCTTTGTCGTGCATGCTGGCTTCGGAACGGTGTGGGGGTTCTCCAAGTACGGCGAGCCGATCTGGCGCATCAAGTCCTGCGCGGGTATGCGCACCACCAACCTGGCCTTCGGCGGTCCGGACAACAAGACGCTGTACATCACCGAAGCCGAGCACGGCGTCATCCTGAAGGCGCAACTGCCGGTCGCCGGCAAGCGGATGTATTCGCATGCATGACACGGCTGCATCCGGCGCCCTCGGCCGGGTCCCCGCGCACTTGATGCCCCCGCTGGCTGTCTTGCGCGCCTACCCCGCGCACGACTACACGCTCGCAGGGGCCTTCGCGAGCCGGCTCGCGTCCCGTGTGGACAAGCCGTTCTATGTGTACGACGGCCGCAGCCGGACGTGGGGCGAGTTCGCAGGGGACGTGGCCAAGGCCGCAGCCTTGCTCGCCCAACGCGGCGTGAAAGCGGGTGACCGTGTGGGCATCGTGGCGCGCAACCACCCGGCCCATGTCCTGCTGCTGTTCGCACTGGCGCGCCTGGGTGCGACCATGGTGCCGATCAACCCGGAGTTCGGCGTGGCCGAGGCCGGCTATGTGCTGCAGCATGCCGAGCTCTCGGGCGTGGCCAGCGACGCGGCCTGCCTGGCCACCACCCGTGCGGCCTGCGCGGAACGCGGCTTGTCCCCCTGGATGGTGCTGCTCGAAGCCGCGCCTGCGGGCACCCGCGACGCACCGCCCCTGCTGCAAGACCTGCTCGCGCAGGCCCATGCTGCCGACGCACCCCCGGTGCAGGGCGACGCTGAATCCATCTGCGTGACCATCTACACCTCAGGCACCACCGGTTTCCCCAAAGGCGCCATGCACAGCCAGCGCAGCTACTTGCTGGCTGGCGAGGCCTTTGTCGAGCGCATGCATGTGCAGCCGGAAGACCGGCTGATGATCGTGCTGCCCCTGTTCCACATGAACGCCCTGTTCTACTCGGTGTCGGGCACAGTGGCGGCCGGGGCCTCGATGGCCATCGTGCCCAAGTTCTCGGCCTCGGCCTTCTGGGAGCAGGCAGAAGCCACTGGCGCAACGGTGGTCAACATCATTGAGGCGGCCTGCAACATCCTCAAAGCCAGGCCGCGAAGCGAGTTTCGACCAGGACACCGCCTGCGATGCGCCTACGGCGTGCGGCAAAGCGCGCAAGAGGCCTTCCGCAATGATTTCGGCGTGCCCTATTTCGTGTCGGGCTACGGCATGACCGAGATCCCTGGCGTGACCTGCAGCCCCTACGGCGGCCTGCAAAAGCCGGGCACCATGGGCCCGGCTGGCCGTCACCCCGACCCCGATGTGCCCTGGGCCCAGTGCCGCGTGGTGGACGACGAAGGACGCGACCTGCCCGACGACACCGTGGGCGAGCTGATCGTGAAAACGCCTATCGTGACCAAGGGCTATTTTCGCGACCCAGAGCAAACCGCTGCGGCCTTTCGAGACGGCTGGTTCCTCACCGGTGACCTGGTCAAGCGTGACGCCGACGGCTACTACACCTTCGTCTCGCGCAAGAAGGACATCATTCGCCGTCGCGGCGAGAACATTGCCGGCGCCGAGCTTGACCGCGTCATTGGCGAGCACCCCGATGTGGCCGAGGCTGCTGCAATTGCGGTGCCGGCTGAATTGGGAGAGGACGAAATCCTGGCGGCAGTGGTGTGCAAACCCGGTGCCACGCTCACCGCCTCGGACATCGCCGCCTGGTGCGCGCGCCATCTGGCACCGATGAAGGTGCCGCGCTATGTGCTGTTCATGGACAGCCTGCCCCACACGCCGACGCACAAAATCCTTAAAGGCGCCCTGCGCTCGGACCCCACGCTCAAGGCGCGTGCCACCGATCTTTCCCGCGCTTGAGCCTGCCCGCTGCTTCGAGCCCACCCCCCTCACGCCCCTCCACACGGAACTAGCACCATGAAAAAAATTGACCGTCGCAGCTTCGTCACATCTGCCTTGACGGGGACCGCCCTGGCCGGCCTGCTGCCCCTTGCGTCATCGCCGGCGCATGCACAGGGAAATTGGCCTAGCAAGCCGATTCGGCTGGTGGTGCCCTACCCGCCCGGAGGCGGCACGGACGTGGTCTCCCGCCTCATCGCCGAGCCGCTGTCACAGGCGCTCGGACAGTCGGTGATCATTGACAACCGGGGCGGCGCCAACGGCATCCCTGGCTGCCAATTCGTGGCGACTGCGCCAGCCGACGGCCACACCATCTTGCTGGTGCTGCCGGGGCAGATGGCCGTCAACCCGGCGCTCTATAAAGATCTGCCGTACAACCCGGTGCGCGACTTCGCGCCGATCATCCAGCTGACTTCCTTCGAGGTGGCGTTGGCGGTGAACCCCGCGGTCGCTGCGCGCAATGTCAACGAACTCGTGGCGCTTGCCAAATCCAAGCCGCGTGGCCTGACCCTGGCCTCTGCAGGCACCGGTAGCGCCGGGCACATGGCGGCCATCTGGTTCTCGATGAAAACGGGTGTGGAGTGGCTGCATGTGCCCTACAAGGGCGCAGGCCCGGCCTTCACCGACCTCATTGGCGGACAGGTCGACCTGACCTTCGCCACCACGCTGTCTACCCTGCCCCATGTGCGCAGCGGCAAGCTGCGGGCGCTGGGCGTCACCGGCGCCAAGCGCTCGGCGGCTGCGCCTGACATTCCGGCCATTGCTGAATCCATTCCCAGCTATGAGTTCACCCAGTGGCACGGCCTGGTGGCACCCGCCCGCACCCCGCCGGAGATCGTGGCGCGGCTCAACGCCGAAATCGGCAAAATCTTGCAGTCGGCCCAGGTGAAGGAAAAGCTCGCCTCGCTGGGCTCGGAGGTCCGCGGCGGAACCTCCGCTGATTTCGCCAAGACGATCCAGGCCGACATCGTCCGCTATGCGGACGTGGTCAAAGTCTCGGGAATGACCCCGGACTAATTGACGCTCAGACCGGACGCACCCGTAGGTTGCGTTCGATCTTCACCAGCGCCAAGATCAGACTGATCAGCAAAAAAGTGCCAAACATCCCGCCGGCGATCGAGAGCTTCATCATCGCGCCGGCCTTGGCACCCAGGACCCGGGCGCTCTCCTCGGCCTCGAACTCCTTGCGTTTTTCGGCCTGACGCTCAAAAAAGTCGGGGTAGATGTCGACCGCAGCACTGAAATAGTTGCCGAAGGCGTCATCGTCCTTTTTCTTCAAAATGGCGATGATCTCCGGGTCGGCCAATGCCAGCGAGAACAAATCCGTCTGCCCCTTGGCGTAGGCCAGCACGCTCGCTTCGCTCTGGGGCTCAAGTGCCAGTGTGTTGGCCTTTTTTCGCAGGTCAGCCTTGAAACCGTCGGGGTTGTTGAGGTTCTTCTCAAACTTGGACAGGAAGTCGCTCACGACCTTGAGTTGCTTTCCCAATTCTTCCTCAAGCGCCTTGTTTTCTGCTTTGCCGCCCTTGGGCGCATTGGGCTTTTGCGGTGCAGGTTGCGAAGCCGCGGGCGCAGACTCGAGCGACTTCTTCAACTCCTGGATCAATGCCTTGTTGTCGACCGCTTCAGACTTATAAGGAGTTGGAGAGGCGCCCATGTCCTTGACAGCCCAGACACCCAGGGCCACCGCCGCCACCAGGCTCAATGCCAGCACCACGAGAATGACCACCCGCAAGATCGCAAGAAAAACATTCTCTAGCTTGTTGCCCAGACCACTTTGCACTTCACTCATAACAGGTTCCTTCTTTGTTTCGGCGGCTGATCAGTGAGCATCAGAGATCGTCAACCGACTCAGATTGCCAACAGTTGTCATTTTAATCATCGATTGGTGACAGCGCCGTTGCGCAAGCGACGGGCCGCGCCTTCTCCTGCCGCACGTCCGCTGGCCATCGAAGCACTGAGCAAGTAACCGCCGGTGGGTGCCTCCCAGTCGAGCATCTCGCCGGCGCAAAATACGCCCGGCCTGTCACGCAGCATCAGCGAGGCGTCAAGCGCGTCCCAGGATACGCCGCCGGCGCTGCTGATCGCCTCGTCAATCGGTCGAGGCGCCGCCAAGGCGATGGGCAGGGCCTTGATGGCTGCCGCCAATTGGGCGCTTTGGTGCATGGCGTCGCGCGTGACCCGCTCATGCAGGATGGCCATCTTGATGCCCTCCAGACCCAGCCGGCCCTTGAGGTGGCTGGAGAGCGAGCGAGAACCCCTCGGGTGCGCCACCTCGCGAAGCACATCGGCCTCGCTGCGATCGGGCAGCAGGTCCAGCAAAAACGTGGCCTGTCCCTCGCGTGCGATCGCCTCGCGCAGGTCGGCCGAAAAGGCGTAGACCAAACTGCCTTCAACCCCAGAGGTGGTGGCAACAAACTCGCCCTTGCGCCGCTGGCCGCCAAAGGAGATGGCCACCGACTTGAAAGGCTGCCCCGCAAAGCGCTCGGCGAATAAGGGCGTCCATCCGCCCACCGCGTCAAAGCCACAGTTGGACGGCTGTAGCGGATGAACCGCTACCCCCGCCGCCTGAAGCAGTGGCACCCATGCGCCGTCCGAACCCAGGCGCGACCAACTGCCACCGCCCAGGGCCAGCACCTGCAACGCGCTGTCCACGCTGTAGGGGCCTGCAGGCGTGTCAAAACTCAGGTGGCCGGCAT
>JAURKV010000226.1 GCA_030831585.1 Ramlibacter sp. | reverse complement strand
TGCAGGAATGCGTCGGCGACTGAATCCTTGACCACGATTTCCTTGCCGGTCTTCGGGCTACTGAATTTGCACCAGGGCCCCCCGTCAATCAACTGCGCACCGAATTCGCGCTGGACCAGGTCGTAGGCCTAGTCACGGAAGCTCCCTTCGGTGAACTTCATGACATTGCCCTTGTGGACAATGGTGACGCTGGTCTTCTCGTTGTCGATGGCGTACTGGATCGCCTTGCGAACCAAGCGGTCAGTACCCTCGCGAGAAACAGGTTTGATACCGATCCCCGAGATGTCCGGTAACCTGATTGTCTTGACCCCCATCTCCTAGACGAGGAACTTGATCAGCCTCTTGGCCTTGTCTGATTCGGCCTCGTACTCGATGCCCGCATAAATAGCCTCGGAGTTCTCGCGAAAGATCACCATGCGCGTCTTCTCCGGCTCCTTCAGGGGTGAGGGCACGCCCTTGAAGTACTGGATCGGACGCAGGCACACATACAGGTCAAGCTCCTGGCGCAGCGCCACATTGAGGGACCGGATATCGCCTGCGGCAGGCGCGGTCAGCGGGCCCTTTATTGAGACCACATAGTCGCGAACTGCGTGCAGCGTCTCCTCGGGCAGCCATACATCGGGGCCATAAAGAAGGGTCGCCTTTCCGCCAGCGAACACCTCCATCCAATGGATCTTGCGCATGCCGCGGTAGGCCTTGACAACCGCGGCATCGACCACTGCCAGCATGACGGGGGTGATGTCCCGCCCCGTGCCATCGCCCTCGATGAAAGGAATGATCGGGTTGTCGGGCACGCTCAGCGACAGGTCGGAATTGACCGAGATTTTCTGGCCCTGGGCGGGGATGTTGATATGCTGATACACAAGAGGAAGCCTCGGGGCGAAGCTGGCGGGTGGGAGGGCGAAGCGGGGATGAACCGAGATTGCCGAAATCGAAGGCTCATTTTAGAGGCGCAAACTTTGGAACTGCCGATAAGGCAACGCCGCCTCGAATCGATACTCCAATACTATATTTTTTGATGCGCGTTTACCGGAGAATTCATTTTCAGGCGCGTACCCTCGGGTTTTACTGTAAAGACCATGTCAACGGTTTCGGTAACATAGGCGTTGGAGAGAGGCCTCCCGGTTCGCCGGAAGGACTGAGTACCCAACTTCAATCCAACTGCTAAAGGAAACATCATGAAGAAGATCATCGCCGTCGTTCTGGCCACCGCTTTCGCCGCCTCCGCTTTCGCCCAGCCGGCCCCCGCCAAGGCCGCTTCCGGCGCCAAGCCCGCTGCTTCCGCCGCTTCTGCCAAGAAGTAATCGGTCGGCAACGTCGATAAAGAGCCCGCCTCACGGCGGGCTCTTTTTTTGGTCCCTACACTTTGGGCCCTCGTCGCAAGGGCGGTCTGCGCCTCAAGGCCTCGGCTCCGCTCGCCGAAGGTTTGCGAAACAATTTCTTCCCTGGGGTCAACGATCTCCCTCAAACGCCGTTGAAGGTGTAGCCGGTTGAAGCCAAAGCTGTTGGCCAGGCTCATCGCCGGCGCCCCCGAGCCACTACAAGGACGACTCACTATGAGCAAACTCATCTCCGGCCTCCTGGCCACCCTGTTCGCCGCAGCCGCTTTCGCACAAGCCAGTCCGACCCCAGCGCCGGCGGCTCCTGCAGCGGCCGCAACCCCTGCGGCGGCTGCCAAGCCCGAAGCCAAGGCCGAAGCAAAGTCAGAAGTGAAGAAGGAAAAGAAGGAGAAAAAGGCCAAGAAGGCGAAAAAGGCCAAGAAGGCCGACGCCGCCTGATGCTGTCACCTGACCCCGCCACTGCCGGCCAGGCCACGCGCCTAGGCGGCTGTGACACGAAGGCCTGCGCACGCGCAGGCCTTTGCTCTTTTTGCGGTCCGTAAGGCCAATCGCACGGGCGAACTCACGCACTCGCTTTAAAGCCAAGGTCCTGGCGAGCCCCTGCTTTTGCTGGCGCGAACAGGGCTGATTCAGGACCGAGCACATCGGAGACAATCCGCGCATGACCATCACCATCCGAATCCTTGCGTTGATGCTTGCCATCAGTCTGATGGTTTGGACAGCGCCCGCCCGAGCTCAGCAGCCCCAGATGAATCTCCCGCGCATCACGCTCCAGGCCGGGATGTACCAGATCGATACGCAGGTTGCCCAGGCGCCCGAGCAGCGGAGCGTCGGCCTGATGTGGCGACGGGAGATGCCCATGCACGAGGGCATGCTGTTTGTCTTTGAGCAGCCGTCAACCCAATGCTTTTGGATGATGAACACCCTGATTCCACTCACTGCCGCCTTCGTTGCCGATGACGGGACCATCGTCAATTTGGCCGACATGCAGCCGCAGACTGTCAACTCCCACTGCTCAGAGCGACCGGTTCGCTTCGTTCTGGAAATGAACCAGGGCTGGTTCGCCAAGCGTGGGCTGAAGGCAGGCGCTCGCTTGTCCGGCGCTCCGTTTGCCCGCTGAACTGTCACAGACCGCGCCATGACAAAGGGCCGCAACAGCGGCCCTTTGCGCATCTTGGCCTGCGAACGCAAGCCGTGAGCGGTGGCTCTATTTCAGGCGAAGTTTTTCTGGGCGAAATCCCAGTTGACCAGTTTATCGAGGAAAGTCTCAACGAACTTGGGGCGCAGGTTGCGATAGTCAATGTAGTAGGCGTGCTCCCAGACATCGACCGTCAGGAGGGCTGTGTCGCCGGTGGTCAAAGGCGTGCCGGCGGCGCCAGTGTTCACGATGTCGACGCTGCCATCTGCCTTCTTGACCAGCCAGGTCCAGCCCGAGCCGAAGTTGCCGACAGCCGACTTCACGAAGGCCTCACGGAACGCAGCGTAGCTGCCCCACTTGGCGTTGATGGCCGCGGCCAAGGGGCCAGTCGGCTCGCCGCCACCGGCGGGCTTCCTGCAGTTCCAGAAGAAGGTGTGGTTCCAGATCTGGGCCGCGTTGTTGTAGACCCCGCCAGAGGACTTCTTGACGATGTCTTCGAGGGACATCGACTCAAATTCGGTGCCCTTTTGCAGGTTGTTCAGGTTCACCACATACGCGTTGTGATGCTTGCCATGGTGGAACTCGAGGGTTTCCTTCGAGTAGTGGGGGGCCAACGCGTCGATTGCGTACGGCAGTGAAGGCAGGGTGTGCTCCATGGGATTCCTCTCGGTGTATTGCTAGGTCTGGAAGATCGGAAAAAGACAGCGGATTTTAGGCACTAATCCATGACCGCTCGTTTGACGGTGAGATCGAGGCGCCCGTCGGCCAGAAGCGCCTGGACGGACTGGCCCGGTTGCGCCTGTGCGGCGTGCGCCAGAAGAGTACCGTCGGGCTGCGTGAGAAGGGCATAGCCGCGTTGGAGAACGTGCCTTGGGTCCACACCGGCCAGGCGCAGGCCTGCACGGTCCAGTCGATTGGCATGTTGCTCGATCTGGCCAGGTGCCGCCCGACGTAGCCGGTCCAGCCCGAGAGCAAAACGTCGGTCATTGAGGGCGATTCGGGTCTGGGCTGCGTGGCGCAGGCGCTGGGCGTGGCGCTCAAGCTGGCGCAAATGGAGGCCAACGCGACCCGAGGGGCGCCCCAGCCGCGAGGCCGCAACGTCGAGCCGCTGGGCGAGCGAATCCAGCCGGCGCAAGGCAGAAGACACTAGGCGCTCCTGCGCCAGCGCCAACCCGTCCAGCCATTCCTGCTGCGTCCTGGCTACCAGCTCCGCGGCGGCGGTAGGCGTCGGGGCACGAATGTCGGCGCAGAAATCGGCAATGGTGAAATCAGTCTCGTGGCCCACCCCGCAGATCAGGGGCACTGGCGAGGCAACGATGGCGCGTGCCAGACGCTCGTCGTTGAAGGCCCACAGATCCTCCAGGGAGCCGCCGCCGCGCACGAGAAGAATGACGTCGATCACGCCCGTTTGCGCGAGCTCATAGAGCGCTGTCAGTGCCGCCAGCAAGTCGCCTGGTGCCTGTGCGCCCTGCACGGCAGCGGGCGCGAGGACGACGGGTACATGGGGCACGCGCCGGCGCAGCGCAGTCGCCACGTCGTGCAGTGCAGCTGCGCCCCGCGAGGTGACCAGGCCGATGCCCCGTGGCATCACCGGCGAGGGCCGTTTGCGCCCAGGGTCGAACAGGCCCTCCTCCTCCAGCTTCGCCTTGAGCTGCAGGAACTGCTCGAACAAGGCGCCCTGTCCGGCACGGGACAAGCTCTCGACGATCAGTTGCAAGTCGCCGCGGGCGTCATAGACATCCAGCCGACCCAAGGCCTCGACGCTATCGCCGTCGCGCGGGCGGAAATCCAGCAGACCTGCTGACCGCCGGAACATGGCGCAGCGAATCTGCCCGTTGGCATCCTTCAAGGTGAAGTAACAATGCCCGCTCGCAGCCCGCGTAAAGCCGGAGAGCTCGCCCCGGACAGCCACCGGGTTGAAGCGGGCGTCGAGCGCCTCGGCGACCGCACGGCACAAGGCGCCTACTGGCCAGACACGGCGCTCGACAGTACTCATGGACACAGGGCTTGCGGCCTGCTGAGCAGCGGCAAACGTAGCCGGGTCATCACTGCCCTAGCATCAACAAATCGGGAAAAATTCATACCAGAGACCACATCCGCTTGGTCTGATTAGTCCACAGGCAATAGTCGACCAAGTGCCGTCGGTCAGCCCCGACAGACCCCTGCGCAAACGACGGTTTTTCGTTGCAACACATTGATTTGAAACGCTTTTTTTCTGCTGAATTTGTGACCGATCTGTCACACTTCCCGAATGGCGCGGCTTTGCGGCACATGCGCGCACAGTTCTGCACATATTTATCCACAGGAAATGTGAGCATTTCGCCGACAACAGGTAGGTTGTGCACCGACACCGCGGGTGTGCTGTCCGATAATGCCTCGCGCCGCCCTTCACCGCTTCCCGCCCGCACGTCGGAGTCCCCATTGTTTTCCATCATACAAGCCGCCGGATGGCCCATCTGGCCCCTGATTGCCTGCTCCGTCGTGGCCCTGGCCCTGGTCATTGAGCGAATGATCAGCCTCCAGCGTGCGCGGGTGGTGCCACCCCAATTGCTCGAGGAGGCGCTGGCGGTGTCCAGCCGCGGGCTTCCCCCGCCCGATGTCGTGGAGCAACTGGCACAAAACTCGGCGCTTGGGGAGGTGCTGGCCAGCGGCCTTCGTGCTGCCGGTCAGCGAGGGGCCGATTCGCAGGATCTACAGGCGGCCATGGAGGGTGCAGGCCGGGAGGTCGCCCATCGACTTGAGCGCTATCTGAGCGCCCTGGCCACGATCGCGTCCGCCGCACCGCTGCTGGGCCTGCTGGGAACCGTGATCGGTTTGATCGAGATCTTCGGCTCCCAGGCACCGGGAAGCACGGGCAGCAACCCCGCACAGCTCGCCCAGGGCATCTCCATAGCGCTCTACAACACTGCATTCGGACTGATCGTCGCAATCCCCGCCCTTATTTTTTGGCGGCTCTTCCGAGCCCGTGTGGATGGCTACGTGCTGGCCATGGAGCTCGCCGCCGAGCGCTTCGCGCGCCATCTGGCCCAGTTACGCCAGCGTTGAAGAGCGCCACCATGCGATTCCATCCCCGCCGAACCGAGGAGCCGGAGATCAACCTGATCCCGTTCATCGACGTGCTGCTGGTCATCCTGATCTTCCTGATGCTCTCGACCACTTACAGCAAATTCACCGAAATGCAGCTGCGCCTCCCAGTAGCAGATGCGAACGCGCCGCGGGACTACCCCAAGGAGGTCATCGTGGCGATCAGCGTCGATGGGCGTTACTCAATCAACCGCAGCCCGGTCGCTGGGCGGGGTGTGGAGGCTGTCCAGGCCGCTCTTGATGCCGCCTCAGCGGGACGGAAGGACAGCATGGTCATCATCAGCGCAGATGCGGCTTCACCGCATCAGGCCACCATCACCGTGCTCGAGGCGGCACGCCGAGGGGGCTTCAGCCAAATCACCTTCGCCGCGCAGCGTACGGCCGGCGCCCGGCCCTGAGGTTCGCAGGCTCCCGCCGCTGATGCTCACCACTGCTCGTCTGCATGCCCATCCCCGGTATCCCCGACCTGTCAACGATCTGGACGCGACGCGGCCTGCCTGCGCTCGCCCTGCTCCCTCTGGCCAGCCTGTATTCCGCGCTGGCGGCGCTGCACCGGGCGACCTATCGCTGGGGTTGGCGACAGGCCGAGCGCGTTTCGGTCCCGGTCATCGTCGTCGGCAATGTGATCGCCGGTGGCGCTGGAAAGACGCCGGTGGTCCTGGCCTTGGTGCGGCACCTGCTTGAGCAGGGCATGCGTCCCGGCGTCATCTCACGCGGCTATGGGCGAGCGAGTCACGGCCTGCGCGAGGTCAGCCCTGCCTCCAATCCCCAGGAGGTGGGCGACGAGCCATTGCTCATCGCCCAGCGCGCAGGCGTCCCGGTGTTCGTCAGCGAGCGTCGGGCGGAGGCAGCACGCGCGCTGCTCGAGGCGCACCCCGAGGTTCAGGTCCTGATTTGTGACGACGGCCTGCAACACCTCGCACTGGCCCGAGATATTGAGATCTGTGTCTTCGACGAGCGAGGCGTCGGCAATGCATGGCCGATTCCTGCAGGCCCGCTGCGCGAGCCCTGGCCCCGCCCGGTGGATTTCGTGCTTCACCCCGAGGGGCTCGCACCAGACGTGAGTCACCCGGACCCGGCCGGCCGGACCCGATCATTCGTTGTCGGCAGGCGGCTCGCGCAGCAGGCTGTCTCCGCTGACGGCAGCCAGGTGCCGCTCACGACCCTTGCAGGTCAATCACCGCTCGCGCTGGCTGGCATTGCCAGGCCCCAGGCCTTTTTTGACATGCTGGTCCAATCCGGCTGTCCGCCTGCGGTCACCCTCCCCCTGCCCGATCACCATGACTTCCAGTTCGGTGCAGACGTGCCCCCCGGCGGCTGCCTCATCTGCACCGAGAAGGATGCGGTCAAGCTGTGGCAGATCCGGCCCGACGCCTGGGCTGTGCCGCTGGAGCTCAGCATCACCGAGGACTTCTGGGTTGCGATCGATACACGCCTGCGTCCAAAGCTATCATCGTCCGATGGATCCCAAACTGATTGATCTGCTGGTGTGCCCGGTTACAAAGGGCCCGCTGGACGTGGACCGTGCGAGGCAGGAGCTCATCTCCCGCAGCGCCCGTCTGGCCTATCCGGTGCGCGATGGCATCCCCGTCCTGCTTGAGACCGAAGCCAGGGTGCTGACCGATGAGGAAATCGAGCGCTTGCCGCCCCGGACACCGCTGGTGTGAGCATGGCGTCTGCCTTCACCGTCCTGATCCCGGCACGACTGTCCTCCACCCGCCTGCCGGACAAGCCACTGGCCGACATCGCGGGCATGCCCATGGTGGTCCGGGTCGCACAGCGAGCTCGGCAATCGGGCGCCACCCGCGTCGTGGTGGCGACCGACAGCTCCTCGATCCTCGACGCCTGTGGCCAACACGGTGTCGAGGCGCTTCTGACCCGCCATGACCATGCATCCGGCAGCGACCGCCTGGCCGAGGCCTGTGAGTTGCTCGGACTGGCCGACGAAGACCAGGTGGTCAACGTCCAGGGGGACGAACCGCTGATTGACCCCCGGCTTGTCGACGCGGTGGCCGGGCTGCTGGATCTGCATCCCGACGCAGCAATGAGCACGGCGGCACACCCAATCCGGGAAGTGTCTGAGTTTCGTAACCCGAACGTGGTCAAAGTGGTGACCGATTCGAGAGGACTCGCCCTCTATTTCAGCCGCGCGCCAATCCCTTGGTGGCGGGACGGCGCGGCAGCTGGGGAAGCTGCGCTGCCGATCCATCCGCAGGCACTGCGCCATGTCGGGATTTATGGCTACCGGGTTGGTTTTCTTCGGGAGTTTCCCCGCCTGCCCCCGGCGCCGATCGAGTCCTGCGAATCCCTGGAGCAGCTGCGTGCGCTCTGGCATGGGCACCGTATCGCGGTTCATGTCACCACGGATCCCCCAGGAATGGGCGTGGACACCCCCGATGACCTGATGCGCGTGCGGGCCCTGTTTGAGCGGGACGGGGCAAGCGGGTAAGAACCGCGTCGGTACCCCGTGCTATCCTCGAAAAATAAGCGTGGGGTTACCCTTCAAGGGTGCGCCTTAGCGCGCGCGCACTGCCTCCCGTGACAAGCTTTGGCACTTCAAGCCAGGGCGTTGAGACAGGTATTCCAAGACTCTCCGAGGACAAGCCATGAGACTGATTTTGTTGGGCGCGCCGGGCGCGGGCAAAGGAACCCAAGCCACCTTCATTTGCCAGAAGTACGGCATTCCTCAGATCTCAACAGGCGACATGCTGCGAGCAGCAGTGAAGGCCGGCACTCCGCTGGGCCTTGCCGCCAAGAAGGTCATGGACTCTGGGGCCCTGGTCAGTGACGACATCATCATCGGATTGGTCAAGGAACGGATCGCGCAAGCCGACTGCGCTGCCGGCTTCCTGTTTGACGGTTTTCCCCGCACCATCCCTCAGGCTGAGGCGATGCGCGTGGCCGGCGTCAAACTCGACTATGTCCTCGAGATCGACGTGCCCTTCGACGCCATCATCGAGCGCATGAGTGGACGCCGCTCCCATCCGGCCTCGGGCCGCACCTATCACCTGAAGTTCAATCCGCCCAAGGCCGAGGGCGTCGACGACATCACGGGTGAGCCTCTGGTCCAGCGCGACGACGATAAGGAAGACACGGTCAAGAAGCGGCTGGATGTCTACGCTTCGCAAACGCGGCCGCTGGTCGACTACTACTCCAATTGGGCCAAGTCCGACGCTTCAGGCGCCCCGCGCTATCGCGCCATCAGTGGCATGGGCAGCGTCGAAGAGATCACCACCCGCGCTCTGACTGCATTGGCGGGCTGAATCCCGGACGATCCTCCCCGCCGCGCCCCAGGACTGCGGCCTAGCGCACGAGCAGGTCGAGCAAAAGAGCAATCCGAGCTTTGACTGGCGAGAGGCCACGAGCCACAGCGATCGCGTCATCACGATACGGCACCACTTGGCCCGAGGCGCATCGGGTCGACCGGACCACCTCCACACCCGACTCGCGGGCCCTCAACAGAGCAGCCTCCAGCATCTGCGAGAGGGTGCCATTGCCGGTTCCTGCGGCCACCAACCCGTGTACGCCGGCACCGACCAGCGCATCGACGATCCGGCCATCGGCACCTGCGTGATTGAGAACAATCTCCACGGAGGGCCAGGCGGTCGGCGAATGCCGGGCCACTGCTGCAGCCAGTAGGTCGGCTCGCCCATCTGCCGCTACCGGCCAGGAACGCAGCAAACGCAGTTGCCCCGCCTCGACCCAGGCAATCGGCCCTGCATCACCGCTGCTGAAGGCGTCAAGTCGGTACGGGTGAACCTTTGCGACATCGATGGCGCTATGAACTTGCCCGGCACAGACGGCGACAACCCCCTGCGCGCCGCTGCTTTGGGCAACCGCCACCGCATCGACAAGGTTCTGCGGACCGTCGGGCGCCAGCGCATCCGCTGGCCGCATCGCGCAGGTCAATACAACCGGCTTGTGAGGCGCTAGGACCCGATGCAAAAAATACGCGGTCTCTTCCAGGGTGTCGGTTCCATGGGTGATCACCAGGCCTTGGACATCGTCGTCGCTTAGCCAATGGGCGCATCGGGCAGCCAGCGCCTGCCAGACCACAGGCCCCATGTCCTTGCTGTCTACTTGGGCCAGCTGTTCAGCCAGCAGAGGCAAGCCCTTGAGCGGGGGGATCACAGCAAGCAGCCGATCAACACCCACCTGACCAGCCCGATAGGCCAGGTGTCCGGGGCCCCCCTGCCCCGAATGGGGCGCAAGCCCTGCGATGGTGCCGCCGGTGCCCAGAACAACGATTTTTTTGCTGGCCACTTGCACTTCCCGAAAAACTGGTTAAAAATACAGCCACTGGATATCGAAACAGTGCCAAACGTGTTTTGTTGGTTGTTTCTCGTACATCCCGACTCGCCTCAGTCACTGTCCAGCCGATAGACAGATTGTCCACACAGCCAGGCCCTTGAGAATGAAGGAGCGCCACGCATGATCGACACGCCTAAGCTCACCGCTCGCCAGCAGCAGATTCTGGACCTCATCCAGAGCGCCATCGCTCGAACAGGCGCGCCGCCCACGCGGGCTGAAATTGCCGCTGAACTCGGCTTCAAATCCGCCAACGCGGCAGAAGAACACCTTCAGGCATTGGCCCGCAAGGGCGTGATTGAGCTTGTGAGTGGTACCTCCCGTGGTATCCGCCTGCGCGGCGAAGCCCTGCGCGCCATCAACGAATCTCGGGTCAAGCAGTTCTCCCTGCCCTTACAAAGCCTCGCCCAGCTGGCGCTGCCCCTTATCGGCCGCGTTGCGGCCGGCTCGCCGATTCTGGCGCAGGAGCATGTGGACCAAACCTACTATGTGGAGAGCAGCCTGTTTCAGCGCCGCCCCGACTACCTGCTCAAGGTCCGAGGCATGTCAATGCGCGACGCAGGCATCATGGACGGCGACCTCTTGGCCGTGCAGGCCACCAAAGACGCCAAAAACGGCCAGATCGTCGTGGCCCGCTTGGGTGACGAGGTCACCGTTAAGCGGTTCAAGCGAAACCGTGACCAGATTGAGCTTCATCCCGAGAACCCCGACTACCTCACGATCGTGGTGGAGCCCGGTGAGCCCTTTGAAATCGAAGGCCTTGCAGTCGGTCTCATCCGCAACACCATGCTGATGTAAGACCCCCAGTTTCTTGGCGTTTCGCAGGTGGCGGGCGTATGGTCCCTTGAGGCCATCACCCTGTGCGACGCCTTTCCGGCCAATCCTGCCTGTGTCTCACCCTTCTTGATTCGTTCGAGGACTTCACATGGCAATCGCACTTCCTCTCATCATCGAACTCTTTCATGGTCTCGACCGTGCAGTCCAGTGGCTGTCTGGCGGCAGCGCAGCGCCTGACCACCAGGACCCGGGCTGCACCGGCCACCCCGAACACAGAAACCGTTCCGGGGCAGCTCACCGCGTGAACCCGCCCCACCGAAGCGATCGATGCCTGCCCGACACAGCCGTCAGGTGTCTGGCTCAGACGGCTCCGAAATCCGGCTCCCGCCAGTGGCGGGAGCCGATCGGGCCGCTGCGACTGCACCCGGCTCGCAAGGGCTGGCGGCCAGCGGCGCCCGGCATTCGCTGATTCGGCCCGCCGAAGCGTCACCGCTCTCCACACGCCCGTTCTCTGAGGCCGGGCGCTTGACTGGCAGGTCGGCGCTCGATGATCGATCGGTCATCAGGCGAATTTCGCTCGATGAACCCTCGGGTAGGCAGGCCGCGACGGACGGAGGACAGGCGATCAGGGCACAATTGCCTGTATGAATATCGTGATCCTTGACGACTATCAGGATGCGGTGCGCAAGCTGCGTTGCGCCGCCAAACTTGAGTCCTATCCGGCCAAGGTTTATACGAACACGGTCAAGGGAATTGGCCAGTTGTCGGTACGGCTGCGCGATGCCGATGTGATCGTGCTCATTCGAGAGCGCACGCATATCAGCAGACAACTGCTGGAAAAGCTACCCCGGCTCAAACTCATCTCCCAGACTGGGCGCCTGGGTCCCCATGTCGATGTAACGGCGTGCACGGATCGAGGCGTTGTCGTCACCGAGGGCGTGGGCTCTCCAGTCGCGCCAGCCGAACTGACCTGGGCGCTGGTCATGGCCGCCATGCGCAGGCTGCCCCAGTACATTGGCACGCTCAAGCATGGCGCTTGGCAGCAGTCGGGCATGAAAGCGGCGTCTATGCCAGCCAATTTCGGTCTCGGGCAGGTCTTGCGCGGCAAAACATTGGGCATCTGGGGCTATGGTCGGATCGGGCAGTTGGTCGCTGGCTATGGCAAGGCCTTCGGAATGAAGGTCTTGGTCTGGGGCAGTCACGCCTCACGTAGCCGGGCAGAAGCAGACGGGCACAGCGCGGCAGCCAGCCGGGACGAGTTCTTTTCAGTGTCCGATGTGCTCAGTATCCATTTGCGCCTGAACGAAGAAACGCAGGGGATCGTCACTCTCGAGGATCTGAGCCGAATGAAGCCCACTGCGCTCTTTGTCAACACATCACGGGCCGAGTTGGTCGAGCCGGATGCACTCATCGCTGGCCTCAACCGGGGCCGCCCGGGCTTGGCGGCGATCGACGTCTTCGAGAGCGAGCCAATCCTGCAAGGTCATGCGCTCCTGCGCCTGGAAAACTGTATCTGCACGCCGCATATTGGCTATGTGGAGCAGGAGTCCTACGAGCTCTACTTTGGGGCCGCCTTCGAAAACGTGGTGAATTTCATCCAGGGGCACCCGACCCAGGTGGTCAACCCGGCGGCGCTCCAAGTACGCCGCTGAAACTGGCGCAGGGCGGCTAGCGCTCTGCCCCCAACCCTGCGGCGCGGACCCTCACTGGTTTAATCAAGTGCCGCCACGCCCGCCCCCGCGACCGAAGGTCTTAGCGGCATTTTGACCGGTGTCTAGGTCAAAGTTGATCAGCTCGTCCGGGTCCGGTCCGAGCGGTGACCCTGGCCTTCTGTCTCGGCGTGGATCCGGAGCCGATGAAGGCTGCGCCAGCACCTCGTCGAGGTCGATGTCCAAAGACTGCCGCCCGCCGACCGCGCCAAGCCGCGACGACATCGCTGCTGCGGAGGGCCTGTCGACAGAACTCCAGGGAAGGGCTGATGAGGTGGGAGCGTCCCCGCTCGCAGAGCCAAGTTGCTGGGCTATTTGATGCAGGAACAGCAAGTCCCGATAGGCCTGCAAGCCCAGCGAACGACCGGAGGCACCGTGGCCGGTCACTCCGACAATTCCGTCATTGATCAGGTCAACCACCGCCGGATCCGGCCACAAGGCCTCAATGCGCGCGAGTAAAACCGGGTGATCCTCAAGGCCGCGGGGGTCCTCATCGAAGGCGTCGAAATTCGGCAAACGAATCTTGAACAGCCACTCGAAATCATGCCGTAGCTTGTCATAGTCCTCCTGGCGACCCAGTTTGTGGTGGAGTGCCAGAAGGTCGAGCCAAGCCATGGCACTGGTCTTTGGATGGGTTTCGATGTGTGTACGCAGCACCTCGATGGCACGGTCGTCCTCGCCCAAGGCAATAAAGAACTCCGCCTCCTGCTGGATGTCACTCAACTCCAAAGTGCTGACCGCCAGCGACTCTGGCTGCCGCTGGTCGAATTCGTCGGGCGCTGGCGCCACGGCGCTCGGCCCAGAGCCAATCCCCGGCAACCGGCCGGTGGCGATCAGAGAGGATGGACGCAGCGGCTCAGGAGCACCGCCGGAGGGAGACATGAACCCGTTTGAATTCACGCCCGAAGTCCGCCCTGGCGAAACAGGGCTGGGCTCAATCTGGGCGACAGGGTCCTCTGCGCCGCCGATGGGCCCTGCCGGCTCTTGCCACCAAACGGCGGCTCGGCCAGCCGTCCCCCGCCGCCAGGCCAGCGCGGCCAACCCCAATGACAGCAGGCAGGCCAGCGCCAGGCCATACACCATCGAGTTCGCCAATCGGCCGCGTTCGCTTTCAACGAGTTGGGCACGCAAGTCTGAGGTGTTGGCTTGGCTGCGACTCAATGCGTCCTGTAGCTTGCGGACCTCGTCTTCCAGGGCCATCACCCGGTTGCCCTCCGCGGGGCTTGGCGCACTTAGCGCCGCACTGGCGGCATTTGCGGCATTTGCTGCACTGGCGGATCCCAAGGGCCGGGTAGCGGGGGCAGGACTGGCCCCAGAAGTCCCGGTCGGGGGTGCAATGGCGAGGGGATCCAACTGGAGTCGGGGCCGATCAGCCGTCGCCGAGCGCATCGTCGCAGGCCGTCGCGCAATTGCCACCGCACTGGAAGCGGTTCGAGCGGGCTGGGCCGCATCCTGCGAAAGCGGCGTGACGGCAGCCGCATTCGCACTCGCACTCGTATTCGCACTCGGTGCCGGGCTGGGCTGTGCCGCATCAACCGGAAGAATCGCAACGGGCGCAACAGTCGCAGGCGTGGTAGGCCCTGCCAGACTTTCCGCGTCAGGCTCCTCGGCCAGCAGGACGAAACGTCGGGTCAGTTTCTGGGCGCACCCGATCCGTACCTGAACCGTAGCAAAGGGCTCGTCGAGCGGCTGGGCAGCCCGAACCCGAAGACGCAGGCCATCCCCGACACCCAAGACCTGGACATCGACCAGGCGGGATCCCAGCCGCAGGTCTCCGTAGCTCACCTCAGCCTCCGCGCAGAGGCCGGCTGGATCCATCCCGGCATCCAGACCGATCGGCATCAGAACCTCGAGGGGACGGCCAAGAATCGCCGCTCCTTGGTGCCGACCAATGGTCAGTGCCGAACTGGCCACTGCGCCCACCAGCAGCGCTGTGAGGGCAAGACTACGTAAGACGTTATTAATGCTCATCTGTGTATTTATTTTTACACATTTCAGCCAATAATTATCAACTATTTACTTATCTTTTTGACTGTTAGCCCCCGCACCCAGAAGCGACAGTGCGGTCCTCAAGGCTGGCCGGTCGCCTCCGCGACCGGGCCTCACGCCCCCCTTCGCAAACGACCCCGACCCCAACCGATAATTCGCTGTATGGAACACAACTTCCTCACAGTAGCCGTGATCGGCACCGGGGCAATGGGCCGGGGCATCGCCCAGATGGCTGCCCAAGCGGGCTGCCAGGTACGTCTTTTTGACCAGCAAGCGGGCGCGGCGGACGCGGCCAGGCAGTACATCCAGGGCCAATGGGAGCGCCTGCGCGACAAGGGCAAACTCGATTCGGCCCAGGTCGAGGGCCTCAGCGGCAAGCTGCAGGGTGTCGACGCCTTGGAGGGCTTGGCCGGCTGCGACATCGCCATCGAGGCGATCGTCGAGCGCCTCGATGCCAAGCGTCAGTTGTTCGCGACGCTTGAAACGCTGCTCGCGCCGGACGCAGTGCTGGCCAGCAACACCTCCTCCCTGTCAATCACCGCCCTGGGTGCAGGGGTCCAGCGGCCTGAGCGCCTGGCTGGCCTGCATTTTTTCAATCCGGTGCCGCTGATGAAGGTGGTCGAGGTGATCCCCGGGCTGCGTACCAACCCGCAGGTCTGCCAGCGCCTGGCGGCCCTGGTGCGGGCGATGGGCCACACGCCTGTGCAGGCCCATGACACGCCCGGCTTCATCGTGAACCACGCCGGGCGGGCCTACAACACCGAGGCCCTGCGGATCGTCTCGGAGGGCATCGCCGACTTCGCCACCATCGACCGCATCCTGCGCGACCAGGTCGGCTTCCGGCTCGGTCCCTTCGAGCTGATGGACCTGACCGGTCTGGACGTATCGCATCCGGTGATGGAGTCGATCTACCACCAGTACTACGAGGAGCCCCGCTACCGCCCCAGCGCAATTGCAGCCCAACGCGTGGCAGGCGGCATCGTGGGTCGCAAGACGGGGACGGGCTTCTATCGGTACACAAACAACCAGGCCGAGGTATCGCCCGAGCCGGCTACGCCCCGGGTGGCGGAAATCCCGCCCGTCTGGGTGTCGCCGCGTGCCGCCCGGCGCGCCGAGCTGCTGCAACTGCTCAAGGACCTGGGCGCCCGCATCGAAACCGGCGCCTCACCCTCGCCCCAGGCCCTGACCCTGGTGGCGCCCCTCGGCTTTGACGTCACCACGGTCGCGGTTGTCGACCGGCACGACCCCGCACGTACCGTCGGCATCGACCTGCTGGTCGAAGACGCCGCCACCCGGCGGCGGGTCCTGGCCACCAACCCGGCGACGCGGCTGGACATGCGAGATGCGGCCCACGCCCTCTTCGCACGCGACGGCAAGCCGGTGAGCGTGATCCGTGACTCCGGCGGCTTTGTGACCCAGCGGGTGGTGGCCAGCATCGTCAACCTCGCCAGTGACATCTGCCAGCAGGGCATCTGCACACCTGCCGATCTGGAGACTGCGGTCACGCTGGGCCTGGGTTATCCGCTGGGCCCCTTGGCCATGGGCGACCGATGGGGCGGCGCCAGCATCCTGGAGGTGCTGTTCAACATGCAAACCGTTTACGGTGACCCGCGCTACCGCCCCAGCCCCTGGCTGCGACGGCGGGCGGCGATCGGCCTGTCGCTCAAGCACGAGGAGGCCTGAGCGTGCCAGCCGAACTCAAAAGCAGCAGCCAGGGCCACACCCTGGTACTCACCATTTCCAACCCCGAGCACCGCAACGCCGGGTCGCCGGAGGTTTACGCCGCAGGCGTCGAGGCGCTCTCGGTTGCCGAAACCTCGCCCGATGTGCGCGCCATCATCATCACTGGCGAAGGCGCCACCTTCTGCGCCGGCGGACAGCTCCAGCGACTGCAGGCCAACCGGCAGTTGGCGCCCTCGGTGCAGGTCGAGGCATTAGAGAGTCTGCACGCCTGGGTCGAGGCGATTCGCACCTGCCCCAAGCCGGTGATCGCCGCAGTCGAGGGCGCGGCGGCGGGCGCAGGTTTCTCCCTGGCCCTCGCCTGCGATTTTCTGGTGGCTGCCGAGAACGCGGTCTTTGTCATGGCCTATGCCACCGTCGGGATCTCACCAGACGCAGGTGGCAGCTGGAGCCTGGGGCGCGCCCTGCCCCGTGCGCTGGCCAGCGAGCTGCTGATGATGGGTGAGCGCATCGACGCGCCACGGCTGCAAGCGCTGGGCGTGGCCAATCGCGTGACCCCGCCTGGGCAGGCGCTGGGCGAGGCCCTGGCACTCGCCGAGCGCTTGCAGACCAAGGCACCCAATGCCCTGGCCAGCATCAAGGAGCTGCTCAATGAGGCAACGGTCAGCGATCTGCACAGCCACCTCACGCGGGAGCGGGATCACTTTGTCCGCAACCTGCACCACCGCAACGCCGGCATCGCCATCGACGCCTTCCTCAACAAGCAGACCGCCCGCTTTGAATGAGAGCGCCCGGTCTCGCAGGCGACAATCGTGCGACGCTCAGTCGCTGACATGACAGAACATGGACGAACCGATTCTTAACATCGAGGAACGCGAGGCGATCAATGCGGGCCGCTGGTTCAGCGCTCTGTCGCCCTCGCTCCGACACGACATTCTTCGATGTGCCTACGTCAAGCGATACAAGGACGGCGACCTGATCGTCGCCCGGGGCGACCCGGGCGAGGAGTGGACTGCCTGTGCCAAGGGCGCAGTGCGGGTGTCATCGACCTCGATCACCGGCAAGCAGATCACCTTCACCTATGTCGAGCCGGGGATCTGGTTCGGCGACATCTCCATCTTCGACGGCGACGCCCGCACCCACGACGCCTATGCGCATGGGGAAACCACCCTGCTGTGTGTCGCCAAGGCCGATTTCCACAAAATTTTGGCCCAGCATGTCGAGCTGTATGCGGCGCTTCTGCGCCTGCAGGCCCGGCGCAGCCGGCAACTGTTCGGGCTGATCGAGGACCTCAACACCCTGCCCTTGCGCGCGCGCCTGGCCAAGCAATTGCTGCATCTGGTGCGAAGCTACGGCGTCACCAGCCTGTCCGACAGCAGCGAGGTGCGTATCGGCTTGCAACTGGCGCAGGAAGAACTGGCCCAACTCCTGGGCGCCTCGCGTCAAAGAGTCAACCAGGAGCTCAAGGCAATGGAGCGGGAGAACGCCATCCGCATCGAGCCCGGCGGCCTGGTGGTCCGGGACCGGCCGGCCCTGCTGCGCATTGTCGAGGCCGACAGCGACCGGGCCTGAGTGCCCATCCCCGCCGCGGTCTTGGCAGCGCCGTCCATTCGACCCCCAAGAGCGAGCCCCTGCCATGAGCACCGATTTTTCCTCCTTCGAGGGCACCCGGCCGGTCGCAGACAAGCATGCGTTCGACACCGCCGCCCTTTCGGCGTGGCTTGCCGGCCAACTGCCCAGCTTCCAGGGCCCGCTCACGGTCGAAATGTTCAAGGGCGGGCAGTCCAACCCCACCTACAAGCTCATCACGCCGGGCCGGTCCTATGTGATGCGGGCCAAGCCTGGCCCGGTGGCCAAGCTGCTGCCCTCTGCCCACGCGATCGAGCGGGAGTTCAAGGTCATGCGGGGCCTGGCCGGCACCGACGTTCCGGTGCCGGAGATGCTGTGCCTGTGCGAAGACGAGTCCATCATTGGCCGCGCCTTCTACCTGATGGAGTTCAAGCAAGGCCGGGTGCTGTGGGACCAGTCTCTGCCCGCCATGACGCCCTCCGAGCGCAGCGCGATTTACGACGAGATGAACCGAGTTATTGCCGCCCTGCACACGGTGGATGTATCCGCCCGCGGCCTGTCGGACTACGGCAGGCCGGGTAGCTACTTCGAGCGGCAAATTGGGCGCTGGACCAAGCAGTACCTGGCTTCGGTGACCGAGCCCATCGCCGAAATGAACCGCCTCATCGATTGGTTGCCGGCCCAGATGCCTCCCACAGCCCGGGACGAATCCTGCGTGTCGATCGTGCATGGCGACTTCCGGCTGGACAACCTGATGTTCCACCCGACGGAGCCCAGGGTCATCGCGGTGCTCGATTGGGAGTTGTCGACCCTGGGCCATCCTTTGGCCGACTTCAGCTACCACTGCATGTCCTGGCACATCCCGCCCGGACAGTTCCGCGGGATCGGCGGCCTGGACCTGCCCGCCTTGGGCATTCCTTCGGAGGCCGACTACATCCGCCGCTGGTGCGAACGCACCCGCATTGCCACACCCGAAGGGCTGGCCCAGGACTGGAACTTTTACTTGGCCTACAACCTGTTCCGCCTAGCAGCGATCCTCCAGGGCATCGCCAAGCGTGCGCTGGACGGCACCGCCTCCAGCGCACAAGCAGGCAGCGCCGGCGCAGGCGCACGGGGCCTGGCCGAATTGGCCTGGGCCTTTGCCCAACGCGCGCACTGACGACCCGAACAGGTCCCCCAAAACACTCCCATCCCCTCACAGACCACCACCCCAGCGAGACCATCATGGACTTCCAATACTCCCAGCGCACACAGGATCTGCAGGCCCGCCTGATCCAGTTCATGGAGGACCACATCTACCCCTCGGAAAAGATCTTCGACGAGCAACTCGCAGCCCAGACGGCTGCCGGCAATCGCTGGTCGCCAATTCCCGTCATCGAGGAGCTCAAGCAAAAGGCCCAGCGTGCCGGCCTGTGGAACCTTTGGCTGCCAGCGGATACCGCCGCTATTGCCGGGGTGGAAGGTGCGGGCCTCACCAACCAGGAATACGCGCCCCTCGCCGAGACCATGGGCCGTGTGCCCTGGGCGTCGGAGGTCTTCAACTGCAGCGCGCCGGACACCGGCAACATGGAGACCATCGCTCGCTACGGCACGCCCGAGCAACGCCAGCGCTGGCTGCTCCCCCTCTTGCGCGGTGAGATCCGCTCGGCCATTGTGATGACCGAGCCCGAGGTGGCCTCGTCTGACGCCACCAACATCTGCACCCGGATCGAGCGCCAGGGCGATGACTACGTGATCAACGGCCACAAGTGGTGGATTTCTGGCGCGCTCGACCCGCGCTGCGCGATCTTCATCCTCATGGGCAAGACCGATCCCGATGCGCCCAAGCACTCGCAGCAAAGCATGATCCTAGTGCCTGCCAATACCCCCGGCATCCGCATCGTGCGGCCATTGCCGGTCATGGGCTACGACGACGCGCCGCACGGGCACGCCGAGATGTACTTCGAGAACGTGCGCGTGCCAGCCGAGAACATCCTGCTCGGCGAAGGCCGCGGCTTCGAGATCGCCCAGGGTCGCCTGGGCCCCGGCCGCATTCACCATTGCATGCGCCTGATCGGCCTGGCCGAGCGGGCCCTGGAGTACATGTGCAAGCGGGTGATCGCCCGCGTGGCCTTCGGCAAGCCGATCGCCCACCAGACAGTGACCCAGGAGCGGATCGCCGAGGCCCGCTGCCGTATCGAGATGGCGCGCCTGCTCACGCTCAAGACGGCCTGGATGATGGACATTGCCGGCAACAAGACCGCCAAGAGCGAGATCGCCATGATCAAGGTGGTCGCGCCGACCATGGCCTGCCAGGTCATCGACTGGGCCATTCAGTCCCACGGCGGCGGCGGCATGAGCGACGACTTCCCGCTGGCCTACGCCTACGTGGCGGCGCGCGCCCTGCGCTTTGCCGATGGCCCGGACGAGGTGCACCGTAATGCCATCGCCAAATGGGAACTGGGTCGCTGGGGCAGCTTCGGACGCAATGAACCTGCTCCAGTCACCCGCGGCGGCTGAACTTCAACCTACTAGCAGTACCCATGATCGACCTCTACTCCTGGCCCACGCCCAACGGGCACAAGATTCACATCATGCTGGAGGAATGCGGCCTTCCCTACCGCGTGCACCCGGTCAACATCTCTGCCAACGAGCAGTTTAAGCCTGGGTTCCTCGCGATCAGCCCCAACAACAAGATCCCGGCCATGGTCGACAGCGATGGCCCCGACGGCAAGCCCATGTCGGTGTTCGAGTCCGGCGCCATGCTGCTCTATTTGGCAGGCAAGACAGGCCGGTTCCTCGGCAAGACCGACCGCGCCCGCTACGAGACGCTGCAATGGCTGATGTTCCAGATGGGCGGGCTCGGCCCCATGCTAGGACAGGCCCACCACTTCCGGTTCTACGCCCCTGAAAAAGTCCCTTACGCCATCGAGCGCTACACCCAGGAGGCCAAGCGTCTCTACAGCGTATTGGACAAGCGCCTGTCGCAAACCCGCTACCTGGCCGGCCGCGACTACACCATCGCCGACATGGCGGTTTTCCCCTGGCTGCGCACTTGGGAGCGCCAAGGGGTGCAAATGGGCGACTACCCAGCGGTCGAGAAATGGTTTAACGCCATTGCGGCCCGGCCTGCAGTGCAGCGCGGCATTCAGGTGCTGGCAGACCTGCGCAAGCCCTGAAGCTGCCAGGGGCGCCGGGCGCCGCCCGCAGACGCGCAAGCCGATGGAGTCACTGGGCCCCTCAGCCGGCAGAGCCCGCCCGCTGCGCCAGCGCGCGAGAAAAGCGCCAAGCGACCAGCGGCAGGGCCACCACCGAGGCCGACAACATAAGGCCGCCTCCTAGGTGGTCAAAGGCCCAACCGGCCCCTGTCACCCCCAAGGCCTGTCCGAAGAAAAACGCAAACGAGAACAGAGAGACGGCCGTGCCTCGAGACTCGGGCGCCATCTGCGTGGCCAGCGTTTGCAGCGTGCTGTGATAGAGGTAGGTGCCAAAGCCAACCAGCAGCGCCACGGGCGCAGCCGTCCAGGCCAGCGGCGAAAGCCACCAAGCGGCCATGCCCGAACCCATCAGCAGGCCACCGATCAACACCATACGGCGCTCGCCCAGGGCCAGCACCACGCGGCGGGCCATGAACGCGTAGATGAGTCCCCCCAGAGCGAAGAAGGCGATCAGCCCTGAAGCCGCCG
>JAURKV010000225.1 GCA_030831585.1 Ramlibacter sp. | reverse complement strand
GGAGGCGGCGGTGGCGGGGGAGGCGGCGGTGGGGGAGGTGGAGGAGGCGGGGGCGGCGGTGGTGGTGGTGGCGGCGGAGGCGGAGGCGGAGTGCCTCCACCAATCGTCGTGGTGTAGAGCAGCAAGTTGGGAACCGTGTTCGGGTTGCTGATCTTGTCGGCGGTGGCGATGGACTTCAGATAGGCATCCACCTGGCTGGCCGAGTAGCTCGGAAACGCCTGCAGCACCAGGGCCGCAGCGCCCGCCACATGTGGCGAGGACATGGAGGTGCCACTCTTGACCGAGGTGGACGTGGGCGAGCTGATGCCCGGCGAGGTGATGCCCACCCCCGGCGCGAACAGGTCCACGCAGCTGCCATAGCTCGAGAACGAGGCACGCTGGTCGTTGCTGTCGGAGGCGGCAATGGTCATGGCGCTCGGTGCACGCGCGGGAGACCCGTCGCAGGCATTCGAGTTGCTGTTGCCAGCCGAGACAGCCACCGCAACGCCTGCAGCCGTGGCCCGTGCCACTGCGGCGTCCAGCGTGCTGGAAGCACCGCCGCCGAGCGACATGTTGGCGACTGCTGGCCTGGCGACGTTGGCCACGATCCAGTCGAGACCCGCGACGACGCCGCTGGTGTAGCCTGAGCCCGAGCAGTCCAGCACGCGCACCGGAACCAGCGTCACGCCCTTGGCCACGCCCCAGGTGGCACCGCCGACGGTGCCGGCCACGTGGGTGCCGTGCCCGTTGCAGTCCGCCGTGCCACGGCCGTCAGCGATGGCGGTGAAGCCTGCGGTCACCCGCCCGCCAAAGTCCTGATGGGCGGGGTAGATGCCGGTGTCGATGATGTAGGCGCGGACGCCGCTACCGGTGTAGTTGTAGGTGTACTGGCTGTCCAGCGGCAGATTGCGCTGGTCAATGCGGTCCAGGCCCCAGGTTGCGTTGGGCTGCACGCTGCGGATCGCGGGGGTGGGGTCACCCACACGCGTGGCGTACATCGGCTGGTCTGCCTCGACGCCTGCGACGGTGGGGACGGTTCGCAAGGCGGCAATGAAGGCCTCTGTCTGCGCGGTGGGCACACGCAGGGCAAACCCTTTCAGAGCGTGGGTGTAGACGAAGAGCACCTCCGCGCCATATTGGGACGCCCAGGCGCTGGCAAAAGCGTCAACGGGTTCGCCAACGTTGTCCTTCAGGCTCACGATGTAGACGCCAGCGTTGGCCGTGTTGGCGGCTGCAGTGCTGGCCGCGTTGCCGCTGCTCGCGGCGCGCGTCGTCACCGCGCTGGCCGCCTGCGGTGTGACCGCCTGTGCTTGCGCAGCAGAAGGGTCACCGCTGCTACCGCCGCCGCAAGCGACAAGCGCCAAGGCAGCACCGAGGCCCAGAGCGCCTGAGGTCAGACGTCGGGGCCAGATGGGTTCTCGCTGTTTCATGGAAACCTCTCGGAAAAGGGAGTCGATCGGCGTGCGCAAACAAAGTGCGCACAGCGCCTGAGGTCTCCCAAGAGGAAACCCTTGACGCATACGACAGACCTACGGATCGAGGTTGAAGTTCCCGACTGACTCACGGCCGCGCATGAAACAAAGGGCACGGTTCAGCCGCTCACGGCAGCTAGCGACAGGGCGTTACGGCGAAAGCGCCCTCGCTGTCGCTGACGGCGGCTTAGATCGGGGAGCGAAATCGAGAAGCGGCCAGGATTGCCGACAGACGCGGGCGGCCAGCCATGGGCAGCAGAGATTGGGGCGCTCAGGCCACGCGTTCGACGATGAGTACCGCGAAAAAGCCGAAGGCGGCCAGCAAGGTCCACTTGAGCACCACGATGCCCCAGCGTTTGTAGTGGGGTTGGCCGGTGCCGGCATACAGCGCAAAGCTCACGCCGGCGGCCAGCAAGAGCAGCAGGATCAACCAGCGAAAGATCAGCATCGCTTGGGGGCGCCGCTTACCAGGCCCGCGCCGGCTGCAAGAAGCCGGTGGGTGCGCGCTTGTCGTCGTCGAAACTCACCACCTCATGGCTGCCGGGCTGGGCGAGCAACTGGCGCAGTAGCTTGTTGTTCATGGCGTGGCCCGAACGGAAGGCGCTGTAGGCCGCCAGCAGCGGGCGACCGAGCAGGTACAGGTCACCCATGGCGTCGAGAATCTTGTGCTTGACCAACTCGTCGTCGTAGCGCAGGCCGTCGGCATTGAGAACGCGGTAGTCGTCCATCACCACCGCGTTGTCGAGGCCGGCGCCCAGACCCAGGCCGTTGGCGCGCAGCATCTCCACATCTTTGGTGAAGCCGAAGGTGCGGGCGCGGGCAATGTCGCGGGTGTAGTTGTCAGTCCCTAAGTCAAACTCGTAGCGCTGGCCAGTGGCGTCGACCACCCGGTGCGCGAAGTCGATCTCGAAGCTGGCCTTGAAGCCGTGATACGGGTCGAGCCGCGCCCACTTGAGGTTGTCACCCTCGCCTTCGCGCACTTCGACCGGCTGCAACACACGCACAAAGCGGCGCGGCGCGTTCTGCAGCACGACGCCGGCGCTTTGCAGCAGAAAGACAAAGGACGACGCAGAGCCGTCGAGGATGGGCACCTCTTCGGCGGTGATGTCGACGTAGAGGTTGTCCAACCCCAGGCCGGCGCAGGCCGACATGAGGTGCTCGACGGTGAACACCTTGGCGCCGCCCTTGGAGATGGTGGAGGCCATGCGGGTGTCGGTCACCGCCTCGGCCGAGACCGCAATGTCCACCGGCTGTGCCAGGTCAACCCGGCGAAACACGATGCCGGTGTCTGGCGCCGCGGGCCGCAAGGTCAGCTCTACCCGCTGCCCGCTGTGCAGCCCCACGCCGACGGCACGGGTCAGGGTCTTGAGGGTGCGCTGCTGGAGCATGGGTCCGATTGTAAGGACGAGGCAATGCCCCCATCCGTCGCCAGATCCTGGCCGCCCTCCCCCGCGGGTCTGGGCCTGGCGCAGGTCGTTCTCAGTCCGTCAATGTGCTCATTGAGCGCCGCCGGGACAGACTGCCAGAGTGGATCAAGAATGAAGTCGACCCCCTCCCGGCGGGCGAGCTTTGCAGCTGGGACGAAATCAGCGTCGCCTGCCACGAGAACGATCTGGTCTACCTGCTTCTTCAAGGCCAGCGAGGAGATGTCGATGCCGATTCGCATATCGACACCTTTTTGACGCGCATGGGGAACAACATCGGACTCCTGCAGGTCCTCAAAAGAAAGCCGTCCTTTGAGCAGGGACTCGATCACCGGCACCTTGATGGTCCAGGGCGTATCACTGGCCAGGTGTCCAAGCCTAAGAGCCAGCTTTCGCTTCTGTCGCAACACGGCGTGCATTTCTGTCCTGAAGACCGCTTCCTGGGACTTGGCGAAGTCGATCGAACGCTTGCTGATTGGGTTATGCAGCCGCTTTTCGAGGGGCGGGCAATCGTAGAAAAAGATTCGGTAGAGATCACGCCGCTTGGCTGGCATATGCGCGCCCGGTTCACGCAGATGCGCTAGGGCCAGACGGAAGGCCAATTCGGCCGCGCGCTTGCCGTTGTAGCGGTTATGCGGCTCGATACACCTGAAACGCTTCACAAAGAAAGCCCCGTCAATCAGGATCGCGGTTGGCATTTGCCGCCCTCTTCTGGCTGTTTGACTACAGATGTGAAAACGCCCCTGGGGTCGGCGCGTCCAGGATGGTCGGACGGCGTACTGCCAAGGGCGGGATGGAAGCGCAGTCTAGCACCGCCAACATCGCGACGGGGACGAAAATCGCGGCCGCCCTGCCAGGCGACCGCAGGGTCGTCAGATCAATCTGCTTGGCGGCGGAGGAAGGCCGGGATCTCCAGGTCATCCATACCGCCGGCGGCGAGGGCGTCGACCTTGGCGGCGGCGGTGGTGCGGTTGTTGCGCCAGACGCTGGGCACATTGACATCCGCGCTCAGGCTGGAGGCCGGGGAGCCCGAGCCGAGCGCAGAGGCCGGGGCGGACAGGCTGCCTGCGGAGGCGGACAGGCTGGCGACCGGACTGCCCAGGGTGGGCACCGAGGGCATGGCACCGAGGGACGAGCCGAGCGTGGAGCCCAGACCAGGGGTGGCCGGGGCGTAGCCCACCGGGCCGTTGTCAGTGCCAGTGCGAATGACGGTCATGGGCGGGCGGCGCTGGCCCTGGCGGGACAGACCGGTAGCGACCACGGTGACGCGCACCTGCTCGCCCAGCGAGTCGTCGTAGGCGGTGCCGTAGATGACATGCGCGTCGGCCGCGGCGTAGGCGCGGATGGTGTTCATGGCCAGCTTGGACTCGCTCAGTTTGAGCTTGCCCTTGCCGGCGGAGATGAGGACCAGAACGCCCTTGGCACCCGAGAGGTCAATGCCGTCCAGCAGCGGGCAGGCAACGGCCTGCTCGGCGGCGATGCGGGCGCGGTCGGGGCCCTCGGCCACGGCGGTACCCATCATGGCCTTGCCAGGCTCGCCCATGACGGTGCGCACGTCTTCGAAGTCGACGTTGACATGGCCAGGAACGTTGATGATTTCGGCAATGCCGCCGACGGCGTTGCGCAACACGTCGTTGGCGTGGGCGAAGGCCTCGTCCTGAGTGATGTCGTCGCCCAGCACGTCCAGCAGCTTTTCGTTGAGGACGACGATGAGGGAGTCAACGTTGGCCTCGAGCTCGGCCAGGCCGTTGTCGGCATTGGTCATGCGGCGACCGCCTTCCCAGTCGAAGGGCTTGGTGACAACGCCCACGGTGAGGATGCCCATTTCTTTAGCGACGCGGGCGATGATCGGGGCCGCGCCGGTGCCGGTGCCACCGCCCATGCCAGCGGTGATAAAGAGCATGTGGGCGCCAGAGATGGCGTCACGGATGCTGGCCTCGGCGACCTCGGCCGCCTCGCGCCCTTTTTCGGGCTTGCTGCCAGCCCCCAGACCGGAGGTGCCCAGCTGAATGGTCTTATGAGCCGCCGAACGGGCCAGGGCCTGTGCATCGGTGTTGGCGCAGATGAACTCCACGCCCTGCACCTGGCTGTTGATCATGTGCTCGACGGCGTTACCGCCGCCACCACCAACGCCGATCACCTTGATCTGTGTGCCCTGGTTGAACTCTTCGACTTCGATCATTTCGATGCTCATGGTGCTGACTCCTTAATTCTAGATCTGCAGTTGCCGTGTATTCGTTTCTTGTTGGGGATCCGGTGCGATTTTTTTCAGGAGGGCGGCGGGTCGGCACACCGGGACCGGCCCCGCCGCGAGGGCGGCGGGCTACCCCGCGCGAGCCAGAGCTCATGGGGGAAAAGCATCAGAAGTTCCCCACGATGATGTCCTTGAAGCGTTCGAAGGCGGACTTCACAGCGCCACTCTTTTGCGCCACTTTTTGGCCGCGCACACGCGCCAGGCGGGCTTCTTCGAGCAGGCCCATGACCGTGGCGTTGCGGGGCTGGGCAACCATGTCCGAGAGGGCGCCCACGTACTTGGGGACGCCGCGGCGCACGGGCTTGAGGAAAATGTCCTCGCCGAGTTCGACCATGCCGGGCATGACCGAGCTGCCACCGGTGATGACGATGCCCGAGCCAAGCACCTCTTCGTAACCCGACTCGCGAACCACCTGCTGCACCAGTTGGTAAATCTCTTCGATGCGCGGCTCGATCACGCCGGCCAGGGCCTGGCGCGAGAGCATGCGGGGGCTGCGGTCGCCCAGGCCGGGCACTTCCACCTGGTGCTCGGGGTCGGCCAGCAACTGCTTGGCAAAGCCCGACTCCACCTTGATCTCCTCGGCGTCCTTCGTGGGGGTGCGCAGCGCCATGGCAATGTCGCTGGTGACCAGATCACCCGCGATCGGGATGACGGCGGTGTGGCGAATGGCGCCGCCAGTGAAGATGGCCACGTCGGTG
>JAURKV010000224.1 GCA_030831585.1 Ramlibacter sp. | reverse complement strand
GCCCAGGTGCTGATTTCGGACCCCAGCTGGGAGAACCACCGCGCCTTGTTCACCCAAGCCGGGTTCACGGTGGGCACCTACGCCTACTACGACGCGGCCCGCCGCGGGGTGAATTTCGACGGCATGCTCGCGGCCCTGCAGGGAGCCGCCGCTGGCACGATCGTGGTGCTTCACGCCTGCTGCCACAACCCCACCGGCTACGACATCACCCCGGCCCAATGGGATCAGGTGGTTGCCGCCTGCAAGGCCCGCCAGCTGGTGCCATTCCTGGACATGGCCTACCAGGGCTTCGGCCATGGAATCGCTGAAGACGGCGCGGTGATCGGCAAGTTCGTCGCCGCTGGGCTCACCTTCCTGGTCTCGACCTCCTTTTCCAAGAGCTTCAGCCTTTACGGCGAGCGGGTCGGCGCACTGTCGGTGCTGTGCCAGGACAAGGACGAGGCGGCCCGGGTGCTGTCCCAGCTGAAGATCATGATCCGAACCAACTACAGCAACCCGCCCACCCACGGCGGGTCGGTGGTGGCCGCCGTGCTGGGCACACCGGAACTGCGCGCGCTTTGGGAGAAGGAGCTCGGCGAGATGCGGGTCCGCATCAAGCAGATGCGTGTCGCCTTGGTCGACAAGCTCAAGGCTGCGGGGGTGAAGCAGGACATGTCCTTCATCACCGACCAGATCGGCATGTTCAGCTATTCGGGCCTTTCCAAAGACCAGATGGTTCGGCTGCGCGACGAGTTCAGCGTCTATGGCACCGACACCGGTCGCATGTGCGTCGCGGCGCTCAATTCGAAGAACATCGACTATGTTTGCCAGTCGATCGCGAAGGTGATTTGAAGCACCAGGATGAGTTCCTAAGTGTTCATTGACGCCGTCGCGACAGATACAGCCGCCCTCGCGCGGCTATTTTTTGCCCGGAGACCGAAGCTCTTCATTGAAGTGGGGTCACCGCTCGGGTCAGCGTGAGCAAATACCGTTTTGCCGCGTAAGTGGAATACCCAACACGGCGAACGGCTCAGCAGCAAGCCGGAGTCGTATGATGTGTGCACTGCAACATGAACGGCGAAAGGCAGTAATGCTCTACCAGATCTACGAGGCCCAACGCTCCCTGATGGAGCCCTTTGCCGACTTCGCCCAAGCGGCGGCCAAGCTCTACAACAACCCCGCCTTCCCCATCGCCCAGGGACCCATGTCCCAGCGCATGTCGGCCGGCTACGAGCTGATGTACCGGCTGTGCAAGGACTATGTGAAGCCCCAGTTCGACATCAAGACGGTAAAGGCCGACGGCAAGGACATCGTGATTCACGAGGCGGTCGCGGCAAACAAGCCTTTTTGCGAACTGCGCCGCTTCAAGCGCTTCAGCGACGACCCCGAGTTACTGGGCCGCATGAAGGACCAACCCGCCGTCCTCATCGTTGCACCCCTCTCAGGGCACTACGCCACCCTCCTGCGCGACACGGTCAAGGCCATGCTGCAAGACCACAAGGTCTACATCACCGACTGGAAAAATGCCCGCCTGGTTCCCCTGGCTGAAGGGGAATTCCATCTCGACGACTACGTGAACTACGTGCAGGACTTTATCCGCCTGGTGCAGGGCCAGTACGGCAACTGCCACGTGATGAGCGTCTGCCAGCCCACTGTCCCGGTGCTGGCCGCGGTATCGCTGATGGCCTCTCGCGGCGAGAAAACCCCGCTGTCCATGACCATGATGGGTGGACCGATCGATGCCCGCAAGTCGCCCACCGCAGTGAACAACTTGGCAATGAACAAGAGCTACGAGTGGTTTGAGAACAATGTGATTTACCGCGTGCCGCCGAGCTTTCCGGGTGCAGGGCGACGCGTGTACCCCGGTTTTCTGCAGCACACCGGCTTCGTGGCGATGAACCCTGACCGCCATGTCTCCAGCCATTACGACTACTTCAAGCATCTAATTCAGGGTGATGAGGCCAGCGCCGACGCGCACCGCCGGTTTTATGACGAGTACAACGCGGTATTGGACATGGACGCGGACTATTACCTGGACACCATCCGCACCGTGTTCCAGGAATTTCGGCTAGTCCACGGCACCTGGGACGTGCGCGGCGAAGACGGACGTATCGAGCGGGTGCGGCCGCAGGACATCACCACGACCGCTCACCTGACGATCGAGGGTGAGCTTGACGACATCTCCGGTTCTGGCCAGACAGAGGCTGCGCACGGCCTTTGCACCGGTGTGCCCAGGTCACACCAGAAGCACATTGAGGTTGAGGGCGCGGGTCACTACGGAATATTCAGCGGTCGCCGCTGGCGCGATGTCGTCTATCCACAAGTACGCGACTTCATCCTCAGGTTCAATGAGGGCCCCAAGCCCGCCAAGGCCACCCCGGTGAGCGCAAAGGCCAGGCCCAGCGCAGCGAAGACACCAGCTGCGCGCCCCAGCCGTGGTGGCTTTGGCAAGGCCGTTCCAGCCAAGCGGCGGGCACCCGCCCGCGCGAAAGCCTGAGCGCAGCGAGCGCTTTTGGCTCCCTTTTCCCGGCGCATTCGGATGCGATGAACCTGGACGATCTGGCCGAGCGCCTGCACCAGGCCCTGCCGCAGACCCAATGCCAGCGCTGCGGCTACCCCGACTGCGCGGGCTACGCCCAGGCGATTGCCCTGGGGAGCGCCGGTATTCACCAATGCCCACCGGGCGGCGCCGAGGGCATTGCCCGCTTGGCCGCGATCACCGGCCGCCCTGCCCTGCCCCTGGATCCCGCCTGTGGCCGGGAGGCCCCACGCACGGTGGCCGTCATCGAGGAAAACGGATGCATCGGGTGCACACTCTGCCTGAAGGTCTGCCCGACCGATGCCATCCTCGGCGCCAACAAACGCATGCACACGGTGATCGAGCCCTGGTGTACCGGCTGTGAGCTGTGCGTGCCGGTCTGCCCGGTGGACTGCATCACCCTGGAAGATGCCAGCGGAGACGCGACAGGGTGGCAGGCTTGGTCGACGAAGCAGGCGCAGGAGTCATTGGCTCGCTACGAGTGGCACCAGGCGCGGCTGGCACGTGGGGTCCGCGAGAACGAGGAGCGCCTCGAGGCCAAGGCTCTGAGCAAATTGGCCGACCTGCCTGCCCAGACCCACGGCGCAGACGAGGTCGCGAGCGCAGAGGTAGCGCGCAAGCGGTCGGTGATCGAAGCAGCGCTGGCGCGCGCGCGAAACCGGCGGAAGGCCCCCTAGACTCAGACGCGTCACGAAAGGACATGGAGACACATGGGCGGAGAGCATCGGCGCATCACTCCAGACAAAGACCATTCGCCTTCAGAATGACCTTGGTCTGGAAAATCCTGCAGTGGCCCCCTGTCATCACTCAAAATCAGGGTTACGCCACGCGGCAGCGTTGATGCGGAGCACGAATGACCACCTCCCCTTTTCGCGAACCGCTCTCACAGAAGCAAAGCCGGGCGTTTGAAGCGCCAGATGTGATCCGCACGCGGTTTTCAGACGCCTTGTCCCACATGTACCGTGAGGAGGTTCCGCAGTACGGCACCTTGCTGGAACTGGTGGCTGATGTCAACGCCGCAGCGGTGCGCCGGGACCCTTTGCTGCTCCCCTCGAAGCCAGACTCGGCCCGGCTGGATGTCGAGCGCCACGGCGCCATTCGCTTGGGCACCCCCTACGAACTGAACACCGTCCGGCGCATATTTGCCGTCATGGGGATGCATCCGGTCGGCTATTACGACCTTTCGGAGGCGGGCGTTCCGGTTCACTCCACGGCGTTTCGGCCGGTTGCCGACGATGCACTCGCCACCAACCCCTTTCGGGTTTTCACGTCACTCCTGCGCCTCGACCTGATTGAAGACACGGCGCTCAAGGACTTGGCGGCCGAAATACTGCGCAAGCGGAACATCTTCTCGGCGCGCGCCCTCGAACTGACCGACCAGGCTGAGGCCAGGGGCGGGCTCACAGCAAGGGAGACGGATGAGTTCATTGTCGAAGTCCTGCAGACGTTCCGTTGGCATGGCGAAGCGACGGTGTCACGCGAGGTGTACGAGCGTCTGCGCAGTGTGCATCGCCTGATCGCCGACGTGGTCTGCTTCAGAGGACCGCATATCAACCACCTCACGCCCCGTACGCTGGACATCGACGCAGCGCAAGCAGAAATGTCCCTGCGAGGCATTGAGCCCAAGGAGATCATCGAAGGCCCGCCCCCTCGCAGCATCCCCATTTTGCTCCGCCAGACCAGCTTCAAAGCGCTGGAAGAACCGTTCCGCTTCGCCGAGACACAAGCCCAAGGCGTACACACCGCGCGATTTGGAGAGATTGAGCAGCGCGGCATCGCCCTCACGCGCAAGGGCCGCGCTTTGTACGACTCACTCCTGCAAATGGCCCGCAGCGATTCAGAGGGCGACGCACGCAAGTACGAAGAGAGGCTGGCCCAAGCGTTCAAGGCGTTCCCGGATACGCTTCGGGCACTTCGACGCGAGCAGCTTGGCTTCTTCCGCTACGCATTGCTGCCGCACACTTCTTTGCCCGCCGGCGAAACCTTCAACATCGATGACCTTGTCGATCAAGGCGTCGTGTCGGCAACGCCGATCACCTACGAAGACTTTCTTCCGGTCAGCGCCGCTGGAATCTTCCAGTCCAACCTCGGCAACGCAGAGCCGAAGGCCTATTCGGATGTGACCGTACAGTCTGAGTTTGAGCAAGCGCTCGGCGCCCCAGTGCTGGACGCGATCGCGCTTTACCAATCGGAGCAAGATGCCTCGATCGCGGAGGTGATCCGGGACATCAAACGACTCGCCCCTTGAACGGCGGTCCTCGGTCCGACGGCCGTACTGCAAATCGGCTGGGGGAAACGATCGCTGTCACAGGCCTGGGCCGGGCACGCTGAGCACCTGCTAGATGGCAAAATGATGAGTGCGTCCTTCGATGCACTGGCGCCCTAGAGCACCTACCGGGTGGCGCTGGCGGTCCGATCCGAACGGCCGTGATGGCGCAATCAGCGCATCGGCTCTCCAGAAAGTTTTTCATGAGCTACCCCAACACACAGCTTTTCATTGATGGCCAGTGGCAGAACTCTGCGGACGGCCGCACGCTCGCCGTCATCAACCCCGCGACTGGCCAGGAGATCGGGCGCGTTTCCCATGCGGGGCGCGCAGACCTGGATAAGGCCCTGCTTGCCACCGCCAAGGGATTTGCCGTGTGGCGGGACCTGGCACCAGTCGAACGCGCACGGATCATGCGCCGGGCAGCCGCCCTGATGCGCGAGCGCGCCGAGGGGATCGCCCAGCTTCTCACGATGGAGCAGGGCAAGCCCCTTGCTGAAGCCAAAGGTGAGGCACTGGCCGCCGCCGACATCATTGAATGGTTCGCCGACGAGGGCCTGCGGGTGTACGGCCGCATCGTCCCCTCGCGTGGCAATCCGGCCCTGCGCCAGATGGTCCTCAAGGACCCCGTGGGCCCCGTCGCCGCCTTCACGCCCTGGAACTTCCCGATCAACCAAGTCGTGCGCAAGGTGTCGGCGGCCCTGGCTACCGGTTGCTCCATGTTGATCAAGGGCCCGGAGGAGACGCCGGCTAGTCCGGCCGAACTGCTGCGTGCCTTCCAGGATGCTGGTCTGCCCGAGGGCGTGCTGGGCCTGGTCTACGGGAACCCTGCTGAGATTTCGAGCTATCTTGTGGCGCACCCGGTAATCCGCAAACTGACCTTCACCGGCTCGACGCCGGTGGGCAAGCAGCTTGCCGCCCTGGCGGGCCAGCATATGAAGCGCGTGACCATGGAGCTGGGCGGCCACGCGCCGGTGATCGTGTGCGAAGACGCCGACATTGCGCTGGCGGTGAAGTCGGCGGGCGCAGCCAAGTTCCGCAACGCAGGCCAGGTGTGCATCTCCCCCACCCGCTTCCTGGTGCACCAGAGCGTGCACCAAGAATTCGCCGCCGCCCTGGCCGCGCATGCCAAGGGCTTGCAGGTGGGGAACGGCCTGATCGCCGGCACCCAGATGGGGCCACTGGCCAACTCCAGGCGCTTGGCGGCAATGCAGGACCTCACTCGCGATGCGATCGAACAGGGCGCCACGGTACTGGCCGGTGGCCAACGCATCGGCGATACCGGTAACTTCTGGCAGCCGACCGTCCTGGATAACGTGCCGCCGCAGGCCCGCGTCTTCAACGATGAGCCCTTTGGCCCGGTCGCCGCGATCCAGCGTTTCGAGCGGCTCGAGGACGCCATCGCCGAAGCTAACCGGCTGGCCTACGGGCTGGCGGGCTATGCCTTCACGCGGTCCCTTCGCAACGCCGACCTGCTGGCGCGCCGTGTCGAGGTGGGCATGCTGTGGGTCAACACACCCGCGGCACCGTCAGCCGAGATGCCTTTTGGCGGGATCAAGGATTCTGGTTACGGCTCTGAGGGCGGGCCGGAGGCGATGGATGCCTACCTCAACGTCCGTTCGGTGGTGACGCTGAACGTCTGAAACGGTTCATGGACGGGGGCGATTGAAGAGGTCCCCTTCTCCGCCTACGCCTTCAGTAGCGTCGGCTCGTAGGCGTGCAACGAGGGCAAACCGCCAGTGTGCAGGAACAGCACTTTGTCCTCGGGCTTGAACTCGCCCCGGCGGGCAAGGCCGATCAGGCCGGCCATGATCTTGCCGGTGTAGACCGGGTCCAGCGGAATGCCTTCGGTGCGGGCCAGCATCTGTACCGCCTCCACCATCGCATCGTTGGGCACCGAGTACTTGGGCTGCCAGAAGCCCCCCACGCTTCGCACCGCTTCGCGCGGCACGGTGATGCCCAGGCTCAGCAGGTCGGCCACCGCCTGCGCCTCCTTGAGGACCAGCGGCTCTTGGTCGGCCGGATCGCGGCTCACGCCGACGCCGATGAGGGGAATGTCGATGTGGTTGCCCAGAAAGCCCGCTACCAAGCCTCCGTGCGTGCCCGAGCTGCCCGAGCCAACCACCATATGGTCGATGCGCAGACCCATGTCAAACAATTGCTGCTGCATCTCCTGGGCGCAGGCCACATAGCCCAAGCCACCCACGGCGTTGGAGCCACCGCCGGGGATGATGTAGGGCTTGCGCCCTTGGGCCACCAGCGCGTCGGCCACCTTCTGCATTTCAGCAACCATGTTACTGCCGCCAGGCACCACGGTCACCGCCTCGACGCCGAGCAGGCGGAACATGAAGTTGTTGCCACTGGCCTGCGGGTCATAGCTACCCGGCACTCGCTCCTCGATCACGAAGCGGCAGTGCAGCCCCTCCTTGACCGCCGCCGCCAGGGTGATGCGGCAATGGTTCGATTGCGGGGCGCCGCAGGTGACGACGGTATCGGCCCCCTGCGCGAGGGCCTCGGCCATCAAAAACTCGAGCTTGCGGGTCTTGTTGCCGCCGGGGAACAGGCCGAGCATGTCGTCCCGCTTGATCCAGACCTCCGGGCCGCGCCCGCCGGGGCAGCTGGCGGCCAGCGCTGCGGAAAAACGCGGCATGGGCTCGATGGGGGTGGCAAAAGGGGTGTACCGGCGGCGGGGGAAGCGGGTCAGGTCCATGGCGTTTACTTGTCTCTGTCGTTGAACTTTTTTGGGTGGAATTGCTATTGTCAGGGCAGTCCCGAGGATGCGACGCCCTGCCCCTTTGTCAGACGGCGCTGGGCTCCCAGATCGCGTCCTCATCGATCGGGAAAACCGGTCGGGGCAGACGTGTCCAGGTCAGTGCGCGCAGGTTGGGGGTGGTGACGCCAGGGCAGTCGACCTCCAGGATGTCCTTCGGGTTGGCAAACCCCTCGAAAGCGGCCCGGAAATGCCGACGGCCCTTGGCTACCAGCACCCTCACCTGCGCAAGGTCTACGCCGAGCACCTCCAGCTGGGCCGGGTCCATCAGCTGCTGGCGCTGGGAGATCACCGCCACCTGCACCCCGCCAACCTGAAGCAGGGCACAGGAGCCCATCTCTCGCTGTGTCCCCTGCACCAGGCCACGGCGCGCGAAGAATCGGCCATCCCCCAGGGCCAGCACCTGGGCGCGGTGACGCCATGGCTGCGCGAAAGCCCCGCTGCGTACCTGATTGAAGTGTGCTTCGAAAGTGCCCCCGACGCCGACCGCGTGGGCGTGACGCGCGAGCGCCGGGTCGGTGAACATGCCCAGCACCGTGCGCTCAACGCCAGCCGCGACCAGGGCCTGAAGCAGGTCCAGGGTGTTACCACCGCCACCGGCTCCCGGATCGTCGCCAACATCGGCAAGCATCACCGGCGGACCCTCACCACGCCCCGCGGCGCGAGCTGCGGCGACGCCATCGGGCAGTGATGTCAGCCGTGAGGTGAAGCGCTCACGCGCTGACCAGACCTGCGCGGCCAGCCGCAGGGCCAGCGCCCTCGCCGCATCGCGCTGGCCAGCACGCGCAGTGACAGAGACCGTCACGCCGCACTTGACCGCATCCGCCAGGGCGAAGCCACCGCAGAGGGACACATTGAGGATGTCGCCGCCGACCGCCTTCTGGCCCTGGTCCACCAGGTCGGCGCAGACCGTACCAGGCGCGATCAACTGGGAGCTCGACGAGGTCACTAGCGGAAGCTGAACCCGCTCCACGACGCCCGGGCCCTCCATCAGCATGCCGCGAAGGAGTCGTGCTGCCTCCTGACCGCGGGCGAATAGATCGACATGCGGGTGGGTGCGGTAGGCCACCAACGCCGACAGCGAATCACTCATGCGGGCGGAGACATTGGCGTGCAGGCCCATGACTGCGACGATCGGTACCGAGGGGCCCAGGCGTGCCCGGAGGCGCGTCAGGAGCAAGCCGTCGGGGTCGTCTTCGCGGGTCGTCAGCGCCGCCCCGTGCAGGGAAAGGAACAGACCGTCCACCGGACCGGCGAGCTTGAGCCGGGCCTCAAGGTTCGCGCAGAAGGACTCGAAAAAAGCGTGGTCGACAGGCCCACCTGGTTCGGCGCAGGCCATGCGCAGGGGCACCAGCTCCCAGGGACCTGTCTGGTCCATGGCGGCAACAAAGCCCAGACTATCCCCCTTCAGCGGGGTCGCCGGCGAGCGCAACTCGTCCAGCAACGCACCACCGCCAGCGTCCAAGCCCCGGCGGAAGCCCTCGGCAGGAGTGCTGGGAGACCAGCGGTTACATTCGATGAAAAAACCACCCAGGGCAATGCGAGGAACCCTGGAGCTGCCATACGACGGATCACGCAGACCACTCATACCGCGGATGCTAACGCGTCCATCAAGCGGTCAAGTCTTGGGGCCCGCCCCCTGCGCCAGAGCAAGCGAGGGCTCAACCCGACTGCGCGGCCAGCGCCGTGAAGGCCCTCACGACCTCGGGTGGCGCCTGCACCAATTCGATCAGCACGCCCTCGCCCCCGATCGGCGAATCCTCGTTACCCTTGGGGTGGACGAAGGTGATGTCAAAGCCGGCCGCGCCCTTGCGGATGCCGCCCGGTGCGAAGCGCACGCCCTGGGCACTCAGCCAATCGACCGCGAGCGGCAGATCGTCGATCCACAAGCCCACGTGATTGAGCGGCGTGGTGTGGACGGCCGGCTTCTTGTCGGGGTCCAGTGGCTGCATCAGGTCGACCTCGACCTTGAACGGGCCCGCGCCGATGGCACAGATGTCTTCGTCGACGTTCTCGCGCTCGGAGCGGTAGGTACCGGTTACCTCCAGACCGAACATGTCTACCCAGAGTTTCTGCAGGGCCTGCTTGCTCGGGCCGCCAATGGCGATCTGCTGGATGCCCAGCACTTTGAAGGGACGGGAGGTCGCATGGCTCATTGAAACTCCAGGATGGCCTGATCAACCGCCAGGGACTCGCCCTTGGCGGCCAGCAGCTTGCCCACCACGCCGTCGGAGACGGCAAACAGCACGTTTTCCATTTTCATGGCTTCGATAACAGCCAGGCGCTCGCCGGCCTGCACCTTCTGCCCGGGCTGGACCGCAATGTCGACCAGAAGCCCCGGCATGGGCGAGAGGAGAAAGCGGCTCATATCCGGAGGCGCCTTGAAGGGCATGAGCGTGTGCAGCTCGGCCGCACGCTGGGAAAGGACCAGGGCCTCTAGCCGGGTGCCGTTATGGCTTACTGCGACGGCCAGCGGATTGCGTGGAAGCCCGCGTTCAACTTGGGCCGAGAAGGTCTGGCCGTTGCAAGTACCGCGGATACGCGCGCCGCCCAGGTGCCATTGGCTGGCGAATTCGTAGCGCTGGACACCAACCTGCACCGTGCAATGACCCGACTGCAGGTCAAAGGCGCCGATGTTCACTGGGTGGTGCTGGTAGTGGCCACCTTCACCCAGCTGGACGACCACGAAGGCGTCTCCCACTTTGAACTCGTGTCCTGGCAGCTGGCCGCTGATACCGGCCGAGCGCTCAAGGGAGCGGCGGTTCACGTAGGCGGCCAGGGCCACCAGGAAGCGGGGGTCTTCATGCGCAACATCCTCGGCGCGGAATCCCTTAGCGTAGTGCTCGGCGATGAAGCCGGTGTTGAAGTCACCGGACTGGAACTTGGGGTGAGCCAGCAGCGCCGCCTGGAACGGCACGTTACTGGAGACTCCGCGAATGACAAAACTGTTGAGCGCCTCACGCATCTTGGCGATAGCGTCGGCCCGATCCCTGCCATGGACGATCAGCTTGGCGATCATCGAGTCGTAATACATCGGGATCTCACCACCTTCGGTCACACCAGTGTCCACGCGCACACCCTGGGTGAGGCTCGGGTCAGCGGCAACCATGGTCTCAGGCGGCGGCTGGAAGCGCACCAGGCGACCGGTGGAGGGCAGGAAGTTGCGGAAAGGATCTTCGGCGTTGATGCGGCACTCGATGGACCAACCCTCACGCTTGACGTCCGCCTGGCTCAAAGGCAGCTTTTCGCCGGCCGCGACACGGATCATCAACTCGACCAAGTCCAGGCCGGTGATGCACTCGGTGACCGGGTGCTCCACCTGCAGACGGGTGTTCATCTCCAGAAAGTAAAAGCTCTGGTCCTTGCCGACCACAAACTCCACCGTGCCAGCGCTCTGGTATTTCACCGCCTTGGCCAGCGCTACCGCCTGCTCGCCCATGGCCTTTCGGGTGGCGTCGGAGATGAAGGGCGAAGGCGCCTCTTCAATCACCTTCTGGTGGCGGCGCTGGATGGAGCATTCGCGCTCGTTGAGGTAGACCACGTTGCCGTGGCCATCGCCCACCACCTGGATCTCGATGTGGCGCGGTTCCTCGACGAACTTCTCAATGAAGACCCGGTCATCGCCGAAGCTGTTACGGGCCTCATTGCGGCAGGAAGTAAAGCCCTCGAAGGCCTCCTTGTCATTGAACGCGACCCGAAGGCCCTTGCCGCCGCCGCCGGCGGAGGCCTTGATCATCACCGGGTAGCCAATGTCCTTGGCAATTTCCACCGCACGCTCGGCCGACTCGATGGCGTCGTTCCAGCCCGGGATGGTGTTGACCTTAGCCTCGTTGGCCAACTTCTTAGACGCGATCTTGTCCCCCATCGCGGCGATGGAGTAGTGCTTGGGACCGATGAAGGTAATGCCCTCTTCTTCGACCCGCTTGGAGAACGCCTCGTTTTCCGACAGGAAGCCGTAGCCAGGGTGCACCGCCTCGGCGCCCGTCTGCTTGCAGGCGGCAATGATGCGATCGGCCAGCAGGTAACTGTCGCGGCTGGGGGCAGCGCCGATGTGCACCGCCTCGTCGGCCAGTTGCACATGGCGGGCGTCGCGATCGGCGTCCGAGTAAACGGCGACCGTCGCAATACCCATCTTCTTGGCGGTCTTGATGACGCGGCAGGCGATTTCACCGCGGTTGGCAATCAGGATCTTCTTGAACATGCTTACTCCTGTTCGGATACGTCGTTCTTTTTGGGTTTTTCTTGGCCCGGGATGTTTCGGGCATAAATCGCGTCTGAGCACGCAAGGAGCACGGCGCGCCTGCCTCCGCTCATGTCCCCCGCCCTTCGGGCTCCTCCTTTACTTCGCTGCGGCAGGCACACCATGCCCCTTGCTGCGAAGTGAGAAATGCGGAGCGCCAGGCAAGAGCGAGGGTGCTCCGAGCCAGAGACGGAATGACAGACCGAACGCCGACCACCCGGGATCGGGCTGCCTGGGCGTTTTGCGTAGGTAAAGGAGGAGCGCGAAGCGCGGGGGACACGGAGCAAAACGCCCAGGCAGTCCGAGCCCGCGCGCACCAAGCCACCGCGCGCCAAGCCACCACGCGCCAAAGTACCACGCGAATACGCGGCGAGCGAAGCAATCACAGCGGAATGTTCCCGTGTTTGCGCCACGGGTTTTCCAGCTTCTTGTCTCGCAACATGACGAGAGATCGGCAGATGCGCTTGCGCGTCTCGTGCGGCAGGATCACGTCGTCGATGAAGCCGCGCGCACCGGCCACGAAGGGGTTGGCAAAGCGCGCCTTATACTCGGCCTCGCGGGCAGCGAGCTTTTCCGGGTTGCCCTTGTCCTCGCGGAAGATGATCTCCACCGCGCCCTTGGCGCCCATCACCGCGATCTCGGCGTTGGGCCAGGCGAAGTTGACGTCGCCGCGCAGGTGCTTGGAGGCCATCACGTCATACGCACCGCCATAGGCCTTGCGGGTGATCACCGTGACCTTGGGCACCGTGCACTCGGCGTAGGCATAGAGCAGCTTGGCACCGTGCTTGATGATGCCTCCGTACTCCTGGCTGGTACCAGGCATGAAGCCAGGCACGTCCACAAAGGTCACCACCGGAATGTTGAAGGCGTCACAAAAGCGCACAAAGCGCGCCGCCTTGATCGAGCTCTTGATG
>JAURKV010000015.1 GCA_030831585.1 Ramlibacter sp. | reverse complement strand
GGCGTTTCTGTTCCTGGCACGAAGGTTGGCCAAGACCCCGCCCTCGGCTTGAAGCTGAACTACGCCGCTGGCCCGCTGGCGGTGCAGTTCGCACAAACCAGCAGTGTGAATGGCGACGCGCGCACCGCAGTGACCCCGGTTGCTACTGTTACCGCAACCGGCAAGATCATGGTTTCGACCCTGGGCGCTAACTATGACTTCGGCGCTGCCAAGTTGTGGACCTCTTACTTCCGTCGCACCGCCAGCCTCCCGCTTGTTACAACCAGTTCTGTTGCCACCGCGCCTGACTCCAACGGCTTCTCTGCTGGCGTCTCTGTGCCGGTTGGTGCCGCCACCTTCAAGGCCGGTGTGATGAACAACGCCAAGACCGACACCCTGGTTGACCGCACCTCCTACGGCGTGGACTACTCCCTGAGCAAGCGCACCATGCTGATCGCTGAATACGCCCGCGACAAGCGCGCCGCTTCGAACGACCAGGCTACCAACAACTACTTCGTGGGCCTGTCCCACACCTTCTAATTTCTTGCTGTCGCAAGACAGCTTGAGATTGAGAAACCCAACCCACCGGGGTAACCCGGTGGGTTTTTTTATTGCCTGTGGTGCAAGAGCCAAGTCAAACAGAGACCCCGGTCCGTCGGCTTTGCAGCAGCCCGACGTTCATCTCCCCGCTCAGGCTCGACGCATAAAACCGCTCGATCATGTTCACGCTGGTGCGTGCGTTGCGTGCCAGGGTGAGCATGTCGATGCCTTGGCCGAACAGAAGCCGGAAGGTGATGGCCGTGTGCCGCAAGCTGTAGAGCGTGCGCTTTTGGCCCAGGGGCCCGGTGGTGAGCCCGCACTCGCGCAAGACCCACTGGAAGTGAAAATTCAACACCGCCAGCGCATGCTCGCGGTTCTGAACTTGGGGCAGAAAGAGAAAGTCTTCCGGCTCGCCATAGCCGCGCCGCGCCTGGCGGGCCTGCACCGCCCGGTAGATACGCACTGCCGCTCGCATGCTCACCACCGGCTTGTCGTGCCGCTTGGTCTCGGGCAGGTTCATGCGCAAATACACGTGACGGCCACGCACCTCCTCTACGTGCTGGTGGCGAACTTTCTTGATGTCGCCCGGGCGCACAAAGGTGTTGACCATGAAGCCGATGACCTGCGAGAGGTCAACCGGCATGCGCATCAGGTCGCGCGCGATCCAGAACTTTTGGTCTGAACCCAGCCGGGCGAGCATGGGGTGGGGCTGCCCGACGAGTGAGCGCGCCTTGCGCAGAAGATGGGCGTATTCCGCAACGGTAAAGCCTCCCCGTGGCTGGGAGCTCACCCGCACCTGCGGAAACTCTGGCACCTCATGCACATGGCCGAGGTGGTGACCGAGCTTGAGGACCTTGCGCACAATCACGAGGTACTGCGCAATGGTGGTGGTCGAGAGATTGAGGTGCCCCAGGTGGTCAATGAAGCGCCGTAGCACCGCGTAGCTGATGTCGGGCATCAAGGTCTTGCCCAGCTGCGGCAGGATGAAACGGTCAAGCCGGTTGCGTATGACCTGCAGCGACCCTTTGCACATTTCACCTCGCTCGGTGCGACCCGCCTCCTGCGTAAACAATTGCTCGGCAATGCTGGCAAAGCTGGGCGTGATGTCGTGGGGCACGACACCGGTGCGCAGGTAAATGCTGGCCGAGGTGCTGTCGAAAAATTTCCGCGCGAGTTCAAGCGCGGTCTTCATCGAGGTGGTGCGCAGGCTGCGGCTGTAGGTCTTGCCGGCGAAGAAGCAGCGCACCTGCCAGAAGCGACTGGCGCCGATCCTGTAGATTCGAAGCTTGTTGGGGTAGCCCGGCACCGGGGTGAGGGTCTCGGGGATGGGCACGGTTCGCCCCCGCGACGCACGGTAGAGCACATCATTGGCTGAAGGCGATTTTGTTGCAGCGCTCACCATGGCACCCCCTGCTGGACACCCATTAACCGGGCCCTTGCACCGTCCGTCAACGAAACAGAAGTCATTAGAAAAGTCTCCTGCAGAGCGGCGAAACACCGAAAAAGAAACTGCAATTCATGCGAGATACGGCCTTTCAAACTAAAAAGGCTGAGTCCCGCGCCTGATGTAACAACGCTGAAAAGATGTAATCGGCATGGCCTCCCGCTCCTCCACCACCAAGTCCTCTGACCTCTACCTCCGCCAGGTGCTGACCGCGCGCGTCTACGACGTTGCGGTGGAGTCCGCGCTGGAGCCCGCGCGCAATCTCAGCCAGCGGCTGCACAACCAGGTGCTGCTCAAAAGGGAAGACCAGCAGCCAGTGTTCAGCTTCAAGCTGCGCGGTGCTTACAACAAGATGGCGCACCTCACGCCAGCGCAGCTCAAGCGTGGCGTCATCTGTGCCTCGGCCGGCAACCATGCGCAGGGCGTGGCCCTGTCGGCCCATCGGCTCGGCTGCAAGGCGGTGATCGTGATGCCGGTGACCACGCCGCAGGTGAAGGTAGACGCGGTCCACGGCCTCGGCGGCGAGGTGGTGCTGCATGGCGACAGCTACTCCGACGCGTATGGCCATGCGCTGGCGCTGGAGAAGAAAAAGGGCATGACCTTCGTCCACCCATTTGACGACCCCTATGTGATCGCCGGCCAGGGCACGATCGCGATGGAGATCCTGCGCCAGCACCAGGGCCCGCTGCACGCGGTGTTCGTGGCTATCGGTGGCGGTGGCCTGATCTCTGGCGTGGCCAGCTACATCAAGGCGGTGCGGCCCGAGGTGAAGGTGATCGGGGTGCAGATGAACGACTCCGACGCCATGTTGCAGTCAGTGCGCAAGGGCAAGCGGGTGACGCTGGCCGACGTGGGCCTGTTCTCTGACGGTACTGCAGTCAAGCTGGTGGGCGAAGAAACCTTCCGCCTGGCCCGCGACCTGGTCGACGATTTCGTGACCGTCGACACCGACGCGGTCTGCGCCGCCATCAAGGACGTGTTCGTCGACACGCGCAGCATCGTCGAGCCGGCCGGCGCGCTGGCGGTGGCGGGTATGAAGCAGTACGTGGCTCAGCACAAGACGCGGGGCGAGACCTACGCCGCCATTCTGTGCGGCGCCAACATGAACTTCGACCGGCTGCGCTTTGTGGCCGAACGGGCCGAGGTGGGCGAAGAGCGCGAGGCCCTGTTCGCGGTGACGATTCCCGAAGAGCGTGGCAGCTTCAAGCGTTTTTGCACGCTCATCGGCGAGCTACCCGGCGGCCCGCGCAACGTCACCGAGTTCAACTACCGGATCAGCGACTCAGAAAAGGCCCATGTGTTCGTGGGCCTCACCACCCAGGGCAAGGGAGAGTCGGCGCGCATTGCGGCGACCTTCCGGCGCCAGGGCTTCGAGGCGCTAGACCTGACCCATGACGAACTGGCCAAGGAGCATGTGCGGCACATGGTGGGCGGTCCCTCGGCACTGGCCAAAGAGGAGCGTCTGCTGCGCTTTGTGTTCCCGGAGCGCCCGGGGGCACTGATGAAGTTTCTCTCGCACATGCGACCGGGCTGGAACATCTCGCTCTTTCACTACCGCAACCAGGGCGCAGACTACGGCCGCATCCTGGTGGGGCTGCAGGTGCCCAAGGGCGAGATGAAGGCGTTCAAGGAGTTTCTGGACACCCTGGGCTACCCCCACGTGGACGAGACCCAGAACCCGGTCTACCGCCTGTTCCTGCGCGCCTAGGGCGGGCAGGGACCGGGCGCGTCGTCTGGGTCAGCCAGCCCGGCGCGTCTGTAGCAGGGCGTTTGCTCTGGTGCGCCTGCGTTGGGGCCTCTGCATTGGGGCGTCTGACAAGAGTCGTTGACCTTGGCGAGTCAGCCCGACCCTAGACGGCCCTACCCGGCTCAACACGGCCCTACCCGACTCAACCCGGCTTAGCGCGGCAAAGGGGGAAGCTCAAGAACCACGGTGCTCGGCCCTTGCAAAGCCGGCCCGAGCTGCGCGCGCCGACCCTGCACCGACTGCAAGACCAGGCCCTCGCCGACGGGCATGCCCACCGAATACGGCCTGGCAGGCAGGCCACCGACTGCGATGAGGGCCGCGCCGCGGCCCGAGGTGCCAGCGGCCACGCCCGTGAGCTGCAATTGGCTGCCCGCCGGGGAGGCGACCGCCTCCTCGGGACGCGCCGAAGGCGCAGCCAGCAGGCGCGCCACCCGCTCCGGGGCCGCGGGTTCGGGCAGCCGGGCGCCAGCGGCGGGCGAGGCCTCACCGGCGGCGGCCATCCGGCTGTCGGCGATTTGCAGCACCCAGTAGCCTAAGCTGGCGGCAGCAGCCGCCGCCAGCAGGCCGGCTGCCAGCCGAGGGGCGAGCCAAGACAAGCCTGCGGAGGGCGCGCGCGTATCGGTGGCAGGGGTGAGGGTCGGCAAAATCATCTTGGCGGGCCCGGCGGTGAGGTGTCTGCATTATCATGCCGCTAACGCTTTTTGATCACCCCATGAAGCTCACCAGCTCCTTTGTGAACCGCCTCAACCGCCTTTACCGCCGATACCGCATAAACCGCCTGCGTTGCGTTCACCCCCTGCACCGCCAACACCCCCAACACGCCCGACACGCCATCGGGCGCCTGCGCCGCGCGGCGGGCTTCACCCTGATCGAGCTGATGGTGGTGCTGGTCATCATCGGCGTGCTGGCAGCGCTGATCGTGCCCAATGTGCTGGACCGGGCAGACGACGCCCGCGTCACCGCCGCCCGCACCGACATCAGCAACCTGATGCAGGCGCTCAAACTGTACCGGCTGGACAACCAGCGCTACCCGACCAGCGAGCAAGGCCTCCAAGCCCTGGCGAGCAAGCCCGGCACCGAGCCGGCGCCACCCAACTGGAAGCCCTACCTCGACAAACTGCCCAACGACCCCTGGGGGCGCCCTTACCAATACGCCAACCCGGGTGTGAAAGGCGAGGTCGACATTCTCTCCCTGGGCGCAGACGGGCAGCCCGGCGGCGAGGGCAAAAATGCCGACATCGGCAGTTGGCAGTAGCCCCGAGGGGCTGATACGCGTGCCGTCCTCGCGGGGCCAGGCCCTGCTGCTTGCGCTTGGCAAGCCCTTGTCGGTCAATGACCGCCCTTGGCGAACCCAAGACGCGAGCGTCAGAGCCTTGAGAGCCAGCCCTGCGCGAACCTGGCCTGTACAAGCCACACCCCGACAAGCCAGCCCCCGACAAGGCGGCTTCACCCTGATCGAGCTGATGGTCGTCGTGGCCATCATTGCCATCGGCAGCGCGGGCGTGATGTTCGCCCTGCGCGACTCGGCCGCATCACAGCTTGAGCGCGAAGGCCTGCGGCTGGCGGCCATGCTCGAGTCGGCGCGCGCCCAGTCCCGCAGCAGTGGCCAGGCGCTGCGTTGGCGGCCGGTGGAAGGGGGGTTCGTCGTCGAGTCAACGGCGGGCCTGGCGGCTGCCAGCAGCGCAGCGCCCAACCCGTCTGCCAACGCGCCACGGACGAGCCGCTGGCTGAGCCAAGACACCCGCGTGCAGGGCAAGCCCGAGCTGGTGCTGGGGCCTGAGCCCCTGCTGCCACCGCAGTCGGTGCTGATCGAGTCCGTCGCACTGCCCGGCCGTCCGGTACAGGTGGCGACCGACGGTCTGCATCCTTTTCGCGTCGGCGTGCCGGGGGCGCCACCATGAGGGCGTCGCGGTGGACGTCACTGCTTCGCGGTCGGGGCGCCGAGGGGGCTCGCCGCCGACGGGGGTCGGGGGGGCTACAACGCAGCGCCGCGCGGGGCTTCACCCTGATCGAGGTGATGGTCGCACTGGGCATGGTAGCGATTGCGCTGGTGGCGGGGCTCAAGGCCACCGCCGCGCTGACCGACAACGCACGCCGCCAGGGCGACATGCTTCTGGCCCAGGCCTGCGCCGACAACGCACTGGCCGCGGTCCGCCTGACGCCAGGTCTGCCGGGCCTGGGCGAAACGAGCACCAGCTGCCGCCAGGGCGAGCAGGCCTTCGAGGTGCTTTTGCTGGTGGCGCCCACGCCCAACCCGAACTTCCGGCGCGTCGACGCCCGGGTGCGGCGCGGTGCCGAAGGCCTGCTGCACATGTCCACCGTGGTGGGCCAGTACTGAGATGGCGCAGACCCGCCTCCGACGCGCCCGCGGCTTCACACTGGTGGAGCTGCTGGTCGCGCTGTTCGTGCTGTCCCTGGTGGCTGTTCTGAGCTGGCGCGGGCTCGATGGCATGGTGCGCACCCAATCCCAGGTGAAGGCCCGCGCCGACGAGGTGATGACCTTGCAGGTCGGCTTGGCCCAGTGGCGCACCGATCTCGATGCGATCGTGAGCCAACCCGGCCTGCCAGAAATCGAGTGGAACGGCCAGGTGCTGCGAATGCTGCGGCACAGCGACAGCGCCGCCGGGCCGGCGCTCACCGTGGTGGCCTGGACCCGACGCAGCGATGAGGGCTCGAGCCGCTGGCGCCGCTGGCAGTCGCCGCCGACCACCGAGCGCGGCGAGGTGCAAGCGGCCTGGGCGCAAGCCGACATTTGGGCGCGCAACCCGGGCGCCACCGAACGGGCACGCGAAGTCGCCCTGCTGCCGCTGGACGACTGGGAGATCTTTTTCTATCGCGAGGACGCTTGGGTCAACCCGCAGTCCAGCGACGCCCCGCAAACTGGCAATCGGCCCGCACAGCCCGGGGGCGGCGCGTCCCCCATGCCCTCGGCAGACAGCAGCACACGCCTGCCCGAGGGAGTACGCCTGGTCCTGCGGATGCCGGCCTCCTGGGCGGTCCCAGGCGCGCTCACCCTGGACTGGGTGAATCCGCGTGTCGGAAGAACCCGGTCATGAGGCAGGGCGCGGGTCACTCCGAGCGCGGCGCCGCCTTGCTGGTCGCGCTGCTCACGGTGGCCATGGTGGCCACCCTGGCCGCAGCGGGCCTGTGGCAGCAGTGGCGGGCAGCGGAGGTGGAGGCCGCGGAGCGCCAGCGCGCACAGGCAAGCTGGGTGCTGTCGGGTGCGCTGGACTGGGCGCGCCTGATCCTGCGCGAAGACGGTGTCAGTTCCGGCAGCGTCGACCACCTGGGCGAGCCCTGGGCAGTGCCGCTGCGCGAGGCCCGCCTCGCCACCTTTCTGGCCGCCAACCGGGATGCCGACATCAGTGGCAGCAGCGCCGAGCGCAGCTTTTTGTCCGGCGAGATCGTGGACCTGCAGTCGCGGCTGAATGTGAGCAACCTGGTCGAGGGCGGCCGGGTGTCGCTGGCGGGCACCCGGGCTTTCGTGCGCTTGTTCGAGCTCCTGGGGCTGCCCACCGGGCAGGTGGAAGCCCTGGCGCAGCAACTCCTGCGCGCCAGCCAGGCCAGCCGGCAGGCGCTCCCCGCCGACGGGTCGCCGGTGCCGCTGCTGCCGCAGGAGGTTGCGCAGCTGGTCTGGCTAGGCCTGCCGCCGGCCTCGGTGAAGGCGATCGCGCCTTACGTCACCGTGCTGCCAGCGCGGACCCCGATCAATCTGAACACGGCGCCCGCACCGGTGATTTATGCGGCGGTGGACGGCATCGGCCTGGCGGATGCGCAACGTCTGGTGGCGCAGCGCTCGGCCAGCCACCTGCGCACGGTGGCCGATGCAACGCCTTTGCTGGGCCCTGAGGCGCGGACCGGGGACGGCGTGGCCAGCGTCGGCAGCCGCTTTTTCGAGGTGCGGGGTCAGCTCAGGCTGGATCAGCAGGTGGTGGTGGAGCGCAGCCTGGTCCAGCGCGACATCCAGCGGGTGCAGACCTTGCGGCGCGAACGGGTGAGCGCGGTAGCGGCACCGGGGTCCTGAGGTCCTGAGGTCTGAATGGCGCGCCTGTGCGCCACCGCAGAAAAGGCGCCGCAAGTGCGCCGCCGGGGACAGGCCTTGGCATATGCTCCAGCCAGGGAACCAAACCGTGTGCAATCCCTACAATGACTTTGACTCATGAGCACACTTCTCGTCCTGCTGCCTACCGGCCCGGTTTCGGGGACGCGGGAATTCACCTACCTCGTCTCGCCGGATGGCCGCAGCCTGGCCACATCGGGACGCGGCCCCGCGACGCTGCTGCCGCAGGTGGGCGGTCCGGGCGGCGAGGTGGTGGGCGT
>JAURKV010000223.1 GCA_030831585.1 Ramlibacter sp. | reverse complement strand
CTGGGTGACGGGGGCCAGTGAGCCGCCACCCGCAGCGATGGCGCTCCCCGCACTGACCCCCAAGCCCGCCGCGCCGGGCGCGCCGCTGCGCGAGGCCCTGGCCCGCGCCCTGGACGGCCAGGCTCTGGACGAGGCCGGCCTGGTGACCTTGTTTGGCGCCCGCGGCGACGGCTTCCACGCGGTCTGTGCAGCCGCCGACCGGCTGCGCCGCGACACGGTGGGCGACACCGTGCGCTACGTGGTCAATCGCAACATCAACTACACCAACGTCTGCCAGTACAGCTGCAGCTTCTGCGCCTTCGCCAAGGGCCGGGGCGCGCAGGACCTGCGCGGCGTGCCCTACGACCTGGCGCAGGAGGAAATCGCGCGCCGGGTGTCCGAGGCCTGGGCGCGTGGCGCCACCGAGGTCTGCATGCAGGGCGGCATTCACCCGGCCTACACCGGCGACACCTATGTGGAGATCTGCCGCACCGTGAAGGCGGCCGAGCCGCAGATGCATGTGCACGCCTTCTCGCCGCTGGAAATCCTGCACGGCGCGCAGACCACCGGCATGGACCTGGCGGGCTTTCTGACCCGGCTGCGCGACGCGGGCCTCAGCACCCTGCCCGGTACCGCCGCCGAGATATTGGACGACGAGGTGCGCGCGCGCATCTGCCCCGACAAGCTCAATACCGCGCAGTGGCTGGAGGTGATGGAAACAGCGCACCGCGTCGGCCTGCGCAGCACCGCCACGATCATGTTCGGCCACCTGGAAAAGCCGGTGCACTGGGCGCGCCACCTGATGCGAATACGAGCGCTGCAAGCGCGCACCGGCGGCTTCACCGAGTTCGTGCCACTGCCCTATGTGCACATGGAGGCACCGATGCACCGCAAGGGCCTATCCCGGCGCGGCCCCACCTTCCGTGAGGCGGTGCTGATGCACGCGGTGGCGCGGCTCGCGCTCCATCCGGTGCTGGCCAACATCCAGACCTCCTGGGTCAAGATGGGCCCGGAAGGCGCCATGGCCTGCCTGCAAGCCGGCGCCAACGACCTGGGCGGCACGCTGATGAACGAAAGCATCTCGCGCGCGGCCGGCACGGTGCACGGGCAAGAGATGCCGCCCGCCGCCATGGACGCCCTGATCCGCCGCGCAGGCCGCGACCCGGTGCAGCGCACCACCCTGTACGGCACCCCGCCAGCCGAGCGCTGCGACGCCTCGCGCGTCGCAGCACCGATCGCGCCGGTGGTGCTGACACCGCTGGTACGCCGCCCGCGCAGCGCACCGGTCAAGACCTCACCCACCCCAGGGATGCCGCAGACCGCGGCGCCCTCCCCCACGCTCGAAGCAACAAGCCCATGACTCCCACTCCCCACACCATCGCCGTCCTCGGCGGCACCGGCGCCGAAGGCAGCGGCCTCGCACTGCGCCTGGCGCATGCCGGCCACCGCGTCATCATCGGCTCGCGCGACGCAGCCAAGTCGGCCCAGGTTTGCGCAGAGCTCGCGGCGCTCTCGCCGGGAGCAAAGCTCGAAGCCGCCGGCAACCGGGACGCTGCTGCTGCGGCGCAGATCGCCATCCTCACCGTGCCACATTCGGTGCAGCAGGCCACTGCCCTGGACCTGCGGGAACAGCTCGCCGGCAAGATCCTGATCGACGCCACCGTGCCGCTGGTGCCGCCCAAGGTCGCCCGGGTGCAGCTGCCCGAGGGCGGCTCGGCGGTCGCCGCGCTGCAAAAACTGCTTGGCGAATCGGTGCGGGTGGTGGCCGCCTTTCAGAACGTGTCGGCCCATCACCTGCGTGACCTCACCCATTCGGTGGACTGCGATGTGCTGGTGTGCGGAGACGACATCCCCGCCCGCGAGACCGTCATCGGCCTGGTGCGCGATGTCGGGCTGCGCGGCGTGCACGCGGGTCCGATTGCCAACGCCGCCGCCGCTGAGGCGCTCACCTCGGTGCTGATTGCCATCAACATCCGCTACAAGGTTCCGGGAACCGGCATCCGCATCACCGGCCTGCCCGATTGACCCCACGTCCATCACCTGCTCGCGATGAGCCACCCGCACATGCGCCTCTTCGCCCTGCCCGGCCTACCCGAGGTGCACCCCGGCGACGACCTGAATGCGCTGATCGGGGCTGGCCTGGCCGCAGCAGCGGAGACGCTGCAGACAGGTGACGTGGTGGTGATTGCGCAGAAAATCGTCTCCAAGGCCGAGGGCCGGCTGGTGACGCTGGACTCGGTTCAGCCCTCAACGACAGCCCACGAGCTGGCCGCGCAAGCCGACAAGGACCCGCGGCTGGTGGAGTTGATCCTGCAGGAGTCGGCCGAGGTGCTGCGTTGCCGCCCGGGCGTGATCGTCGTCGAGCACCGCCTGGGCTTTGTCATGGCCAACGCCGGCATCGACCAATCGAATGTGCATCAGGCGGGCGCGGGCACCGCGTTGCTGCTGCCGCTGGACCCAGACGCCTCCTGCGAACGCATTCGCGCCGCGCTGCGTGCCTCTACCGGCGCCGAGGTGGCCGTGCTGGTCATCGACAGCCATGGCCGCGCCTGGCGCCAGGGTACCGTCGGTGTCACCATTGGCGCCGCCGGTATGCCCGCACTGCTGGATTTGCGGGGCCGGCCAGACCGCCACGGGCGCACCCTGCGGGTCACCGAGGTGGGTCAAGCGGATGAAGTTGCCGCCGCCGCATCGCTGCTGATGGGGCAGGCCGACGAGGGCAGGCCGGTGGTGGTGGTACGGGGCGTGCCGCAGATGGCGGGCATCGCCTGGGGCGCTGGCTCTGGCAAGGCGCGGGACCTAGTGCGTCCGCGCGAGATGGACATGTTCCGATGAAGCGCCGCGAGGAGAGACCCGCATGATCATCGCGCTCGCAGGCGGCGTGGGTGGCGCCAAGCTCGTGCACGGTCTTGCACAAACGCTGCCGCCCGAGCGGCTGCTGGCAGTGGTCAACACCGGGGACGACTTCACCCACCTCGGGCTGCCGGTTTGCCCCGACCTCGACACCGTGATGTACACCCTGGCGGGCCTGGCCAACCCAGAAACCGGTTGGGGCATCGCTGGCGAGAGCTGGCGCTTCATGGACTCGCTGGGGCGCCTGGGCGGCGAGACCTGGTTTCGCCTGGGCGACCAGGACCTGGCCACCCATGTGCGGCGCAAGGGCCTGCTGGGTGCGGGCCTCAGCCTCTCGGCGGCCACGCGCGAGTTGGCCAGTGCCCTGGGCGTGAGGCACCGCCTGGTGCCCGCGACCGACGACCCGCTGCGAACGCGCGTCACGACCGATGCGGGCGAGATCGACTTTCAGGATTACTTCGTTCGGCAGCAGTGCCGGCCCACACTGCGCGCGCTACGCTTTGAGGGCGCAGCGCAGGCGCGGCCCTCGCCTGCCTTCGCCGAAGCACTGGCAGACCCGGCGCTAGAGGCGGTGGTGATTTGCCCGTCCAACCCCTACCTGAGCATCGACCCGGTGCTCGCGATTGGCGGGGTGCGCGAGGCCCTGACCGCGATCGACGTGCCGGTGATCGCGGTCTCGCCCATCGTCGGCGGGCAGGCGATCAAAGGGCCGGCGGCCAAGATCATGCGCGAGCTCGGGCGTGAGCCGAGCGCGCTGGAGGTGGCACGGCATTACCGTGGTCTGGTGGATGGCTTGGTGATCGACACCGCAGACGCGGGTGACGCAAACGCGATTGCGGCCCTGGGCATGACCCCGCATGTCACCGGCACCGTCATGAAGTCCGATGCCGACCGGGCCAGCCTGGCCAGCGAAGTGCTCGCCCTGGCCGCTCGGCTGCGGCAGACGGCGGCACAGGGCAGCAGCACCCGACGGAGGACCGCATGACACCCTGGCTGGTCCTGCCGGTCAAATCCCTGGCGGACGGCAAGAGTCGGCTGGCGCCGCACCTTGCGCCCGATGCGCGGCGCGCCCTGAACACCCGCCTGCTCGAACGCTCGCTGGCGCTGGCTACCGGCTTTGCTGGCACGCACCGTACCCTGGTGGTGAGCCACTGTGAGGAGGTGCTGGCCCGCGCCAGCGCCGCCGGCGCTTACGCCCTGCGCGAGCCTCACCCCGGTCTGAATGAGGGCCTTTCGCATGCATGCGAACTCCTGGGTCGGCGGGAGGGCGAGCGGCTGATCGTGCTGGCCTGTGACCTGCCGCTGGCCTCGTCGGACGATCTAGCGGCACTCGCGGCACCAGACGGCGTCGTGCTGGCCACCGACCGCGCTGGCACCGGCACCAACGCGCTCTCACTGCCCTGCGGCCTGGCGTTCCGATTCCTCTACGGCCCGAACAGCCGCCAGCTGCATGCCGACGAGGCAAGCCGACTGGCCATGCCCTGCCATCAGCTGCAGCGGCCGGGTTTGGCTTTTGACCTGGACACCGCCCAGGATTGGCGGGAGTGGGTCGAGACTTTTGGACCGCAGCCCTGGGTCGCTCCGGGTCTGGTAGACCTCGCCTGATGAACCCGGTCTGAGGAGACGCAGATGCAAGCCGCTTGGTACGAGCAGACCGGCCCAGCCCGCGAGGTGCTGCAGGTCGGCAAGCTCCCGACACCCACACCCGGCCCCGGCGAGGTGCGGGTACGTGTGCACTGGTCGGGAGTGAACCCCACCGACGTGCGGCGTCGCGCCGGTGGCAGCGGCCCGATTCCCTTTGCTCGTGTGGTGCCGCACATGGACGGCAGTGGCGTGGTGGACGCAGTGGGTGCTGGCGTAGACCCCGCCCGCGTCGGCGAATCGGTCTGGCTGCACCGGGCTGCGTGGAAGCGCCCAGGGGGCACCTGCGCCGAGTACTGCGTGGTGCCCCACACCCACGCAGTGACGCTGCCCGCCGGCATCGACCTGCGGGCCGGCGCCACTCTGGGCGTGCCCGCTCTGACCGCCCACCGCGCGGTCTTCGGCTTTGGCGAGGTGCGCGGGCGCACGGTGCTGGTGACGGGTGGCGCCGGCGCAGTGGGTTTTTATGCCATCCAGCTCGCACGCTGGGGCGGAGCGCGGGTGATCGCGACGGCCAGCGACGAGACCAAGCAGGCCGAGGCGCTGCGCGCCGGCGCTGAGGCGGTGATCGACTACCGGCACGAAGACGTGGCCCAAAGGGTGCGCGCGCTCACTGCAGGCGCGGGTGTCGACCACCTGGTGGAGGTGGACTTCGGTGGCAACCTGGCGGCAACGACCGAGCTGATGAAACCCTACGGCACCATCGCCGCCTATGCGTCGATGGGCGACAGGACGCCGGCCCTGCCCTTCTACCCCATGCAGCTGCGGGCGCTGTCGATCATGATCGTTGCCCTGTTCGACCTGCCCGCGCCCTTGCAGGCCACGGCTTCGACCGAGGTGAGCCAATGGCTACGGGAGGGCAAACCGCGCTTTCCGGCGACGCGCGAATTCAGCCTGGTACAAGTGGCCGAGGCGCATGAGGCCGTCGAGCAAGCAAGCACGGCCAGGGCTCTGCTGCGTTTGGCACCCTAGACAACATCGACCCACCTCACCGACAGACACGAGGCACCTCTATGACCGAACCCGACCTCACTCCCGCCCTGCGGCGGCTGATCGACAAGGACGAAATTCGCGACGCGATCTGCCGCTACGCCCGCGGCGTCGACCGTGGCGACTGGGACCTGGTGCGCAGCGGCTACCACCCGGACGCCTATGACGCCCACGGCGACTACAGGGGCGGCATCGACGGCTTCATCGCCTGGCTGGACGAGCGCTTCGCGGGCGTCGACAACTCGATGCACTTCCTCGGCCAGAGCCTGATCGAATTCAAAGGGCCCGACCTCGCCCTGGTCGAGACCTACTTCGTCAGCCGGCGGCTGGTGCCCCCCACCGGCGCGGCAGCCGTGGCGGCGGGTCCCTCGGACGCCATGGTGCGCGAGGGCTGGGGGCGCTATGTCGACCGCTTCGAGCGCCGCGAGGGCCAGTGGCGGGTGGCACACCGTACCGTGGTGCTGGAGGCGCTGTCCAGCGCGCTGGCGCTCGGCGGTAAGCGAAACGCCACCGGCAGTTGGGGACACCGGGACCGAAACGACCGCCTGTACGCGCTGCAGGCCGAGATGGCGCCGCGGGATGGCGCCTGATCGGGGCACAAACGAGACCGCGACCGCGACCTCGATCCCGACCTTGATCCTGACCTCACCGCCGACCCCGCGCTGAAGCAAAAAAGAGAGAACAAGAGGCACCACCATGACCGCCCCCCACACCCCACACGACAACATCGAGGCGCTGGACTGCCCGCCGCTGGAGCAGGCCACCGTTGATTTCGTTCAGCGATTTGACGCCACGCAAATCGACAGCGGTGTGCGGGCCTCAGTCAGTCGCGTGATGCGTGACCAGCTGGCGGTGCAGATCGGCTGCTCGCAGCTGCCCTGGTCCAAGCAGGTTCTCACCTACGCCAGCGCTAACGCGGCACCGGGCCGCAGCCTGGTCACTGGCAGCACGCTGCGCCTCAATGCGGCCGATGCGGCCTTCGTCAACTCGACCTATGCCAGCGGCTTCGAGTACGACGACACCCACCTGGCCAGCAACAGCCACCCGGCCTGTTGCGTGGTGCCGGCGGCGCTGGCCATCGGGCAGGAGCAAGGCGCCACGCTGGAAGACATACTGCCGGCGCTGGTGGCCGGCTACGAGGTCTACACCCGCATCGGCATGCTCGCCGCGCCCGAGCTGGTCAAAAGCGGCTTCCAGCCGCACCCGGTGCTGTCGGTGTTTGGCGGCGCCGCCGTGGCCGCCAAGCTGCGTGGGCTCAGCGCCGCGCAGACGCTCAACGCACTGGGCAGTTCGCTGAGTTTTGCCGCTGGCACGCTGGAACCCACCTCCACCGGCGGCTCGATCAAGCGATCGCAATCGGGCATTGGCGTACGTGGCGGCATGGTGGCGGCCGAACTCGCCCGGGCCGGCATCACCGGGCCGCGGGCCTTTCTCACCGGGCACAAGGGCTTTTACGCCACCTTCGTCAAACGGGGGCCGGGCGAATCCCCTGAGCGGGTCTTTGCCCCCGACCAGCCGCTACAGATTCACCAGGTCTGGCTCAAGGCCTACTGCTGCTGCGGTTGCATTCACCCCTATCTGGATGCCATTGCGCCTTTTGTTCACCGACTCGATGAGATCGAGCGGGTGTCCGTGCGGGCGCAGACCTCCAGCTACCTGCTGGCGTGCTCCAACGCCAACACCTTCCATCCGGGGAACATCGAGGACGTTCAGTTCAGCCTGCCGGTGCAACTGGCTTTCGCGATGCTCGGGCTGGGCAACGACTACCGCAGCCACATGGCCTACATGGACGGCACGCTGGACATGGACCGGGTGCGCAGCGTGATGCAGCGCATTGAGGTGGTCAAAGCGCCCGAGCTCGATGCGCAGCACCCCGGCAAGTTTGTGGCCGACCTCACCGTCCACCTGCGCAGCGGCGAGTCACGCCAGGTGCTGGTCGATACACCGCTTGGGACACCGGGCAATCCGCTGTCCGAGGCGCAGCAAGACGCCAAGTTCATGGCGCTGACCACCGACGTGCTGGGGCAGGCGCGGGCCCAGACGCTGCTGCAGACACTGCGCGAATTCGACACCCGGCTGCGCGTCGAAGACCTGCTGGCCATGTGCGCGCCTTGAGCCTTGTCTCGGCAGCAGCTGACCTACTTCCGGGCAGTTTTTGCATAATGCATAGTTAGTCCAATCCGCACTCTGGTTCGACTTCGTTCGCCCTTATTCGCCTTTATTTCGCAGGGGATCCGGATGCTCAAGTTTTATTACTCGCTGGCGCCCAATCCGCGCAAGGTGTCGCTCTTTCTGGAGGAGGCCGGCCTGCCTTTCGAGGCGATCCCGGTCGACACCCGCAAGGGCGAGCAGCACCTGCCGGCATTCACCGCGCTCAACCCCAATGCCAAGGTACCTGTGATCGTCGACAGCGACGGCACCACCGTGTTCGACAGCAGCGCCATCCTTTTGTACCTGGCTGAGAAGACGGGCCGCTTCCTGCCAGCACCTGCGGCGCGCGGCGACCTGCTGTCGTGGCTTTTATTCACCGCTTCAGGCATCGGGCCCTACACCGGCCAGGCGATCCACTTCAAGCGCTACGCGCCCGAGACCCTGCCCTACGCGGTGCAGCGCTATGAGTTTGAAGCTTGGCGTCACTGGCGCATTCTCGACCGACACCTGGCCAACCGCACCTGGATGGTGGGCGACAACTACAGCATCGTCGACATGGCCGTGTGGGGCTGGGGCAAGTCGGCGACGAGTGCTTTAGGTGAGGACGCCTGGGGACAGCTGCCCCACCTCAAGCGACTGCTGGACACCATCGACGCCCGGCCCGCGGCGCAACGCGCCCTGGCGATCAAGGACCGCTACCAGTTCAAGACCGACCTCGACGACCAGGCCCGACAGGCCATGTTTCCGCACATGACGCGGTCATAAGGCTGGACACATTTGGCGCTGAGCTCAGGCCGCGCCCCCAGGCGCCGTCCTTCAGCGGCTCTTTCATCCATTCCGAAAGAAGGAACTCCCATGACTACCCTGACCGAGCAACTGGCGCAATTCGCCGCCCGCACCAGCTTCGACACCCTGCCCACCCAGGTGGTGCGCGAGTGCAAGCGTGACATCCTTGACGCAATCGGCTGCGCGCTAGCCTCCAAGGGCCAGCCCAAGTCCGACAAGGGCATTGCAGCCGGATTCCGGATCGGTGGCACCGGCGGAGAGGCCACTGTGATCGGCACCGGACGCCGTTCCTCGGTCTTCGGCGCGGCCTTCGCCAATGGCGAAATGATCAACACCCTGGATGCGGACACGGTGATGCCGCCCGGCCATGTGAGCCCCTATGTGCTGCCCGGCGCCTTCGCCACCGCCGAGTCGCTAGGCCGCAGCGGCAAGGACATGATTGCCGCGACCGCGGTCTCGCACGAAATGTCGGTGCGCTTCGGCCTGGTGATGGACCAGACCCGCGACCACCAAGACGGCAAGGTGACCACCGCGCCCATTCTGGGCTACAGCGCCACGATCTTCGGCGCCGCGGCCTCGGCGGCCAAGCTCAAGGGCCTGCCCGCTGAGACCATCGCCCACGCGCTGGGCCTGGCCGCCGCGATCACCCCGGTCAACGCCCACGGCGCCTGGCTGCGGCATTCGCCGCCGTCCACCATCAAGTACCTGCTGGCTGGCGCCTTGACGCAGTCGGCGCTCACCGCCGCCGAAATGGCCGAACTGGGTCACCGGGGCGACCTGCAATTGCTCGATGACGTTGAGTTTGGCTACCCGCGCTTCATCGGCACCAAGCGCTGGGACGCCCAGGGACTGGTAGGGGGCCTGGGCAGCGACTGGCGCTTTCCCTCGCGCCAGTTGTTCAAGCCCTATCCGCATTGCCGTGTCATGCATGCGCCGCTGGACATCGTGGTCGACCTGATCCACCGGCACGACATCCGGGTTGAGGAAATCGAGTCCATCACCGCTTGGGGCGAGGCCTGGGCCTATGTGCTGCCCTCCTTCACCTTCGAGACGATCTCCCGGGTAGAAGACGCGCAGTTCAGCTTCACCCACGGCCTGGCGGTCGCGGCCCACCGGGTGCCGGCCGGCCCGCGCTGGCAAGACCCGAAGGTGGTGTTCGACCCCTCGGTGATGGCCCTGCGTGACAAGGTACGCCTCGAAGTCCACCCGGACGCAGTCGGCGCCATGGAGGGCAATGCCTCCAGCCGCCCGTCGCGGGTGACCATCCGCGCGCGCGGGCAAGATTTCACAGGCGACCGCCAGTTCCCCAAGGGCACGCCCTCGCCCGACCCCAGCACCTACATGAGCGACGAGGAGCTGGTGGCCAAGTTCCGCGCCTTCACCGACGGTCTGGTGACCCAGGCCACCGCCGACCAGGTGATCGAATCGGTCTTCCAGCTCGAAGCGGTGCCCGACTTCTCGTCGGTGATGCGCGCGCTGGTCTGGAGCGACCAGGGCGCAGCCGCATGACGCTGGATGCGAAGACCGAGCGCCGGCTGCTGCAGCTGCTGGACGAGCGCGACATCCGCGATGTGCTCACGCGCTATTGCCGCGGCGTCGACCGCTGCGATGCCGAGCTGATCACTAGCTGCTACCACCCGGACGCGATGGACGACCACGGCACCTGGCTTGCCTGGGGCCGTGACGCTGGGGCGACCATCGTGGAGAAGGTACGCCCTGGCAAAGACGTCGCCATGCACTTCATGGGAAATGTGCATATTGAGGTCGAGGGTGACACCGCCTTCGCAGAGTCCTACCTGATGGCGTATCGCACTTTCCAGCGCGAGGGGCAGGACTACACCCGGGTGCGGGCGCTGCGCTTCGTGGACCGCTTCACCCGCCGCGAGGGCGAGTGGCGCATTGCCGAGCGTGTGGTGTCCGACGACTGGCACCGGGTCGACCGGGTGGCCGAAACCATGGCCGAGGCCGGGCAGTTCCGCCTTGGCAGCAAGGACCGGGAGGACCCGGTCTACGCCATCCGGCGCGGCCCCCTGGCCCGAAGCCCGAAGCGGCCTGATTGAACCGAGGGATTCAGTCGGGGCGCGCCCGCCGCAAGCGGCCCCTGAGCCGATTCGACCCGAAGATCAGAACTAGCTGCTGGCCAGCGCCAGCAGGCGCTTCCACTTGACCTGTTCCCCGGCCATCGAGGCCTGGAAGGCCTTGTGGTCCATGAGGTCGAGGTCCATACCCTGCTTGACCGCGAACTCCTTGTACTCGGGGGTCCGGGCGATCTGCAGCGTCTCGTCGGAGAGCATCTGGATGATGGGCGAGGGCAGACCAGCGGGCCCGATCAGTCCCATCCAGGAGGCCATGTCCATGCCGGCGGCGCCCACCTCTTGCGCGGTGGGGACGTCCGGCAATGTCTCCCAGCGAGCACGGCTGCTCACCGCCAGCGCACGCAGGCGGCCCGCCTTGATCAGAGGCAGTACGCCAGCGCCGCCCTGCCAGGTGTAAGCCACCTGGCCTCCCACGGTGTCAGTGACTGCCTGGGTATTGCTCTTGTAGGCGACATGCTGGGCCCGGGTCTGCATCAGATCGTTGAACATCAGCGTGCACAGATGCGAGGTACTGCCATTACCGCCCGTGCCGTAGGTCACGTCGCCCGGCTTGGCCTTCATCGCCGCGACCAGGTCCCTGGCGGTTTTGTAGGGGGACTCGGTGGGGACCACCAGGGCCAGCGAACCGCTGCTGACTTTCGCAATTGCCACGAACTCCTTGACCGGGTCATAGGTCAGGGCCGAGTCCGGCAGGAGCCGGGTGGTGAAGTGGGTGGTGCCGCCGAACAGCAGCGAATAGCCGTCCGCTGCCGACTTGGCAATGATGTCGCTACCGATACCGCCGCCAGCGCCCGCGCGGTTGTCGATCACGAAGGTGGCCTTGAGACGGCGCGAGAGTTGCTCCGCGATGTAGCGGCCGTTCGCGTCAATCGTGCTGCCCGGGGCCGATGGGAGAATGAGCTTCACCGGCTTGGTCGGGTACTGCTGCGCCATGACTGGCAAGGCTGCGGCCATGCAGGCGGCGGCGCCGGATTGCAGCAGAGTTCTTCTATGTAGGGTCATATCCAGTCTCCTTGTTTAGGGCGAGAGTCAAGGACTCCGGGAAACCACAGGATCGTGCCCACCCCAACCAGGGTCAACGGTCTTGCAGGCTTTGATCCGTACTTTGGAATTGAGCCTTAAGCCGCGCCAGCCGACCGGTTGGACTAACCCGACCTCAGCGGGCGCTGACCAGCCCGCGGCCGATCACCTGCGCCTGAATTTCCGCCGCGCCCTCGAAGATGTTGAGAATGCGCGCGTCGCACAGCACCCGGCTGATCTCGTACTCGAGCGCGTAGCCGTTGCCGCCGTGGATTTGCAGGCCGTTGTCGGCATTGGTCCAGGCCAGCCGCGCTGCCAGGAGCTTGGACATGCCGGCCTCCACATCGCAGCGACGCCCCTTGTCCTTTTCTTCAGCGGCGAAGTAGGTCAGTTCGCGCACCAGCGCCATTTCGGCCACCATGAGGGCCAGCTTGTCGGCCACTCGGGGAAAGTCGACGATCGGCGCGCCAAACTGCTTGCGGTCGTTGGCATAGCGCCAGGCCAGGTCGAAGGCGCGACCCGCCACACCCACCGCCCGGGCAGCAGTCTGGATGCGTGCCGCCTCGAAGGTCTGCATCAGCTGGCGAAAGCCCTGGCCCTGCACGCCGCCGAGCACCGCGTCGGCGCCGACCTCGAAGCCGTCAAAGGCAATGTCGTACTCGCGCATGCCGCGGTAGCCCAGCACCTCGATCTCGCCACCGGCCATGCCGGTGGCGGGGAAGGGGTTGTCGCGCGTGCCGCGTGGCTTAGGCGCCAGGAACATGCTCAGGCCGTTGTGGTCGGTGCTGCCCGGCTCGGTGCGGGCCAGCAGCGTCATCAGGTCGCTGCGCGAGGCGTGGGTGATCCAGGTCTTGTTGCCGTCGATGCGCCAACCACTGTTCGTCGGCGTGGCGCGGGTGCGCAGCGACCCCAGATCGGAACCTGTGTCGGGCTCGGTGAACACCGCGGTGGGCAACACCTCGCCAGTGGCGATCTTGGGCAGCCAGTGGGCCTGCTGATCGGGCGTACCGCCGCACAAAATGAGTTCGGCCGCAATTTCCGAGCGGGTGCCCAAGGAGCCCGCTGCAATCCAGCCCCTGCTCAATTCCTCGGTCACGATGCACATCGCCCGCTTGCCCAAGCCCAGGCCGTTGTGGTCGCCCGAGATGCTCACGCCGAACACGCCAAGCTCGCCCAGTTGCGCTACCAGGGCGTCCGGAATCAGGTCGTCGGCCAGGTGCCAGGCGTGTGCGTAAGG
>JAURKV010000222.1 GCA_030831585.1 Ramlibacter sp. | reverse complement strand
GACCTCGAGCGTATGGGCAAGGCCGAGCGTCAGGCGGGGCGCAACACCTTCATTAGCACCCATGCGCTCGATGATGTGGACCGCATCAAGTCTCAGCTCTCGCGCGCCCGGCTGATGGTGCGGGTGAACCCCTTGCACCCGGACAGCGCCGAGGAGGTCGACGCGGTTCTGGCCCGCGGCGCAGACCTCATCATGCTGCCCATGTTCGAAGACGCCGCTACCCTGCGCGCCTTCGCCGCGCTGGTAGCGGGCCGCTGCCCCATCGTGCCCCTGCTCGAGACGGCCGGCGCGCTGGCGACGCTGGACGAGTGGATCACCACCCCCGGCCTGTGGGAGGTGTACATGGGCCTCAACGACCTGCACCTGTCGCTGGGCCAGCGCTTCATGTTCGAGTCCCTAGCCCTCGGCCTGGTCGACCGCGTCGCCCAGGCGGCGCACGCGCAGGGCCTGCGTTTTGGCTTCGGCGGCATCGCCCGGCTCGACGAGGGCCTGCTGCCCGGGCGGGCGGTGCTGGCCGAGCACCAGCGTCTGGGCTCGCGCGCGGTCATACTCTCGCGCACGTTTCATCGGCCCGACAGCGATGCGGTGTTTGAGCGCGAGATCGCCGCCCTGCGTGAGGCCGAAGGTCAGCTGGCCACGCGTGACGCGGCGGCTGTGGCCCTCGACGCTGCCGCCACCCGTGAGACCATCACCCGAATCGCCGAGGGTCTGGGCGCATGACCAAGCGCCTGTTCGACCTGCTGCTCTCGGCCTTGGCCTTGCTGCTGCTGTCGCCCTTGCTACTGGGCACCGCCCTGGCGGTGTGGTGGCAGGACGGCTTCCCAATCCTGTTCCGCCAGGTCCGCGTGGGCCGCGGCGGGCGTGAGTTCGGCATGTACAAGTTCCGCAGCATGGTGAAGAACGCAGCGGCCATCGGTCCCTATCACACCGCCTCAGACGACCCGCGTATCACCCGCGTGGGCCGATTCATTCGCCGCACCAGCCTCGATGAATTGCCGCAGCTGCTCAACGTGCTGCTGGGGCACATGAGCCTGGTGGGCCCGCGTCCCGACGTGCCGGCGCAGCGGGCGCTGTATTCGGAAGCCGACTGGGCTGCGCGTTGCAGCGTTCGGCCTGGCGTCACGGGCCTGGCCCAGGCACGCCTGCGCTCGGCGGCGACGCCCGAGCAGCGGCTGGCGCTGGACCTGCAATACGCCCGCGAGGCCGGCCTCTGGCTGGACCTGCGCATCCTGTGGTGGACGCTGGGCCGCCTGTCGGGCCGAGGGAGCAACTGAGCCATGTGCGGCATCTTTGGCTACTGGGACCGCGGCCGCGAGGCGCTTGCCCCCAGCGTTTTGACTGCCATGGCGCGCAGCATCGTGCACCGCGGGCCCGACGACGAGGGCGTGCGCCACCAGATGCCGCGTGGCGTGGCGGTGGGTAACCGGCGTCTGTCGATCATCGACCTGGCCGGCGGCCACCAGCCCTTTGTGTCGGACGACGGTGCCATTGCGGTGGTGCAAAACGGCGAGATCTTCAACCACGTTGAATTGGCCGCCGAACTGCGCGCCCAGGGCGTGCGGCTCGACACGCACTCAGACACTGAGGTGATCTTGCGCCTGTATGAGCGCGAGGGCATCGCTTGCCTGCGGCGCCTGAACGGCATGTTCGCGATCGCGATCGACGACGCGCGTGAAGACGCCCTCTACCTCGCGCGTGACCGCATCGGTGTGAAGCCCCTCTATGTGCACGACGACGGCCAGCGCATGGTCTTTGGCTCTGAAATCAAGGCGCTGCTGCCCGCCCTCGACGCGCGTGGCGCCAAGCCCGGTGTTGACCTGGAAGGCATTCACCACTACCTAGCCTTCAACTACATCCCCGCCCCTTGGACGGCCTGGCAGGGCGTGCGCCATGTCATGCCCGGCACCTGGATGAAGTGGAGCCGCAGCGGCGCGGTGCACACCGAGCGCTGGTGGTCACTGGCCGACCAGCAGGAGCGTGACCACGATTTTTCCGAATGGCAGGAAGAATTTCTCTCCATCCTGGACGACGCCACCCGAATTCGCCTGCGCGCCGACGTGCCCTGGGGGGCTTTTCTGTCGGGCGGGGTCGACTCCTCCACCATCGTCGCCCTCATGGCGCGCCATGTGCAAGCGCCAGTCAAAACGTTTTGCATCGGCTTCGCCGACCCGCGCTTCGACGAGTCGCACTTTGCCGCAGAGGCAGCCAAGCGATTTGGCTGCGACCACACCCTCGAGATCGCCGAGCTGAACATGCTCGAGCGCTGGCCGATGGTGCTGCACCACCTGGACCAGCCGCACGGCGACGCCTCCTTCATGCCCACGCTGCGCGTCTCAGAGTTGGCAGCCAAGCATGTGAAGGTGGTGCTCACCGGCGACGGGGGCGACGAGCTCTTTGCCGGCTACGAAAAGTACGAGCAGTTCTTTGCCCAGCCCGGGGTCGACACGCTGGACGACGCCAGCTTTCGCCGCCGCTACTTCGACTCCATCTCTCTCTTTACCCCCGAGGCCCGCGCCGCGCTGTACCGGCCCGAGGTGGCAGCGCGCCTGGCCGGCATTGACAGCCTCGAAGCCGCTGCTAAGCCCTGGTTCGACGAGGCCGCGCATTACGACCGCATCAACCAAGCCCTGTACTTAGACATGCAGCTGCTGCTCTCGGGCAACAACCTGGTCAAGCCCGACCGCATGGGCATGGCGGTGTCGATCGAGGCGCGCACGCCCTTCCTCGATTGGCGAATGATGGAGCTGGCCTTCCGCTCGAAGGGGCGCACCAAGCTCTCGCCCGAAGGCGACAAAAAGCATTGGTACAAGAAGGCGGTGGCACCCCTCATCGGCGAAGACTTGGCGCATCGCAAGAAGCAAATGTTCACCGTGCCGGTGGGCGAGTGGTTCCGCAAGGAGAGCTACCCCTGGCTGTCGCGCACTTTGGGCGGCAGCGACTTGCTGCAACAGCTGTTCGAGCCCTCGGCAGTGACCCAGATGCTCGAGCGGCACCGCGCCGGAAGTGCCAACCACACCCGCGAGCTGCGGGCGCTGGCGGCGCTGGCGCTGTGGGAGCGGGGGGCCGCGCAGCAGGGCTTTGACCTCGGGGTCGGCGCATGACGCATGTGGCGGCAATGCCCGGCGCTGGCTCGGCCTCGTCCTTGCCGGTGTGGCTTTTTGTTGCCTATGGCGGCGGGCATGTGAAGGCCTTGCTGCCGGTGGCCCTGCAGGCCCAGGCTCAGGGCCTGGCGCGTGTGGTCTTTCTCGCCCTCACCACTGCCGCTGTGCCCGCGCGCGAGGCGGGCGTGCCCACCTTTGGTTTTGCCGATCTGCTGGGGCCCTCGGACACACAGGCCCTGCGGCATGGCGAGCGCCTGGTGCAAACCCTGTCAGTGCAGGCAGCGCAGCGCGAGGAGTCGCTGGCCTACCTGGGCTTGTCGTACGCCGAGCTCGAAGCCGATGTGGGCGAATCCGAGGCTGCTGCGCGCTTCGCGCAGTATGGTCGCCAAGCCTTCCTGCCGGTGCGCGTGCTGGAGCGCGCCATCGAGCGCTGGCAGCCCGTGTGCGTCTTGACCACCAATTCGCCGCGTGCCGAGCGGGCGGCCTTGCTGGCGGCGCGCCGCCAGGGCGTGCCCAGCCTGTGCCTGCTCGACCTCTTTGGTTTGTGGGAGCGTGACTGGCTGGTCCGCCCCGACTACGCCGACGCCTTGTGCGTGCTCAATCCGCAGGTGGCGTCCAGCCTGGTGGCTGCAGGTCGTCCGGCGGCGCACATTCACGTGACCGGTAACCCGGCCTTCGACAGCATCCACGACCCCGCCGTGATCGCCCAGGGCCAGGCCCTTCGGCGCGAGGCGGGCTGGTCGGCGCTGCGCGTGCTGTTCTACGCGTCCTCGCCCGAACCCGAAGAGGTGACTGGCATCGCCGGGCGAGGCGACCCCGCTTGGCCCAGGCGCATCGAGGCGCAGTTGATCGAGGCGGTGCAACGCGATCCGGCGCTGGCCCTGTGGGTGCGTCGCCACCCCAGTGAGGCGCCGGCCGACGACGTGGAGGCCGCAGGCCATCCCCGCATCCGCGTCGCGCAGGGCCCGCTGCACCCCTACTTGCATGCCTGCGATGAGGTGGTGGTGACCGTGTCCACCGTCGGGGTCGAGGCGGCTCTGGCAGGGCGTGAGGTGACTCAGGTGCGCGGCTCCATCCTGGACGGCCTGAGCCCTTACCGGGCGATGGGCATCGCGCAGCGCGAACTTGCTTTGGACGCCATTGCCAGCGACCTGGCGTCGCCCGTCGCTGCCACCGGGCGGGCGGCCGATGGCACCCCAGGCCAGGCCGCCGCGCGGGTGCTGGCGCTTGCCCGCCGCTTGGCCAAAGCAGGAGCCACCTGATGGCACGCATCGTGGCCCTGTCCACCGCTGAGGCGCAGGCGCGCTTTGAGCAGCTGCCGCCCGCGCTGCGCGTCGCGTCATTGAGCCCGGCTTTTGCGGCGGCGGATGCGCAGCGCGACCCTGCGCTGCGCTGCGTGCATGCGTGCCTGGAGGGTGCGAGCTTCGAGTGGATGCATAGCGTCCACCTGCGAGCCCTGAATGACCCGCCCGGTCAGACCGTTCAGCTGGGTCTGCCCCGTCAGCCCCGTGATTGGGGCGCCACGTCCCCCTATGGCTATGGCGGCCCAATCACGCCGGCCACCGATTCGGCCCTGCATGCACAAGCCTGGGCAGCCTGGCAGACCTGGTGCCGCGAAGAAGGCGTGCTGGCCGAGTTTTGTCGTTTCCACCCGCATTTGCCGTCCTCGCCCCTGGCCTTTGGGGGCAGGGTGCGCGAGAACCGCCCCACCGTCTCGGTCGACCTGACCGTGCCCGATGTGGCGGCCGGCTTCAACAGCCTCACCCGCCGCAAAATCCGCCGCGCGCAGCAGGCGGGTGTGCAGACCCGCTGGAGCCGCGAGGCGGACGATTGGATCCGCTACGCCCCGTTCTACCGGCAGGCCATGCAGGATGTCCAAGCCACTGCGTTCTACTTCTTCCCCGACGCTTACTTTGAGGCCCTCTCGCGGCTGCCCTGCGCCCACCTGCTGGTGTGCGAACGCGAGGGGCGCTGGCTATCGGCTGGCGTGTATTTGCTGGAGGGCGGCCTGCTCGAGTACCACCTGGGCGCCAGCAGCCCGGAAGGCAAGGACGCGGGCACCCCCAGCCTGCTGCAGGCCCAGGCAGCCACCTGGGGGCAGGCCCAGGGCGCACAGGCCCTGTACCTCGGGGGCGGCACCGACCCGACACCCGACAACCCCCTCCTGTTCTACAAACTGGGCTTTTCCCGCCGCACCCTGCCTTTCTCGGTGGGGGAGGCCATCCACGACGACAATCGCTACTGGGTGGCGGCCGCCCGGCTCGGCTTTGACCGGGACCATCCGCCACCCCGACTTCTACTTGACTGAAAGTGCCTCATGAGCCGTGACGCCCTCTGGGAAGAGATCTTCAGCACCCGTGCCTGGGGCCGCTATCCCCCGGAAGATCTGATTCGCTTTTGCGCCCAGCGCTTTTACGCTCGCCAGCCTCGCAGCGACGTGAAGCTGCTCGAGGTCGGCTTTGGCACTGGCGCCAATCTTTGGTACTTCGCCCGTGAAGGCTTTGGCGTGCACGGCCTGGAAGGCAGCGAGGCCGGCGCGGCGCAGGCCCGTCAACGCCTGGACACCGAGCTTCCCGGCTGGAACCGCGGCGACACTGACCGCCTGCGCGTGGGCGATATGTGCGAACCGCTGCCCTGGGCCGACAACCACTTCGACGCGGTGATCGACAACGATGCCGTCACCTGCGTCGACCATGACAGCGCCTGCCGCGTCTATGCGCAAATGCACCGCGTGGCCCGTCCCGGGGCCTGGCTGTATGTGCGCACTCCCGCCGCGGGCACCTGGGGCGACGGCACCGGCGAGGCGCACGGGCACAACGCCTGGCGTTGCAGCGAGGGCCCGTTTGCCGGCACCGGCATCGTGCGCTTTGCCTCCGAGGCCGACCTGTCCGCCTTGTTCAAGCCCTGGAACGTGCTGCAGATCGAGCAGGTCTCGCGCACCCTCGAAAACCGCAGCAAGGTCCACGCCGAGTGGGTGATCATCGCGAGGAAGGCCGAGGCGTGACCGCATCGGGCGCCCTCATCGCGACGATCTGCGCACGTGGCGGCAGCAAGGGGCTACCGCGCAAGAACGTGCTGCCCTTCGCCGGGCTGCCGCTGATCGCGCACAGCATCCGCCAGGCCCTGGCCTGCCCGCAGATCGAGGGCGTGTACGTCTCCACCGACGACGAAGAAATCGCCCAGGTGGCGCGCGACCATGGCGCGCAGGTGCCCTATCTGCGCCCCGCCGAACTCGCCACCGACAGCGCCGGCAAGCTGCCCGCCATCGAGCACCTGGCGGCCCACCTGGAAGCTGGCGGCGCGCAGATCGCCGCCATCGTCGACCTGCAGCCCACCTCACCCCTGCGAAGTGCGCAGGATCTGCTGGCAGCGCTGGCGCTGCGCGATCGGGCGGGCTTGGTGGTCAGCGTGACGCAGCCTTCGCACAACCCCTATTACACGTTGGTCGAGGCCAGCCCCGAGGGCGGCCTGCGCCTATCCAAGCCCTTGGCCTCGGGCCAGGCCGTCGCCCGCCAGGCGGTGCCCGAGGTCTGGGGGCTGAACGGCGCGATCTATGTCTGGCGCCGTGACGCGCTGACCCAGGCGGTGCGTGATGGCTTCTGGAGCGTGGACATGTGCCCCCTGGTGATGCCGCGCGAGCGTTCCATCGACATCGACGACCGGCTCGATTTCGACACCGCCGAGTGGCTCTACACCAGCGGTCGCACCGGCGCCGTCACCCCTTCTTCCCTTGGGAGTCAGACATGAAGCACGGCAAAGTCTTTGTCATCGCCGAAGCCGGCGTGAACCACAACGGCGACGTGGCCATGGCCTTGCAACTGGCCGATGCGGCGCTTGCAGCGGGTGCCGATGCGGTCAAGTTCCAGACCTTCCGCGCGGAGGACGTGGTCACGCGCAGCGCCGCGACCGCCGACTACCAGCGCACCAACACCGGTGCCACCAGCCAGTTCGACATGATCAAGGCCCTCGAACTCGACGAGGCGGGCCACGCACAGGTGGCTGCGCACTGCGCACGCATCGGCATCGAATTTTTCTCGACGCCGTTTTCGGAGCCGGCCGTCGACCTGCTGGTGCGCCTGGGCGTGCAGCGCCTGAAGATGCCTTCGGGGGAGATCACCAACAAGCCCTTGCTGCAGCATGCGGCGGCCACTGGCCTGCCCCTGCTCATGTCCTCGGGCATGGCCACGCTCCAGGAGGTGCAGCAGGCAGTGCAATGGGTGCGCGAGGCGCGTCTGGCTGCGGGCCACGCAGCGCCGGATGCCCACAACTTGCACCTGCTGCATTGCACCTCGGCCTACCCCGCGCCCGCCGAAGCGCTGAACCTGCTGGCCATCCAGACCATGGCGCAGGCCACCGGCTTGCCGGTGGGCTACTCTGACCACAGCCAGGGCGTGGAGGCCGCCCTGGCCGCCGTTGCCCTCGGCGCGGCCCTGATCGAAAAGCACCTGACCCTGGACAAAGCCCTGCCGGGGCCCGACCACCTCGCTTCGGCCGACCCGCAGGAGTTTGCCGCCATGGTGCGTGGCATTCGGTTGGTCGAGGCCATGCGCGGTGACGGCGTCAAGCAACCCACGGCCGTCGAGGCCAACACCCGCGATGTCGCGCGGCGCAGCGTGGTGCTGGCGGCGGCCCGGCCGCGCGGGCATGTGCTCACGGCGGCCGACCTCGTCCTGCGCCGCCCCGGTACCGGCATACAACCCGAGCACCTGGCCGCATTGCCCGGCCGGCGCCTGGCCGTCGATGTGGCGGCAGACACCACCCTCCATTGGGATCTGCTGGAAAGCGCCTGAGCGATGCGCAAGATCTTGTATCTCACCGGCACGCGGGCGGATTTCGGCCTGATGGCGTCTACCCTTGCGCGCATCGCGGCCCATCCCGCCTTGTCGCTGCAGGTGGCGGTGACCGGCATGCACCTGAGTCCGGCCTTTGGCCTTACGGTGCAAGAGATCGAGGCGACGGGCTTTCCCATCGTCGCGCGCATCCCCACCGGGGTCGATGAACGCAGCGTCGATGCCATGGCCCACGGCATCGGTCAGGCGGTGATCGGGCTGACCGACACGTTGCGCGACCACGCCCCTGACTTTGTCTTGCTCCTGGGCGATCGAGGCGAAATGCTCGCCGGCGCGATTGCGGCCCTGCACCGGGGCATTCCCATCGCCCACCTGCATGGTGGTGAGCGCTCCGGCACAGTGGACGAGCCGGTACGCCATGCGATCAGCAAACTCAGTCACTGGCATTTCGTGGCCACGGAAGAATCGCGCGACCGCCTGGTTCGGATGGGCGAGCGGCCCGCTCAAGTGTGGGTCACGGGTGCGCCCAGCCTCGATGGCATCGACGCCGAGGCCAGCCTCTCGCGCGAAGCTACCTTGGAGGTGCTGGGCCTGGAGGCGGGTGGGCGCTATGCGCTGGTCTTGTTCCATCCGGTGGTGCAAGAAGCGCAGGAGGCCTACGACCAGACGCTGGCCCTGCGCCAGGCACTTGAGCGTAGCGTCATTGCCAGTGGCCGCCAGGTGGTCTGGCTCGATCCGAATGCCGACGCCGGAGGCGGTGGCATCCTCCGGGCACTGGACGGCGCCGGCGTTCGGCGCATCCGCCACCTTGCGCGGTCCCACTACCTGGCTGCCTTGCGCCATGCCGACCTGCTGGCGGGTAATTCCTCCTCGGGCATCATCGAAGCGGCGAGCTTTGGCACACCGGTGGTGAATGTGGGCAGTCGCCAGAACGCGCGCCAGCGCAACGCCAACACGCGCGATTGCGAGCCGCAGGCCAATGCCATCGAGTCCGCCCTTCGGGCCCAGCTCGCGCATGGCCCTTATCTCCCCGCCAATGTGTACGGCGATGGCCGTGCCGGCGAGCGCATCGTCGATTTGCTGGCCAATGAACCCTTGGCCCCTGACCTGATGAACAAGGTCAACTCCTACTGAACACGACCCCTGCCACCATGAACGCCGACACCTTTAATGCCCTCTGCGTGCCCGTGAATCTGCCCTGGAAGCAGGCGCTCACGGTCATGGACGACACCGCCCAGGGCGTGCTGCTTGCGGTCGATCCGCAGGGGCGTTTGCTGCGCACCATCACCGACGGTGACCTGCGGCGCGCAGTGCTCGGCGATGTGCCCGACAGCAAGACCCTGGCCGACCTGCCCGGGCGCGAGCCCCTGGTGGCCGACGAAAACGCCACGCCCGCCCAGTTGCAGGAACGCATGAACGCACTGAGCATCCAGCATGTGCCGGTGGTGGACGCAGCCGGTCGACCGATTGATCTGGTGTCAGCGCGTGAACTGGCCAGCCGCATCTGGCTGTCCTCGCCTCACCTGGGCGAGGAGGAGTCCGTCTTCGTCGAGGAGGCGTTCCGTACCAACTGGATCGCCCCCCTGGGCCCGCATGTCGACGGTTTCGAGAAGGAGCTGGCAGCGCACGTGGGCATGGGACATGCCGCCGCGGTGAGCTCTGGCACGGCCGCCATTCATTTGGGCCTGCTGCTACTGGGTGTGAAACCCGGCGATACCGTGTTTTGCTCCTCGCTCACCTTTGTGGGCAGCGCCAACCCGATCAACTACTGCGGCGCCCGGCCGGTGTTCATCGACTCCGAGCCCCAGACCTGGAACATGTCGCCGCAGGCGCTGGCGCGCGCCTTCGAATGGGCCCAGCGCGAGAACCGCCTGCCCCGCTGCGTGGTGATCGTGAACCTGTATGGCCAGAACGCCGACATGGACGCCCTGTTGCCGATCTGCGAGCAGTACGGCGTGCCGGTGCTGGAAGACGCGGCCGAATCCCTGGGCGCGAAGTACAAGGGCCGCGCCAGTGGCAGCTTTGGCCAACTGTCCATCTACTCCTTCAACGGCAACAAGATCATCACCACCTCTGGCGGCGGCATGCTGGTGAGTAACGACGCCGCGCTGATGGCACGTGCCCGCAAGCTATCGACCCAGGCGCGCGAGCCGGCGGCCCACTACGAGCATGTAGAAACCGGCTTCAACTACCGAATGAGCAATGTGCTGGCGGGCATTGGCCGCGGCCAGCTCAAGGTGCTGGAAGACCGGGTGCGGGCGCGCCGGCGTGTCTTCGAGCGTTACCGCGAGGCCCTGGCTGGCCGCAGTGACATCGCCTGGCAGCCCGAGGGCGAAGGCCAATACGCCACCCGCTGGCTCACCTGCTTTGCCCTGACCGGCGGCGATCCCGCGGACCGCAGTGCGCGCCGTGATCGCCTCCTGCACGCCCTGGAGCGACATGCAGTCGAGGCCCGGCCGGTGTGGAAGCCCATGCACATGCAGCCCTTGTTCGCCGGTGCGCCGTACTTCGAGCATGCGCCGGGCGAGGACGTTTCGCGGGCGCTCTTCGAAGCCGGTGTGTGCCTGCCCTCCGGCTCGAACATGAGCGACGCCGACCTGGAGCGGGTCATCGGCTTGCTGCTGCGCGTCCTGGGTCGCGACCAGGCCGACAAGGAAAGGGCGGCTGCATGATGCGGTCCCGCCACACGCTGGCGCAGCTCGCACTCGACCTGTTGCTGATCGGCCTGGCCTGGTGGGGTGCCTTCTGGCTTCGCTTCAACCTGGACCTGCCTACCGACTACGCAGAACTCGCCTGGCAAGCCCAGGCCGTGCCCCTGGCAGCCTATGCGCTGGCCCTGGTCGCCCTGCGGGTAGACAGGCATGTTTGGCGCTACGCCAGCTTGTCCGAGTTGCGCCAGCTGGCGCGGGCTCTGGCCCTGGGCGGCGCGCTGGCAGCGGCCGGGGTGCTGATGTTGCGGTTGCCGCAGTTTCCGCGTGCCGTGCTCCTCATACACCCGCTGCTGGTCGTGGTGTTACTGGCCGGTGCGCGGGCGCTGGCGCGCTCGCTGGCCGAGCGTGACGCAGGCGCGGGTGCAGGTGCAGGTGGCGCAGCCCCCTCCGGGCGCCGACTGCTCGTCGTGGGCACGCTGCAGGAGGCCGCCGAGGCCCTGCGCGCCATCAAGGGCTCCCAGCATTGGCGTGCGGTGGGCATTGTCTCGCCACTGCCGCAAGAGGTGGGCCGCAGCCTGCAGGGCCTGACGGTAGTGGCCACGCCCGACTCCCTGGCCGAGGCCGCGCAAGACCACGGTGCCCAGGCCGCCCTGGTTGCCAGCAGCCCCGGCGCCCCGCAGCGCCGCGAGGTGATGCTGCAAGCGGCCGATGCGGGCCTGACGCTGCTCACACTGCCACGCGCGGACGCCTGGCTGCAGGCCGACCCATCGGCCGCCACCGGTCCGCGCCGTGTGGCCCTGGAGGACCTGCTCGGTCGCACCCCAGTGCAACTCGACGTGGCCGGGCTCGCCGAGATGATCTCCGGCCAGACGGTGTTGGTGACTGGTGCGGGTGGTTCCATCGGCTCGGAGTTGTGCCGGCAGATCGCCCGCCTGGGTGCCGCTCGACTGGTGTGCGTGGATGTGTCCGAGTACGCGATTTACGCGCTCGAGCAGGAGCTGCGCGAGGCCCACCCGCAGCTGCAAGGTGTCTACTACACCGCCAACGTGCGCGAGGCCGAGCGCCTGCGCGCCATTTTTCAGCGCCATGCGCCGTCGGTGGCCTTCCACGCTGCGGCCTACAAGCATGTGCCGCTGATGGAGCAGCTCAATGAGGTGGAGGCGCTGCGCACCAACGTGCTGGGCACGCTCAACGCCGCGCGGGTGGCAGGCGAATGCGGCGTGCGGCGCTTCGTGATGATCAGCACGGACAAGGCGGTCAACCCGACCAACATCATGGGGGCCAGCAAGCGCCTGGCCGAACTGGTGGTGCAAGCCGTGGCGGCCGAAAACATGGGTACGCAGTATGTCTCGGTGCGGTTTGGCAACGTGCTGGGCTCGAGTGGCTCGGTGGTGCCTCTGTTCACATCGCAGATCGCCAAGGGCGGGCCGGTGACGGTGACGCACCCGGACATCGTGCGCTATTTCATGACCATCCCCGAGGCCGCGCAGTTGGTGCTGCAGGCCGGCCTCATGGGAAGCTCGGGTCAGATCTTTGTGCTGGACATGGGCGAGCCGGTGAAGATCCTGGACCTTGCTCGCATGATCATCCGGCTCTCGGGCAAAACCGAGGAAGAGATTCCCATCACCTTCAGCGGTCTGCGTCCTGGCGAAAAGCTCTATGAGGAGTTGCTGGCCGACGACGAGACCACCGAGCCCACGCCCCACCCCAAGCTGCGGGTGGCGCGGGTCTCGGGCCTTCAGTCGCTGGACTTGGTCGCTGTCCAGGGCTGGATCGACGCCGCCGGCCCGGCGCCCGAGGCCGGTGCCGTGCGTGCCTGGCTCATGTCACGTGTGCCCGAGTACGCGGCACGCTGAGCGGGGCGTCGGCTCGCTGAGGCTGCGCAGCCTCTTTTCGGCCTGGTGAAAGAAGTGCCAAAGGCCAGGCCGTACCGGCACAGATGGCAGACGGAGATGGCTAGTTTGATGAGACGTCGTACATCAACGGCTCCATAATCCGGGCATGAGCACGACCGCCCCTCGCCGACCCCGCTCTCTCACCGCCGACCTCGTTCAGGCCCTGGGCGACCGCATCCGTGACGGTCGCCTGCTCGCTGGCAGCAAGCTCCCTCGCGAGGCCGACCTGATGGTCGAGTTCGGGGTCAGCCGAACGGTGGTGCGGGAGGCCATGTCGAAGTTGCAGGCCGCCGGCATGGTCGAAACCCGTCACGGCGTGGGCACCTTCGTGGTCGGTCCAGGTGACGCCAGCAGCTTCCGTATCGCGCCTGACCAGGTCGTCACGCTTCAGGAGGTGATCGGGGTGCTCGAGTTGCGCATCGCAGTCGAGACCGAGGCCGCGGGCCTGGCGGCGAGCCGGCGCGATGCAGCGAATCTGCAGGCCATGCGGGCCGCACTGGACACCTTTGTATTGGCGGTGGAGGAGGGGCGCGATGCGGTGGGGTCCGACTTCCAGTTCCACCTGGAGGTTGCCCGCGCCAGCCACAACCATCATTTCGCAGACCTACTGGCTGCCCTGGGCGGCATGATGATTCCGCGCGCCCGGCTCGAGCCCGCCGTTCCTTTGACGCCCGAACGGCGGGAGTACCTCCAGCGGGTCCATTCCGAGCACGAGAGCCTGTACGAGGCGATTGCCCGCCAGGACGCCGACGCGGCCCGTGCAGCCATGCGCACCCATCTGAGTAACAGCCGCGAGCGGCGGCGGCGGGCGATGCCCAAGGGTTGATCGGCGGACCGCGTGATGCAGACCGACGACCGGGAACCTCGCTACATTGACATTGACCATTAGAGATATGATGTCCTATCTCTTTTGTGGGCCTCTGCCCGGTGTCCGCCCTGGCAGGGCCATCCTTCCCGATGCCCCCACCGGCGGGAGCAGCCGAACCGGCGCTGATGCCGGCTTGCGCCTCGGTACCCGACCTTGACCCACGACCCACGAACCAGGAGACAAATGATGAAAAAACTGATCGTTGCCATGATGACCGGCCTGGTCACACTGGCTTCCACCGCGCAACCTTTTCCGAACAAGCCCATCACACTGGTGGTGCCCTTTCCGCCTGGCGGCTCCACCGACCTGATCGCACGCGTGCTGGCCCCCAGACTGCAGGAGCGCCTGGGTGCCACCGCGGTGGCGGTGGACAACCGCGGTGGCGCCACCGGCACCATCGGTACCGGACAGGTCGCCAAGGCCCCGGCCGACGGCCACACCCTGCTGGTGTCGTCGCTAGGCCCCTTCGTGATTGCGCCGCACCTGATCAAGGCACCCTATGACGCGCTCAAAGACCTGGACCCGATCACCATCATCGTGCAGGCCCCCAACGTACTGGTGGTGCCTGCTGCCTCGCCGCACAGGACCATGGCCGATGTGATGGCCTTCGTGAAGGCCAACCCGAACAAGATGGCCTTTGCCTCCTCAGGTAACGGCAGCAGCGACCACCTCACCGCCGAACTGTTCTGGCAGCAGACCGGCACCACCGGCATCCACATTCCCTACAAGGGCGGCGGCCCGGTGATGAACGACCTCTTGGGTAACCAGGTCGATTCGTCCTTCATGAACATCAATACCGCCATGCCGCAGATCCAGTCGGGCAAGTTACGGCCGCTGGTCATCACCAGCGCCAAGCGCTCGCCGCTGCTGCCCAATGTGCCAACGCTCGATGAACTGGGCATTCGGGACGCGGGTGTCACCTCCTGGCAGGCCCTGGCCGCGCCGCGCGGCCTGCCCGCCGATGTGAAGGCCCGTATCCACGCGGCCACTCTGGCCACGTTCAACGAGCCAGCGATCAGAACCCGGCTGCTCGACCTCGGTTTCGAGATGGTCCTGAACACCCCCGAGCAGTTCGCCGCCTTCCAGGCCGCTGAATATGCCCGCTGGCAAGGCCTGATCACCAGCCGCAAGATCACTGCCGACTGAGAAAGCCCCCATGGCCCTGTCTTCCGCCCCGCGTATCGCCCAACTGCAGGTCATTCCCGTCGCCGGCCGCGACGGCATGCTGCTCAATCTGTCGGGTGCGCACGCGCCTTTCTTCACCCGCAACCTGGTGATTGCCACGGATACCGCCGGCCACACCGGCCTGGGCGAAGTGCCCGGCGGCGAGAAGATCCGCCAGACCCTGGACGACGCGCGCCCGCTGGTCGAAGGGCGCACCGTGGGCGATTTGCAGGCCATTTTGCAGGACGTTCGTACCCGCTTCGCCGACCGCGATGCCGGGGGGCGCGGCCTGCAAACCTTTGACTTGCGCACCACCATCCACGCAGTGGCTGCGATCGAATCGGCGCTGCTGGACCTGCAGGGCCAGCACTTGGGGGTGCCAGTAGCGGCCCTGCTGGGCGAGGGACAGCAGCGCGATGCGGTGCAGATGCTGGGCTACCTGTTCTTCGTCGGTGACCGCAACAAGACCGATCTTCCCTACGTCGATCCGGCCAGCGACCCTTCCAGCGAACAGGCTGCGGCCAATGACTGGCTACGCCTGCGCCACGAGGCTGCGATGACGCCCGACGCCGTGGTGCGCCTGGCCGACGCCGCCCACCGCCGCTATGGCTTCCAGGATTTCAAGCTCAAGGGCGGCGTACTGCGTGGCGAGGAGGAGGTGGAGGCGATTCATGCCTTGCACGCGCGCTTTCCGCAGGCCCGGGTCACGCTCGACCCCAATGGCGGCTGGTTACTGAAGGACGCGGTGCGCTTGCTCCGAGACCTGCATGGCGTGCTGGCCTATGCCGAGGACCCCTGCGGGGCGGAAGACGGTTTCTCCGGTCGCGAGGTGATGGCCGAGTTTCGCCGTGCCACCGGCCTGCTCACCGCCACCAACATGGTCGCGACCGACTGGCGCCAGCTGGCACATTCGCTGGCGCTGCAGGCGGTGGACATTCCCCTGGCCGACCCGCACTTCTGGACTCTGGCGGGCTCGGTGCGGGTGGCCCAGACCTGCCGCGACTGGGGCCTCACCTGGGGCTCGCACTCCAACAACCACTTTGACGTGTCGCTTGCCATGTTCACCCATGTGGGCGCGGCCGCGCCCGGCAAGGTGACCGCGATCGACACCCACTGGATCTGGCAGGACGGCCAGCGCCTCACCAAGGATCCGCTCAAGATCGAGGGCGGATACGTGCAGGTGCCCAAGAAGCCTGGCCTGGGCATTGAGCTGGATATGGCCGAGGTGGAGAAGGCCCATGCGCTTTACCGCCAGCACGGCCTGGGCGCACGCGACGATGCGATCGCGATGCAGTACCTGATTCCCGGCTGGAAGTTCGACCCCAAGAAGCCCTGCCTGGTGCGTTGACGCCCGACGCCATGACCACTCGACCGCCCCTTCTGATTCGCATGCACGCGGCCGACAACGTGGCCATCGTCGCCAATGACGGCGGCCTACCCGCGGGAACGACCCTGCCCGGCGGCCCGACGCTGCGCGACAAGGTGCCGCAGGGCCACAAGGTGGCCCTGGTCGATTTGCCTGCGGGCGCGGAGGTCCGGCGTTACGACGTGACTATCGGCCGCACGACACGAGACCTGCCGGCCGGCAGCTGGGTGCACGAGCGGGTGCTCGAAATGCCCCAGGCCCGCGCGCTCGAGGGCCTGCCGATGGCCACCGGCCAAGCGGCGCCGATGGAGCCCCTGGCGGGCTTTACCTTCGAGGGCTACCGCAACGCGGATGGCAGCGTGGGCACCCGCAACATTCTGGCCATCACCCAGACGGTGCAATGCGTCGCTGGCGTGGTGGACTTCGCGGTGCAGCGCATCAAGTCCGAGCTGCTGCCGCTCTACCCCCATGTCGATGACGTAGTGGGCCTCGAACACAGCTACGGCTGCGGCGTGGCGATCGACGCGCCGGACGCGGTGATCCCGATCCGTACCTTGCGCAACATCAGCCGCAACCCCAACTTCGGCGGCGAGGTGATGGTGGTGAGCCTGGGCTGCGAGAAGCTGCAGCCCGAGCGCTTGCTGCCGCCGGGCACCATCCCCATCACCGATACGCGTGCCGATGGCACCCAGGGCTTGGACGTGGTCTGCCTGCAGGACGACTCGCATGTGGGCTTTATGTCCATGATCGAGGGCGTGATGCGTCAGGCCCGCGTTCACCTCGAGCGCCTCAATCGCCGCCGCCGCGAGACGGTGCCGGCCAGCGCTCTGGTGGTGGGTGTGCAGTGCGGCGGCTCAGACGCCTTCTCGGGCGTGACCGCCAACCCGGCGGTGGGCTTTTGCACCGATTTGCTGGTGCGCGCCGGCGCTACGGTGATGTTCTCTGAAGTGACCGAGGTGCGCGATGGCATCGCCCAGCTCACCTCTCGCGCCGCGACGCTGGAGGTGGCCGAGGCCATGGTCAAGGAAATGGCCTGGTACGACGCTTACCTGCAGCGTGGCAGTGCCGACCGCAGTGCCAACACCACGCCGGGTAACAAGCAGGGCGGGCTGTCCAACATCGTCGAAAAGGCGATGGGCTCCATCGTCAAGTCGGGCAGCGCACCGATCGCAGGGTCGCTATCGCCCGGGGAGAAGCTCTCGGACAAAGGCATCTCGAGCGGACTGGTCTACGCCGCCACCCCAGCCAGTGACTTCATTTGCGGCACGCTGCAACTGGCCGCTGGCATGAACTTGCACATTTTCACCACCGGCCGCGGCACGCCCTATGGTCTGGCCGCCTGCCCGGTGGTCAAGGTGGCCACCCGCAGCGACCTCGCACGGCGCTGGCACGACCTGATGGACATCAACGCCGGCCGCATTGCCGACGGCGAGGCATCGATCGAGGAGATGGGCTGGGAGATGTTCCGCTTGCTGCTCGATGTGGCCAGCGGCCGCCAGAAGACCTGGGCCGAGCACTGGAAGCTGCACAACGCGCTGGTGCTGTTCAATCCGGCACCGATTACCTGAGACCTGAGGGCGCGGGCGCGAGCAAATCGCCCACCAGCTCCAGCCGCAAGACCGGGTTGTCCAGGGCCATGAGCTGCTGCTTGGTCTCGAGCGGCAAGGGCAGCAGTTCGCTCCATCGGTTGGCGACCCAGGCGCAGTCGTCCAGATGCCAGGGCGAGCGCACCGGCATCCGGCTGCGGGCGTCGGCGGCGTGGGCACTGAGTGTTTCAAGCAGGTGGGCCAGGGATGTCGCATGACCCTGCAGATCCTCCGGCACCGGCACCGCCGGGTCGTCGGCCAGGGGCTGCGTCTGCCCTACCCACAAGCCGTGTTTGAGTTGCTGGCTGGACTGAAGCTGGAAGCGCGAGCCGCCGTGGGCCTGGATCATCAGCAAGCCAGGCTGGGGCGCGCTGACTTCGGCCACCGTGGCCAGCGTGCCGACCGGATGGAAGGCCTCCGGGCCGGTACCGGCCTGGCGGACCTCATGGCCCTGTGTGAGCGTGACTACGCCGAAGGGTCGCCCCTCGCGCTGGCAGCGGCGGATCATGTCCAGGTAGCGCACCTCAAATATTCGCAGGGGCAACAGCCCGCCGGGAAAGAGCACCGTGCCCAGGGGGAATAGCGGCAGCCCGGGCCATTCATCGGAAGGGCCGGGGGCGCCGGCGGGCGAGGTAGGTGAGGGTTCGGACATGGGGTCTTGGTAGGTGCGACCGGTCCCTTCGCAGGGACAGGGTCTCTATCATCACAGAAGCCCATCACCCGAGTACGCGCCTATGCTTTTCCAGATTCTGTCCTTGCTGCTCGACGTGGCTGCGAGCCTGGTGGGAGGTGCCTGCCTGCTGCGCCTGTACATGCAATGGCAGCGGGTGCCCTTTGGCAATCCGCTGGGGCGCTTCGTGTTTGCGGTGAGCAACTGGCTGGTGCTGCCTCTGCGCCGGCTGCTGCCGGCCATGGGTCGGCTGGACACAGCCAGCCTTGTGGCGGCCTGGGCGGTGGAACTCGTGCAACTGGCGGTCCTGTGGTCGGTATCGGGGGCCTTGGGTGGGCTGGCGACGGGACCGGCCTGGGCCCTGTTGCCCGTGCTGGCCGTGTTTGGACTGGCGCGGCTGGTGCTCTCGTGCATGACCGCCTTGGTCTTGCTGGGGGCCATTCTTTCCTGGGTGCGGGCCGACTCGGACATGGCCGACCTGGTCGAGCGCCTGTGTGTGCCCCTGCTGGCGCCCCTGCGCCGCCTCATCCCGCGGGTGGGCGGGCTAGACCTCACGCCCCTGGCATTGCTGGTCCTTTTGCAGATTGCAGGTATTGTGCTGTCGGGTCTCCAGGTGGCGGTGCTGGGCTGACGCGCGCCGGGTGTCCATAAAAAACGGCCCCTCGGGGCCGTTTTGAATGAATAGCTCCGACGGCCTCAGCTCACCGCATCCGCCGGCTGGCGCTGCAACATGGCCAGGGCGCTGGCTACGGTCTTGCGCAGTTCGCGGCGGTCGCAGATGAAGTCGACCGCGCCCTTTTGCTGCAGGAACTCGGCGCGCTGGAAGCCCTCTGGCAGGGTGACCCTCACGGTGGTCTCGATCACGCGCGGGCCGGCAAAGCCGATCAGCGCCTTGGGCTCGGCAATCACGATGTCACCCACGAAGGCAAAGCCCGCACTCACGCCGCCCATGGTCGGGTCGGTGAGCACGCTGATGTAAGGCAGGCCCTTGGCCGACAGACGGGTCAGTGCCGCGTTGGTCTTGGCCATTTGCATGAGGGAGAGCAGGCCCTCCTGCATGCGCGCCCCACCGGTGGCGGTGAAGCACAAGAAGGGCACCTTCTGCTCGATAGCGGTTTCGACGCCGCGCACGAAGCGCTCGCCGACCACCGAGCCCATGGAGCCGCCCATGAAGTCGAACTCGAAGGCTGCGGCCACCAGGTTGATGCTGTGGACCGAGCCACCCATCACCACCAGGGCGTCGGTCTCGCCGGTATTCTCGAGGGCCTCTTTGAGGCGGTCGGGGTACTTACGGCTGTCCTTGAACTTGAGCGGGTCAACCGGCAGCACCTCCTGGCCGACCTCATAGCGACCTTCCGGATCCAGGAAGGCGTCGAGCCGGGCGCGGGCCGACATGCGATGGTGATGGCTGCAGGTGGGGCAGACGTTCTGGTTCTGCTCGAGGTCGGACTTGTACAACACCGACTCGCAGCTCGGGCACTTGATCCACAGGCCCTCGGGCACGCTGCGGCGCTCGGTGGGGTCTGTGGGCTGAATCTTCGGCGGTAGGAGTTTTTCGAGCCAGGACATAGCGGGTTCCTCTCGGGAGGGGGTGGGGCGCCAGCGGCGCCACCGGCCCCGGGGCTGAGCCTGATTATGCGTCGAGCGCCTGGCGGATTCCACCCAGGAAGGCGGCTGCTGCCGGGGCGACCTGATCCCGGGGCTGGCTCTCGATCACCTGGATCAGCTTGGTGCCAATGACGACCGCGTCGGCCACCCGGCCGATGGCGCGGGCGGTCTCGGCGTCGCGGATGCCAAAACCCACCCCGACCGGGATGTTCACATGCTGGCGGATACGGGGCAGCATGGCCTCCACCGCGCCCGTGTCTAAGTGGCCTGCGCCGGTCACGCCCTTGAGCGAGACGTAGTAGACGTAGCCGCTGGCCACCCGGGCCACTTGCTGCATGCGCGCGTCTGTCGAGGTGGGCGCAAGCAGGAAGATGAGGTCCAGGCCGTGGGCGCGCAGGTCGGCGGCAAATTGCTCGCATTCCTCGGGCGGGTAGTCGACGATGAGAAGTCCGTCGACACCAGACGCGGCGCAGTCGCGGATGAACGCGCCCGGGCCGTGCTTGATGTCGTAGCGCTCCACCGGGTTGGCATAGCCCATGAGGACCACCGGCGTGCTGCTGTCCCTGCGGCGGAAATCGGCCACCATGGCCAGCACCTGGGTCATGCCCACGCCCTGTGCGAGGGCCTTCTCACCGGCCTTCTGAATCACGGGGCCGTCGGCCATTGGGTCGGAGAAGGGCACACCCAGCTCGATCACGTCGGCGCCTGCAGACACCATGGCCTGCATCAGCGCGGGCGTGCAGTCGGCGAAGGGAAAGCCGGCGGTCACGTAAGGGATGAGGGCCTTGCGCCCCTGTGACTGTAGCCGCGCGAAGGTGGCGCCGATGCGGTTCGGAGATGTAGCGCTCATGACTTGAACTCCACCGGGTGCACATCGCCTTTGACGGTCTGACCGCGGCAGCTGGGTCGGCAGTAAAAGTCGGCTTGGGACAGATCGGCCACGGTGCCGATGTCCTTGTCGCCGCGGCCCGAAAGGTTGACCAGGATATGTTGGTCAGAACGCATCGTCTTGGCCATCTTCATTGCGTAGGCGATGGCATGGCTCGATTCGAGCGCGGGAATGATGCCCTCGGTACGGCACAGATAGTGAAAGGCGGCCAGCGCCTCGGTATCGGTCACGCCCACGTACTCGGCGCGGCCGATGTCCTTGAGCCAGGCGTGCTCGGGGCCGACGCCGGGGTAGTCGAGACCGGCGGAGATGCTGTGCGTTTCGGTGATCTGGCCGTTCTCGTCTTGCAGGATGTAGGTACGGTTGCCGTGCAACACGCCAGGCTGACCGCGCTGCAGCGAGGCCGAGTGCTTGCCGCTGTCGAGACCCTCTCCGGCAGCTTCCACGCCGATGAGACGCGTACCCTCAAAGGGAATGTAGGGATGGAAGATGCCCATCGCATTGCTGCCGCCGCCCACGCAGGCCAGCACCGCGTCGGGCTGGCGGCCAGCCATCTCGGGCATCTGCTCGATGGCTTCCTTGCCGATGATGCTCTGGAAGTCGCGCACCATCATTGGGTAGGGGTGCGGGCCCGCCACGGTGCCGATGATGTAGAAGGTGTTTTCCACATTCGTCACCCAGTCGCGCATGGCCTCGTTCAAGGCGTCCTT
>JAURKV010000014.1 GCA_030831585.1 Ramlibacter sp. | reverse complement strand
GTGGGGGTTTCAGCGAACAGCAGCTTGGTGCTGGGACGGATCGCCTGCTTCCACTCGGAGAGGTCGGTCTGCGAGACAAAGGTGCTTTCGACGCCAAACTTGCCGAACTCGCCGGCGAGCAGTTTGATGGTCGAACCGAACACCGAGCGCGAGCACACCACGTGATCACCCGCTTTGAGCAGACCCATGCAAAGCAGGAGGATGGCGCCCATGCCGCTGGCAGTGGCGATGCAGGCCTCAGTGCCCTCCAGGGCAGCCAGGCGCTGCTCCATGCTGGCCACCGTGGGGTTGGTGAAGCGCGAGTAGATGTAGCCGTCCTCTTCGCCGGCAAAGCGGCGGGCGGCGGTGGCGCAATCGGGCTGTGTGAAGCTCGAGGTGAGAAAGAGCGCCTCGGAGTTCTCACCGTACTGGGTCTTGTCCACCGCGGCGCGCACCGCCAGGGTGTCAATGTGAAGGCCCTCGGGCAGGTTTTTCTGGGTCATGGGGTCAGGCCTCCTGGGCCGAAGTCTGGGCATTTGGAAGGGCCAGGCGAGAGGAATCGGCGTCGCCCTCCTCCTGGCCTACGCGGCCGGCGTTGAGCCGCTCGATGTCCTCGGCGCTCACGTCGCCGGTCACGTAGACACCGTCAAAGCACGAAGCGTCAAAGCCGTCGAGCCTGGGGCCGCCAGCAGACGAGGCCTTCTGCACCGCACGCTTCATGCCTTCGACGTCCTGGTAGATGAGCGCGTCGCAGCCGATGATCTGACGCACCTCGTCGACACTGCGGCCATGGGCTACCAACTCGGACGACGTCGGCATGTCGATGCCGTAGACGTTGGGAAAGCGCACCGGCGGTGCCGCACTGGCCAGGTACACCTTTTTGGCACCCGCGTCGCGCGCCATTTGCACGATTTCGCGGCTGGTGGTGCCGCGCACGATGGAGTCGTCCACCAGCATGACGTTGCGCCCCTTGAACTCGCTGGCAATCACGTTGAGCTTCTGGCGTACCGACTTCTTGCGCACGCCCTGGCCGGGCATGATGAAGGTGCGGCCCACATAGCGGTTCTTGACGAAGGCCTCGCGGTAGGGAATTCCCAGCAGGTGAGCCAGCTGGGTGGCGCTGGGACGGCTCGACTCAGGGATAGGGATGATGACGTCGATCTCGTTGGGCGGGACGGTGGACACCACCCGGGTGGCCAATGTCTCGCCCAGGTTCAATCGCGCCTGGTAGACCGAGATGCCGTCCAGCACCGAATCGGGCCGGGCCAGGTAAACATACTCGAAGATGCATGGCGTGAGCTTGGGGTTGTCGGCGCATTGCTTGGCGTGCAGCGCACCGTCCAGACCGATGAACAAGGCCTCACCGGGGGCCACATGGCGCTCGAGCTGGTGGCCGGTGCCTTCGAGGGCCACGGTCTCGCTGGCCACCATGAGCGCGCCGTTGGCAGCGCGCCCCAGGGACAGCGGGCGGATGCCATACGGGTCGCGGAAGGCCAAAAGGCCATGGCCTGCAATCATCGCGATGACGGCGTAAGAGCCGCGCACACGGCGGTGTACCGCCGACACTGCGGAGAAAACATCTTCGGGCGACAGGTTCGCGCGGCCACGCGTCGCCTGGTCAAGCTCGTGGGCCAGCACATTGAGCAGCACCTCAGAGTCGCTCTCGGTGTTGATGTGCCGGTGGTCGGTGGAGAACAGCTCCGACTTGAGCGGGTGCGCGTTAGTGAGGTTGCCGTTGTGTACCAGCACTAGGCCGAAAGGCGCGTTGACGTAAAAGGGCTGGGCCTCCTCCTCAGAGTAGGCATTGCCGGCCGTTGGGTAGCGCACCTGACCCAGGCCCGCCAAGCCCGGCAAAGCGCGCATGTTGCGGGTGCGAAACACGTCCCGCACCATACCCTTGGCCTTGTGCATGAAGAACTTGCGGTCTTCCTGGGTCACGATGCCAGCCGCGTCCTGGCCGCGGTGCTGCAGGAGCAGTAGCGCGTCATAGATCAACTGATTGACAGGGGCGCTGCTGACAACGCCAACGATTCCACACATGAATAACTACCCTGGTAGGAGCTGGCCGAAGCGCTCGGGGAGGATCGGCTTGATATGCCGGAGGGAAGACGCCGCCGTGGCTGCGCCCGCCGATTGTTTCCAGGCTTCAGTGTCGTGCAGCGGCGTCATGAGCGCCAACACCGTGACAGCCAGAATGATCACCAGGCCCCGCAAGAGACCGAACAGGGCGCCGAGGATACGGTCAACCGGCCGCAGACCTACCGCCTCGACCACCTTCTTGACCAGCCAGGACAGCAGTCCGGCGGCAAACACTGTGGCGATGAAAACGAGCGCAAATCCAGCGGCGTAGCGCAGCATCTCGGAGGCCTGCCCCATGGGCAACCAGGCCGCGGCGCGGGGCGCCAGCCACTGGGCCACGACGAAGGCAGCGACCCAGCCCGCCAGCGACAAGACCTCGTAGACGAGGCCGCGCCAAGCACCGAGCGCCAGCGAGAGCAACAGAAGCGCGAGGATGATCCAGTCGAGCGCGGCCATCGCTCAATCGGCTCAGAGGGTGAGAACGGCGGCGGGCAAATCCAGGCCCTTCACCTTGGCCGCAGCCTTGTCGGCTTCGGCGCGGGAGTCGAAGGGGCCCACGCGCACCCGGGTGCGCTTGCCCTCCTTGGTGTCCGCGATGTGGGTATAGGTCTTGAGGCCGGCCGCCTCGAGCTTGCGTCGCGCCGCCTGGGCCTTGGCGGCGTCGGCAAAGGCGCCAACCTGAACTACGAACCGGCCCGCACTGGGAGCCGAGGCAGCCTGTCCGTCTAGCATGGCGCGGGCACGGCTGTCGTCGGCCGGGGCGCTCGCTGCCTTGGGCGGCGCAGACGCTGCCGTTGAAACGGTGGGCGCAGGGACCGGCGCGGCCGCGGCCGGGGGAGCGGGAGGGGGCGGAGGAGTGGGTGCGGCCGACGCAGCGGGCTGGAACACGGCCGGCGGCGCACTGGCAGCCGCCAGGGGCTCGGGCCGGACCACCACGGCGTCCCCGCCCACCACCGGGCCGGCGGCAGCTTGTGTGGCGGGCGACACGGCCGAAGCCGGCTTGGACGTTTTGCCAGCGCGATCTGGGATCTCGATGGGGATGTCGACCGCGATCGGTCGGGGCTGGCTGTCGAACACCAGGGGAAAACCGATGACACCGGCGAGCACCAGGACGGCCGAGCCGATCAGGCGGTGGAGCGCGCGCCTGCGCAGGGCCTCGACGCTCTCCGCCGGAGAGGCGGCCGCAGCGACCGGGTCACCACCACTTTTTCTGAACTTGAAGAAGGCCATGTACGCGTCGAGAAGGCAGAGACCGGGAACCATGGCCGGCGACCAGCGCCCCTGGCGCGGCCCCCGGGACAGGACCTTCAGGACGGCAGGTGCGGCGCCTGCAGGCGGGGCACGCCGCCTTCGAGGATGCCACCCACCGTGTAGAAGGAGCCGAAGACGACGATTCTATCAGCGGGGTCGGCCGCAGCGGCGGCTGATTCGAGCGCGGCGCGGGGGTCTGCATAGACGCTCACCGGGGCCAACCCTCGCGGGCCGGAGGGACCCAGGGCACCGGCTTGGGCCAGCCCTTGCCATCGATCGGCAAGGGCCTGGCCCGTCTCGGCACGCGGGGTGGGCAGGTCACAGAAGTACCAGCGGTCGGCCAGGGGCGCCATTTTGGCGAGCATCGAGTCCAGGTCCTTGTCGCCCATCGCGCCAAAGACGAGGTGGGTCGCCGGAAAAAAGCCCATCGCGTCGAGGTTGGCCACCAAAGCGGCCACCGAGTGCGGGTTATGGGCCACGTCAAGCACCAAAGCAGGCTGGCCCGGCACCATCTGAAAGCGCCCGGGAAGCTCGACCATGGCCAGGCCATTGCGCACGGCCTGCGCGGTCACCGGGATGCGTTGGCGCAAGGCCTCCAGCGCCGCCAGCACGCCGGAGGCATTGACCAATTGGTTGGCCCCGCGCAATGCCGGGTAGGCCATGCCCGCGTAGCGGCGCCCACGGCCTGCCCAGGCCCACTGCTGTTTGTCGCCCGAAAAATTGAAGTCTTGGCCAAAGCGCCACACATCGGCGC
>JAURKV010000221.1 GCA_030831585.1 Ramlibacter sp. | reverse complement strand
TCATCCGCATCGGTGACAACAAGGGCGGCCGTTACAAATCAGACAACTTCTGGATGATGGCCGACACGGGCCCCTGCGGGCCTTGCTCCGAGATCTTTTACGACCACGGCGCCCACATCCCTGGCGGCCCACCCGGCAGCCCCGACGAAGACGGCGACCGCTTCATCGAGATCTGGAATAACGTGTTCATGCAGTTCGACATGCAGCCCGACGGCACGACCCGTCCGCTGCCTGCGCCCTGTGTGGACACTGGCATCGGTCTGGCTCGGCTAGCGGCCCTCTTGCAGCATGTTCACAGTAACTACGAGATCGACCTGTTCGACCAGCTGATCGCCGCCGCCGCGCGCGAGACCGGCACCAGCGACCTGTCCAACCCCTCGCTGCGGGTGATTGCCGACCACATTCGTGCCACCGCCTTCCTCGTGAGCGACGGCGTCATTCCCAGTAACGAGGGCCGCGGTTATGTGCAGCGGCGCATCGTGCGCCGCGCCATCCGCCACGGCTACAAGCTCGGACGCAAGAGCCCCTTTTTCCATAAGCTGGTCCCCGACCTGGTGGCCCTCATGGGCGCGGCCTACCCGCGCCTGGCCGCCGCCGAAAAGCGCATCACCGAGGTGCTCAAGGCCGAAGAGGAGCGTTTTTACGAGACGCTCGAGAACGGCATGGAGATCCTCGACGCCGCCCTCCAGAACGGTGCCAAGCTGCTGCCCGGTGAGGTCGCCTTCAAGCTGCACGACACCTACGGTTTCCCGCTGGATCTCTCGGCTGATGTCTGCCGCGAGCGCAACGTCGGCGTCGACGAGGCCGGCTTCAATGCCGCAATGGAGCGGCAAAAGGCCGCTGGCCGTGCCGCTGGCAAGTTCAAGATGGACCGCGCCCTCGAGTACGCCGGCGCGGGCCATCCCTTCACCGGCTACGAGCGCCTGGAAGAAAGCGCCCGCGTCATCGCTCTGTACCGCGAGGGCACCTCGGTCACGCAACTGTCTGCGGGCGACAACGGCGTGGTGGTGCTGGACACCACCCCTTTCTACGCCGAGAGCGGCGGCCAGGTGGGTGACAGCGGTAGCCTCAGCGCCGAGGGCGCACTCTTTGGCGTGGAGGACACCCAGAAGATCAAGTCCGACGTTTTCGGTCACCATGGTGTTCTCTCCCAGGGCAGCCTGAAGGTCGGCGACGCGGTGCTGGCACGCGTGGACGTTGAGCGCCGCCATGCCACCATGCGCAATCACAGCGTCACCCATCTGATGCACAAGGCCTTGCACGAGGTGCTGGGCGACCATGTGCAGCAAAAGGGCTCGTTGGTCGACGCCGACAAGACCCGCTTCGACTTCACCCACAACGCGCCCGTCACCGAAGCCCAGGTGCTCGAGATCGAGCGCCGCGTCAATGCCGAGGTGCTGGCCAACGCCGCCACGCAGGCGCGCGTGATGGACATCGAGTCGGCCAAGGCCACGGGCGCCATGATGCTGTTCGGAGAGAAGTACGGTGAGACCGTTCGCGTGCTCGACATCGGCAGCAGCCGCGAGCTGTGCGGTGGCACCCATGTACACCGCACCGGCGACATCGGCCTGTTCAAGGTGGTGGCCGAGTCCGGCGTGGCCGCCGGCGTGCGCCGCATCGAGGCGGTGACCGGCGCCAATGCGCTGGCCTACCTGCAACAGGTAGAAGCCACGGTGCAGGCCGCGGCGGCGTCCCTGAAGGCCCCGGTCACTGAACTGCAAGCCCGCATCGGCCAGGTGCTCGATCAGGTACGCAGCCTCGAAAAAGAAGTGGCCGCCCTCAAGGGCAAGCTGGCCTCCAGCCAAGGGGACGAACTCGTTGCCCAGGCTGTCGATATCAAGGGTCTGAAGGTGCTGGCCGCCACGCTGGTGGGCGCCGATGCCAAGACCCTGCGTGACACCATGGACAAGCTCAAAGACAAGCTCAAGTCCGCGGTCATCGTGCTGGCCGCTGTGGACGGTGGCAAGGTGCAACTGGCCGCAGGCGTGACCGCCGACGCCATGGCCAAGGTCAAGGCCGGCGAGCTGGTGAATTTTGTTGCGCAGCAGGTGGGTGGCAAGGGCGGCGGTAAGCCTGACATGGCCATGGCCGGCGGTACCGATGCCGCCCAACTCCCTGCAGCGCTTCAATCTGTGCAGGCCTGGGTGGCCGAGCGGGCCTGAGTCCCGGCGGCGCGGCAAGCGCCGCTCGCTTTCAGCGCCGAGTGAAAACCAGATCCCACACCCCGTGGCCCAGGCGCAGGCCGCGGTTTTCGAACTTGGTGAGGGGCCGGTAGGCGGGCCTAGGCGCAAAGTCAGGCGCGGTGTTGGCCAGAAGTGGCTCCGCCGAGAGCACCGTCATCATTTGGTGCGCATAGGGCTCCCAGTCGGTGGCGCAGTGCAGATAAGCGCCCGGCGCGAGGCGGGCGGCTAACTTGGCCACCACCGGCGGCTGGATCAAGCGGCGCTTGTTGTGACGCAGCTTGTGCCAGGGGTCGGGAAAGAAGATGTGGATGCCGGCCAGCGACCCCAGGGGCAGCATCTGGTCGACCACTTCGAGCGCGTCGTGCTGCAGGATCCGGATGTTGCCCAGTGCGTTTTCGCCGATGCGTTTTAGGAGGGCGCCGACGCCGGGTTCGTGCACCTCGCAGCACAGGAAGTTTTTTTCCGGCATCAGGCCGGCAATATGGGCGGTGGCCTCGCCCATGCCGAAGCCGATTTCCAAGATGACGGGGGCTTCACGCCCGAACAGAGCGTTCAGGTCGGGTGGCGTGTCCTGAAAGGGCAACAGGAACTGCGGGCCCAGTGTCTCGAAGGCGCGTGCCTGTCCCAGCGTGGTGCGGCCAGCGCGCCGCACAAAGGTGCGAATCACCCGGGGATGGGGAACTTCTCCGGGAGGCTGCCCGATCTCGGGCGCGTCGGGCGCGTGCGTCTTGTCCTGGCTCTGGTTCATCCCCCTATTGTCGCGGCCCGCGCGAGGCCCTTGTTCTTGCAGCCCTGCAAGCTCCAGCGAGCAGGGCTGACGGATCGGGCCGCGAGCCTGTCGGCGGTATGGGCTGGTCCGTGTTCAGGCATGCGGGTTGCGTCGGCGAGCTTTCTCACACAGTCAAACAGGAGGAAGCATGTTGTCGTCAATCACCCCCACGCGCCCTCACGCACCGCACCTGGCGAGTGACGCATCGCCGGTAGCCTGCCCTTCGCTTGCATCGTCTGCGGCACTCGCGCTCCAGGCCGGTGCGCGCCTGGCGAGCGCGGTCAGCGTCTCGGTCGGCACCGGTCTTGCCGGCAAGGCGGGCTACATGGCCCTGGCGCGCGCCATGCCGCGCGCGTCCCATCGCCTCCTCAGCCTGGCCTTGGTGGGTGCTGGCGCAGTGCCAGCCTGGGCTGGCGCCGAGGTGGTTGCGCAAGGCGTTCGGCAGATGGTGGGCGGCTCCCCCTTGTCGGCGCGAAGCGCAAGGGCCCTCTCGGCACTGGGCACGCTGGCTTTCATTGCCGGAATGCTGGGAAATGCCTGGACCTCGCTGGGCAACCCCGAGACCTCGCGCCTGGGCGATCACATGCTGGCGAATGCGGGCGGTCAGGTCTTGTCGATGTTCTTATCCGAGGCGCTCGCCAGTCGTTTGGTGCCGGCGCTGGTCCTGCCGACCCGGCTGCTGGTCGATGGACAGCCCCTCGAACCGGGGTCGGCCCAGGAGGCACAGGTGCAAAGCGCTGGCGTGCGCGGCTTGTTGATCGGCCAGGTGTTGGCGCACGCGCCCCTGATCTGGCAGGTCATGGGGCAGGTGCCTGTGCTCCAGCAGGGCTACGGTCTGGAACGGCCGCTCGAATTCAGGCCGTGGGAAAGCGCACCCCTGGATTACCTGCAGGCGGGGCTGGCCGTTGCCACCGCGGTCGCTGCAGTTGAATTTGGACGGGTGACCACGGGCGCCCTGGGCGAGGCTGCGGGCCAAGCCTGGGCCGGCGCGCGCCTGGCACACCCTGTGAACGAGCCTGGAGCCGTCGCTTGCGAAGCCCTCGCGCCGGTGGTGGACATGCGCACGCTGTCCTGCCTGCAACGCAGTCAGCGGCAACTCGATCGTTTGGCCCGCTGGCTCGGCTTGGACGAGGCCGCTCGCGGCCGCGCCTTTGGCTACACGCCGCTTCTGAACCTGACCGCCAATGCGCTGGTGACCGTGCCCGACTTCGGCGCCGCGCTCGGTGTCTCGGGCCTGGCCAATGGCGCGCTCAATCTGGTGGACTTGGCGTTGCGGCACTGGCGCCCATCGCCAGGCCCCCAGGCAGTGCCGCAGGCGCAGAGGGTCCAGGAGACTTCGGCGTCTGTCGCATCCCCAACGCTCTCGCCCGGTCGGCGCTCGTCCGCTTCCCCCTCTAGCTCCTCACTCGCGATCGAGATCAGCGACTTACGCGAGTCCGACTTCGAAGTGCGGAGCACGGCGGGGGCGGAAAGTTCTGAACGGGAAGGCACCTGGTTCTGAACGCCAGACGACTGCCTCGCCAGGGTCAGGCGCCAGGCCTCATGGCCTGGGTCTGCCCGCGCCAGGCCTCCACGGCCTGCGAGAGCCAGCCTGGCAGGTCCTGCGCCGTCAGTTGTCCGGCGGGCAGGCCCAGGACCTGTCCCGCCGCCTGCAGGCAGGCCAGCGGATGGCGGGTGTTCAGGGCCTGAGCGCCGGTTTGTTTGGAGAGCTTCTGTCCGTCCTCAGCCAGCACCAAGGGGGTGTGCAGGTAGCGCGGGGTGGGCAGGCCCAGCGCCCGCTGCAGCAGGATTTGGCGCGCGGTGTTGTCAGCGAGGTCCTCGCCGCGCACGATGTCCGTGACGCCTTGGTCCGCATCGTCGACCACCACCGCCAACTGGTAGGCCCACTGCGCGTCGGCGCGGCGTAACACAAAGTCGCCGACCTCACGGGCCACGTCTTGTTGCTGTGGGCCCAGGCGCCGATCCACCCAGTGGACAGTGTTGCTTCCTTCTGCGAGGAATCGCCAGGCCCGCGCCGTCGAGCCGGCCAGCCCGTTTCGGCAGGTGCCGGGGTAGACCCGCTCGCCATGCCGGGGGCGCTCTGCTCCGGAGGCAGTGATTGCCTGCTCGATGTCCTTGCGCGAGCAGCTGCAGGGATAGGCGTGCCCGGATGCGAGAAGCCGGTCCTGGGCAGACTGGTAGAGCGCATCGCGCCGCGATTGCCACTGAGGCGGTTCATCCGGCAGCAGGCCGCAGTCGGAGAGTTGCCCGAGGATGATCTGGTCAGCACCCGGCACGCAGCGCGGTCCGTCCACGTCCTCGATGCGCACCAGCCAGCGCCCGCCGTGGGCGCGCGCGTCCAACCAGCTGGCCAGGGCCGCCACCAGCGAGCCCGCGTGCAGCGGGCCGGTGGGCGAGGGCGCGAAGCGGCCGGTGTAGGCGGTGGTCATCGTGATCTGGGTCCGCGCGGCGAGGGTCGCTGCAGGGGACTGGCCGTTTGCAATCCGATTCGTTGCACTGCACTGCGCTCCCGCCGCAGTCGACGCGCCCAGGCTCCTTTAGCGCAGGCTGGCCAGCGCCAGCTCCAGCCCGGAGACAAAGCCGTCCTCGACCCGCTGCCCCAGGCACCAGTCGCCAGCCAGACCCAGGCCCAGGGACTTTTCCCACAGGTGGCTCTTGCCCAGCGGAGTCACCGTCCTGGCGTAGAGCCAGCGTTGCACCTGGGTCGTGCCCGGCTCGGCGCGGATGCCGGTGATCTCGGCGAAGCCCTTGAGTAATTTGGCGCTGACCCGTTGCGGGTCGTCCTGCAGGTGCTCTTGCGACCAATCGGCGCTGGCTTGCACCGTCCATCGCTCGACCGGGCCACGCCCGGGCTTGGACGACTCACGCGCCAGCCAGGCAATGCGGTGGTGGCTGCTGGACGCTGCGTTCCAACTGGGGCCCAGAGCGGTGCTGCCCGCCTGCGGGAAGGCCAGCATCAGCGTCCAACAGGGGGCCATGCGCACTTTGGCCACCGCCTGCTGCAGCTTGGGGGCGATGCCGCTGGCGCGCAGCAGGTCAGTCACCTGGGGTGCGGGAATGGCCAGCATCACCCGGTCAAAGCCGGCGTGGACGGCCGCCTCGTCGGCCGCGCCCTCTGTTTGCTCGACCTGCAACTGCCAGCGCCGGGCGTCCAGCGCATCGCGCTCAATCCGCAGCACCTTCGCCTGGCGATGAACCCGGCCACTCATCTCCAGCGGTTGGGCCCAAGCGGCCGCCAGCGCGTTCATGCCGGGGGCGGGTACCCAGCGCGACTCGGTCGGTGACGGCGCCGCCTCGACCACTCGGCCGAGCGGATCGAGCACCCGTACGCCATTGGCGCTCCAGGGGGTGCACAGGCCGGGCGTGGTGCCCAGCGCTGCATCAAAACGCTTGTCGCGCACGGTGAAGTACTGCGCGCCGTGGTCGTGGGTGCCAAACGGTGTCTGCCGGCATGCCATGCGCCCACCGAAGCCGCGGCTCTTTTCGAAAACAGTGACCTCGCAGCCGGCCTGGGCCAGGGTGCGCGCGCAGGCCAGGCCTGCAATGCCGGCGCCGATGACGGCGACGCGAGCGGTGGAGGAGGGGGAAGTCGTTTTCTTGTTTGCCATGGTCGCTCCGTGTTACGACCATTGTGGCATCAGGCTGGCCGCGGTCCGGCATGTCCTTGCAGCAACGCCTTGCGCGTGGCCGGGCGCTCAAGCCGCTCTAGCCACCATTGCAAGGCCCGTCCCGGATCGGTGGTTTGCCGCCAGGCATAGGCCGGCTGCACCACGCGCTGCGGTCGCACCACCGCGCGTGCCACCAGTCGACCGGCAGCCAGATGCGGGCGTGCCAGGGGCTCGGGCAGAAAACCCGCGCCGAGGCCGCGCAGCTGCGCCTCCAGCTTGGCCTGCATCGTCGGCACGGTAAAGACATCCTGGCCGGCCAGGAGGCCCACCGTGATGCCACCGCCTCGGCTGACCGAGTCGGCCACCGCCACTGCGCGGTGCCGCAGCAGCACCTCATCGGACAGCGGCTCCTTCGCCCGCGCCAAGGGGTGGTGGGGGGCCACCGCGAACACGAAGCCCAGTTCTCCCATGGGGCGGAACTGAAGGCCTGCGTGCGTGCCCTGCTCCTGGGCCACGCCCAAGGCCAGATCGGCCTGGCCGCTGGTGAGCGCCTCCAGGGTGCCCGAGAGTGCCTCTTCGCGCAGGCGCAGGCGGGTCTGCGGTGCCACCTGGAAGAAGTCTTGCGCCAAGTCCATCAGCGGCTGGTCTGCGATGGCCGTGTCCACCGCGACTGTCAGTTGCGACTCCCAGCCGGTGGCGACCCGACGGACACGGTTGGCCACCGCGTCCATCTCTTCGAGCAGACGCTCGCCTTCGCGCAGCAGCTCGGTGCCCGCCGGGGTGAGCCGAGCCTGGCGAGAACTTCGGTCAAAGAGCAGGGCGTCGAGTGCTTCCTCGATCTGGCGCACCCGGTAGGTGACCGCACTGGGCACCAGGCCTAACGCCCGCGCGGCGGCGGCGAAGCTGCCCAGGCGCGAGACCGTCTGCAGCAGGGACAGGGCATCGGGGGTGAGGACGTCGCGGGGGCTGGGCATGGGTCAGCGGTTTGGGAAATTGGGCTGGCTGAATTGGGCGAATGGCCTGGGCGCACAGCAGACCATGGGTTATAAATTCAGAATATTTGAATGATGCCATCAAACGGAATCGTCCCCTAAACAAGGGCCAGGCCGCAGAATCGATTGCATGTTTTCAGACCTGATCGCCTGACAACTATGCAAACCGATTGAAGGAGTCTCCATGATCACCCTGCGTAAGTCCGAAGACCGCGGCCACGCTCAGCATGGCTGGCTGGACTCGTTCCACAGCTTCTCCTTTGCCGATTACTACGACCCGAAGCACATGGGCTTCGGCCCGCTGCGAGTGATCAACGAGGATCGCATCGCCCCGGGCACTGGCTTCGGCACCCATGGTCACCGTGACATGGAAATCATCAGCTATGTGCTCTCTGGCCGCCTCGCGCACAAGGACAACATGGGCAACGTCGAGGCCATTCCGCCCGGCGATGTGCAGCGCATGAGCGCGGGCACGGGCGTAATGCACAGCGAGTTCAACCACGCCGCCAACGAAGAAACCCATTTCCTGCAGATCTGGATCGAGCCGCATACCCGCGGCATCGCGCCGGGCTACGAACAGAAGACCTTCGCCGCCGAAGAAAAGCGTGGCCAGCTGCGCCTGGTGGCCGCCCCTGGCGGTGAGCAGGGCGCAGTGCACATCAGCGCGAATGCACGCTTGTTCGCCGGTCTCTTCGATGGCGCAGAAGCCGCCACCCTGGCGCTGGCACCCGGCCGCAAGGCCTATGTGCATTTGGTGCGCGGCAGCTTGTCCGTCAATGGCCAGGCCCTGTCCGGTGGCGATGCGGCCAAGCTCGAGGGCGAGACCGAGGTTCGCCTGGAGGCCGGGCGAGACGCCGAGGTGCTGGTGTTTGACCTCGCGCCCTGAATTCTTTCCACGATCTGACCTGATTTCTCACGCTGTCACACCCCCAAGGAGCCCTTCATGAACGCCAATGACACGACTTTCAACAACGTACTGACCCTGCTGGGCCGCATCCTCATCGCCGCGCTCTTCGTGCCGGCCGGTCTGGCCAAGATCGCCGGCTTTGCGGGGACGACCGGTTACATCGCCTCGGTGGGCCTGCCCCTGCCCCAGGTAGGCGCGGCGATTGCCATCGCCGTGGAGGTGGGCCTGGGCCTGATGGTGCTGGTGGGCTGGCGCAGCCGGCTGGCGGCTCTGGGGATGGCCGTGTTCACCGTAGCCGCTGGTGTCTTGTTTCATAACTTCTGGGCCGCTGCCGCCGACCAGATGCAGATGCAGCAGATCAGCTTTCTGAAGAACCTGTCCATCGCAGGAGGCCTGTTGTTTATCACCGCATTCGGCCCTGGCGCCTGGAGCCTGGACGCCCGCGCCAGTGCCGGTACCTCTGCATCCCGGAGCTGACTTCCTGATCCCAACTTTTTTGCAACCAAAAGGACTCTGAAATGGCTTCCATCGCAATCGTTTATCACTCTGGCTACGGCCACACCCAGCGCCAGGCGCAAGTCATCGCCGAGGCTGCAGGCGGCCAGTTGATCGCCATCGACGCCGACGGCAACCTCCCCGAGGCCGCATGGGCCCAGCTTGACGCTGCCGACGCCATCATCCTGGGCGCGCCGACCTATATGGGTGGGCCCAGCTGGCAGTTCAAGAAATTCGCCGATGCGTCCTCCAAGCCCTGGTACAGCCGCAACTGGAAGGACAAGATTTTTGCCGGCTTCACCAACAGTGCCTCGACCAACGGCGACAAGGGCAAGACGCTGGACTACTTCTACACCCTGGCCATGCAGCACGGCGGCCTGTGGGTGGGCTTGGGCGAAGTGGCGTCCAATTCCAAGGCAGCGACCCGCAACGACCTGAACTGGATCGGTGTCTTTCAGGGCGCGGCCGCTACCACTCCATCGGACGCCAGCGTCGCCGAGATGCTGCCGGGCGACCTCGAGACCTCGCGTGTCCTGGGCCGGCGGGTGGCGCAAGTTGCCGCCAAGTGGGCGCGGTAACTGTGCAGGCGCCCGGCGTCTTCGGGCTTCAGGTCCCCGGCGCCGAAGGCGCCGGGTGTGTATTGACCTCTGCCAGCGGCGCCCGTGGTGCATTGACCGCCGTCATCGGCGACAGTGAAGGGTCCAGGGCCTCCCGCTCGTCAAAAACGAAGCAGCCCCCTTGGTAGTGCGCGCCGCCAGCTGCCTCGAAGTAGCGCAGGATGCCGCCCTCGAGCTGCAGCACGCGCTCCACACCCACCTCCCGCAGGTAGATCGCGGCCTTCTCGCAGCGAATGCCGCCGGTGCAAAAGCTCACCACCGTCTTGCCCTCGAGTTCAGCCCGGTGCGCCTGCGCCGCCTGCGGGAACTCGCTGAATTTAGTGATGCGCCAGTCGATTGCGTGCTCAAAGCTGCCGTGGTCCACCTCGAAGGCGTTGCGGGTGTCGAGCGTCACCACGGGCCGGCCCTCGTCGTCATGACCCTGGTCTAGCCAACGGCGCAGGGTCAGGGCGTCGACCGCCGGCGCGCGTCCCTCTGAGGGGCGGATCGTCGGATGGTTCATGCGGATGATTTCCCGCTTGACCTTCACCTGCATCCGCCGAAAGGGTTGGGCCTCCGACCAGCTTTCCTTCACCGGAAGGTCGCCGAGTCGGGGGTCTGCCTGGAGCCGCGCCAAAAATCCGCGCAGATCGGGGGCGGGGCCGGCGAGGAACAGGTTGATGCCTTCCTCGGCCAAAAGAATGGTGCCCTTCAGGCCTGACGCCCTCGCGTCGGCGAGCAGGCGCTCACGCAGCGGGGTGCAGTCGTCCAAAGGGACGAATTTGTAGGCGGAAACGTTGAGGATCTCAGACACGGGGGATCGATTTTAGGTGGGGCGAGCGACCGAACCCCAGCCGCGCTTTCCTACAATGGCCGGATGTTTGTTCATCTGCGCCTGCACTCCGAATTTTCCGTGGTCGACGGCTCCTGCCGCATCGACAACACCGTGGAGGCCGCCGCCACGGACGGACAGCCTGCGCTGGCGATCACCGACCTGAACAACCTGTTCGGCGCCATCAAGTTCTACAAAGCCGCCCGTGGCAAGGGCGTCAAGCCATTGATCGGCGCGGAGGTCTGGTTGCAGGGCCTGGGAGCCGATGCCAGTCACCTTTCGCGCGTGCTGTTGCTGGTGCAAAACCGCGACGGCTACCTGAACCTGTGTGAACTCCTCACGCGGGGCTGGACCCGCAACGTGGTGCGGACCCAGGGTGTGTGCACCCTCGACTGGCTGCGTGAGCTTTCTGGCGGGCTCCTGTGCCTGTCTGGCGCTCAGACCGGCCCGGTGGGGCAGGCCTTGGTGCAGGGCGATGCCAGCCGCGCCCGCGAGGCCGCCCTGATGCTGGCCTCCACCTTCCCTCATCGCTTCTATCTGGAGCTTCAGCGCGCAGGCCGGCCCGACGACGAGTTGCATGTGGCAGGCGCAGTGCAGCTCGCGGCTGGCCTTTCGCTCCCGGTGGTTGCAACCCACCCGGTGCAGTTTCTCACCGCAGACGACTATGAGGCGCATGAGGCCCGTGTGTGCATTGCCGAGGGCGAGATCCTGGGCAACCCGCGCCGGGTGCGCAAGTTCACCCGCGAACAATATTTCAAGAGCGCCGCGCAAATGGAGGCGCTGTTCGCCGACCTGCCCTCCGCGGTGGCCAACACCGCGCAGATCGCCCGTCGCTGCAGCCTCTCGCTGGAGCTGGGTAAGCCGCGCCTGCCCAACTTCCCTACGCCAGAAGTTGATGGACGCAGGATGCCCATCGAGGAGTACTTCCGCTTTGCCTCGCACGAAGGGCTCAAGGCGCGGCTGGTTCAGCTCTACCCCTTAGAGGCTGAACGCGACAAGGAGCGGCCTCGCTACCTTGAGCGGCTCGAGTTCGAAATCGGCACCATCATCAAGATGGGGTTCCCCGGTTACTTCCTGATCGTGGGCGACTTCATCAACTGGGCCAAGAACAATGGCTGCCCGGTGGGCCCGGGCCGGGGCTCGGGCGCCGGATCGCTGGTGGCCTACTCCCTCAAGATCACCGACCTCGACCCGCTTCGCTACAACCTGCTGTTCGAGCGCTTCCTGAACCCGGAGCGGGTGTCGATGCCCGACTTCGATATCGACTTTTGCCAGAGCAACCGTGACCGGGTCATCGACTACGTGAAGGATAAATACGGCCGCGAGGCAGTGAGCCAGATCGCCACCTTTGGCACCATGGCCGCCAAGGCTGCGATCCGCGATGTGGGCAGGGTGCTGGACATGTCCTATACCTTCTGCGATGGCATCAGCAAGCTGGTCCCCCAGAAGCCTGGTCAGCACATCACCATCGCCGGCGCGATCGAGCAGGAACCTATTCTGGCCGAGCGTCTCGAGCGCGAGGAAGAGGTCAAGACGCTCATTGGTCTGGCGCAAAAGCTCGAGGGCCTGACCCGCAACGTGGGCATGCATGCCGGCGGCGTGCTGATAGCGCCAGGCAAGCTCACTGACTTCACACCTCTCTACCAGCAGCCAGGCAGTGACTCGGCGGTGAGCCAGTACGACAAGGACGACGTCGAGTCAGCGGGCCTGGTGAAGTTCGACTTTCTGGGCTTGGCCACGCTCACCATTTTGGAAATTGCGCGCGAATTCATCATCCAGCGCCACAAAGGCCAGGAACAGTTCGCTTTCGAGAACGTGCCACTCGATGACGCCGCCACGTACAAACTCTTCGCCGACGGCCGCACCGAGGCGGTCTTCCAGTTTGAAAGCCGCGGTATGCAAGGCATGCTGCGCGACGCCAAGCCCACCCGGCTCGAGGATCTGATTGCCCTCAACGCGCTGTACCGTCCCGGCCCGATGGACCTGATTCCCAGCTTCGTGGCTCGCAAGCACGGGCGCGAGAACGTCGAGTATCCACACCCTCTGGTGGCCGAGATGCTGTCCGAGACCTACGGCATCATGGTCTATCAGGAGCAGGTGATGCAGACCGCCCAGATCCTCGGGGGGTACTCGCTCGGTGGCCCCCACCTCCTTCGCAAGGACATGGGTAAAAAGAAGGCCGAAGAGATGGCCGAGCACCGGGAGATTTTCCGTGCGGGTGCGGCCAGGAACGGCATCGACCAGACCAAGTCCGATGAAATCTTTGACCTCATGGAAAGGTTCGCGGGCTACGGCTTCAACAAGTCGCACGCCGCTGCCTACTCGCTGCTCGCGTATCACACCGGTTGGCTCAAGGTCCACTACACCGCCGAGTTCTTCTGCGCCAACATGACGGTGGAGATGGACGACACCGACAAGCTCAAGGTCTTGTTTGAAGACGCAGTGAAAAATTTTGGCCTCTCCTTCGAGCCGCCAGACGTGAACCGCGGTACCTACCGCTTCGAGCCGGTGTCGGACAAGGTCATCCGCTACGGGCTGGGCGCCGTCAGGGGCACCGGCCAGCAGGCGATCGAGGCCATCGTGCGTGCCCGCGATGGCAAGGGGGAAGGCCCTAAGGGCTCGGTGAGCGGTCCCTTCACCAGCCTGTTCGACTTTTGCAGGCGGGTAGACCGCACCCGTATCAACAAGCGCACGGTCGACGCCCTGATCAAGGCTGGGGCTTTCGACGCTCTGCACCTCAATCGCGCGGCTCTGGTGGCCTCGATTGACCGCGCCTTCGACTTCGCCAACGCCGCTGAGGCCAATGCCAACCAAGGCGGCCTGTTCGACATGGATGGCGGCCACGGCGCCAGCGACGAGGAGCCGCCGCTGGTCGACCTGCTGCCCTGGGGGGTGAAGGAGCGTCTGACGCAAGAAAAAACGGCCGTGGGTTTTTACCTTTCGGGCCACCTGTTCGACGAGGTCGCTGCCGAGGTTCGTCGCTTTTGCAAGCGGCCGATCGATGAGCTCAAGGACTCCCGCGAGACGGTGCTGCTGGCAGGCATCGTGAGCGACCTGCGTGTGATCAACGCGCAGCGGGGCAAGCTTGCGATCTTTAAGCTCGACGACAAGTCCGGCGTGATCGAGGCCACTGCAGACGAGGCCCTGATCAACGCAAACCGGCACCTGATCAAGGACGACGAGTTGGTCATTGTGATGGCCAAGTGCCAGAACGATCGCTTTTCCGGCGGGCTGCGCCTGTCCGTCCAGCAGGTCTGGGACCTGGCTTCAGCCCGTTGCCGTTTTGGCAAGTACCTGCGTGTGGCGGTCAATGGCAAGGCGCCGGATATTGGGCGTCTGCTGCGCGACTTTCCCCCGCAGCGCCAGGAGAGCGAGGCGGGGGAACTGGTGCGGGGCTTGCCCGTCCGGCTGGCCTTGCTGCGGGATGCGGCGACTGCCGAGCTGCAGCTGGGAGAGACTGCTCGCTTTTTTCCCAGCGACGCGGCCCTGGCCAGCTGGATGGCTCAGGCCGAAGGGGGGCAGGCCCAGATCGTCTACGAGGCCTGAGATCTAGGTTAAACCGGTTACACTCCTCCCACGTTCGCGCATTGCTCTCCAGCGCCAACGTCCTGTTTGACAGGAATCGCGCCCCCTGTGGGCCCCTTCAGACCGCCCCGCCGCCTTGTGTGCCGCGCCCGGTCGTCACACTGCCCTGACGGCGAGTCCCTCTTTTTTTCGACCCCCCTGCTTGCGGCAGGGGATCCCCCATCGCCGCGCCGTACCGGCGGCCAACAGGCCACAGCCAGGTCCCGAAGCGCGCAGGTTCTTTCTCACGGATGCCCCGGTGACAACCCCGGGGCCAGTTGTATGTCTTTTTCCCAAGAACTGTCGTTTTCCATCGGCAAGTTCCGCGTCACTCCCGGTGCCCGCGTCACTGACGCAGGCGACTTTGCCCCCTCGGTTTCAATTCGCCGCGGACAAGGGGCTGCCACCCTCGACAAGGTGTTTCGCTTCACCCGCCGCTTCCACAGCCACCGCAGCGCCATCGACTACGCGATTCGCCAAGGGCAGGCCCAGGTGGCCGCTGCCACGACCTGATACCCACCCATTGACCCAAGGAACCTCATGGCCAAGGAAGAACTGATCGAAATGAACGGCTTGGTGGAGGAGGTCCTCCCCGACGGTCGCTACCGCGTCAAGCTGGAAAACGGCCACGGTCTCATCGCTTACGGCGGCGGCAAGCTCAAGAAGAACCGCATCCGCATTTTGGCGGGGGACAAGGTGTCGCTCGAACTCTCGCCCTACGACCTCAACAAGGGGCGGATCACCTTCCGCCATCTCGAGCCGCGCGCGCCAGGCTACAAGCCGCCGCCTCGGCGCACTTTCCGCTGATCGACTGGCTGCTCTTTTGGGGCCTCAGGGGCCCTTGGGCTTGAATTCCATCAGCAGCGGGCTGTGCACCCGGCCGTCAATGTCACGCGGTAGCACGCCGGTGCGGTCAAGCGCGCGCAGCACCGCCTCGTCCCAGCTCCTGACGCCGCTCGGGCGGGTGATCTTCCGGCTCATGATGGTGCCGTCGGGTGACATCACCACTTCGACCTCGGTGACTGGGTTGCCAGGCATATCGTCGGTGAAGACAATGTTGGGTCTGACCCGCTCCCGGATCCGCCCGCCGTAGCTGTCGCTCGGGCCTGCTGCCCTGGCCGCGTTGCCGGTCGCGGCGGGTCTGCTGGTGGCGCTGGCCATGCCCTGGATGCGCTTCAGATTCTCTTCGCGCATCTGGTCCGCGCGCCGGCCCTCTTCGGCTTCCCGGATGCGCCTTGCCTGCTCGGCCGCTTCGGCGGCTTTTTCGGCGGCCAGTTTCTCCGCCGCCTTTTGCTCCGCCTGCTTGATTTCTGCCGCTTTGGCCTCTGCCGCTTTGGCCTCTGCCGCCTTGAGCTCTGCCGCCTTCTTATCGGCTGCCTCGCGCGCCGCAGCGTCGCGTAGCGCTTTCTCTTTTTTCTTCAGCTCTAGCGCCTCGCGCGCTTTCTCCTCCTGCACGCGCCGCTGCTCCTTTTTACGCTCAAGCGCGATGGCCGCATCCTTGACCTGAGGTGCAGGCGGCGCGGCAGCGGGAACCGGCTTGGGGGTGCGTGGCGGCTGGGGTGGCGGAACCGGTACCGGTTTCGGCGCAGGCGGGGCGGGTGGGGGAGGCGTTTCCACAGGGGCCGGCGCGGCCAGCTGGTCGTTGGCCGACCAGAGTTCGGCTTCGGCGCTCACGTCTTGGTTGTCACGCTTCCAGGTGATGCCCCATGCCAGCGCCAGGCACAGCAGCAGGTGGGCCAGCAGGGCCAGGCCCATGGCCGCCACCGGACGCGGCTCGGGTGGAGGTGTGAACTCCAGACGGTCAGCAGTGGCCAGCAGGGACATGGGGTGTGGGTCCTTTTGGACTTGGGTGTCGGCTTGGTGTCGGCTTGGGTGTCGGCTTGGGTGTGGGGCGGTTGCTGGAAGGGGCGCGGTAGGGGTAGCCAGGCGGCACGTGCTCGCTACGGGGAGGACCCAACCCCTCAGGGCGCCAGTTGGACCGACAGGCCCACCCGCTGCACACCGGCGCGTTGCAGGGTATCCATGACCTTCACTACGGACTCGTACTTCACGCTGCGGTCGGCGCTGATAACCACCGCCACGCTACCGGCTGCCTGTCCGCTCTGGGCCTGCAGCACGCGGGTGGACAGGTCAGCCAGGGCGAGCCGCTGAGTGCTTGCAGTGCTTCCCGTGCTTGGAGTTCCGGTCTTGGGGGACCCGGCGCGTAGCTCCAATGATCCGTCCTTGAGGATCACCACCTCCACCTTGACGTCTGGCGGTCGGTTGGCCTTGCCCACGCTGGGCAGCTCGATCAGGCTGGGCGTGATCAGCGGCGCGGTGACCATGAAGATGATCAGGAGCACCAGCATCACATCGATGAAGGGCACCATATTGATCTCGTTGATCGTGCGGCGGCCTCGGCCGCGTGACGAGACGGCAGGCATGG
>JAURKV010000220.1 GCA_030831585.1 Ramlibacter sp. | reverse complement strand
GGTCGGCAGGGGGATCTCGGCCCCACGCGCCTTGGCATCGGCGACGATCTTGCGCGCGGTCTCCAGCAGGTCCGGCTCGCACAGCGACTTGCCGACCGAATGCCCCGCCGCGGCAATGAACGTATTGGCGATGCCGCCGCCCACGATGAGTTGATCCACCTTGTCGACCAGGTTGGACAGCAGCTCGAGCTTGGTGGACACCTTGCTGCCCGCGACGATGGCCAGCAGGGGGCGGGCCGGATCGGCCAGGGCCTTGTCCAGCGCATCGAGCTCGGCCATCAGCAGCGGGCCACCGACAGCGACCGGCGCGTACTTGATAACACCATGGGTCGAGGCCTGCGCGCGATGCGCGGTGCCGAAGGCATCCATGACGAACACGTCGCACAGCGCGGCATATTTCTTCGCGAGTGCCTCGTCGTCCTTGGCCTCGCCGACATTCATGCGGCAGTTCTCGAGCAGCACCACGTGACCCGGCTCGACCTCAACGCCGTCCACCCAGTCACGCACCAGATTCACCTTCACGCCCAGCAGCGCCGTCAGACGCTCGGCGACCGGCGCCAGCGACTCCTCTTGGCTCCAGGTGCCCTCCTTCGGGCGTCCCAGATGGGAGGTCACCATGACCGCCGCCCCCTGCTCAAGCGCGGCCTTCAGCGTCGGCACCGAGGCGGTGATGCGCTGCTCGGAGGTGATCTGCCCGTTCTCGATCGGCACGTTGAGATCCTGGCGAATCAACACGCGCTTGCCGGAAAGATCGAGGTCGCTCATGCGGAGGATGGTCATGGGGGTTCCTGTGCAGGGATCAGACCCTCATTGTCCGCGCTGGAGCGTGAGGCGGCAAACACAGGGCATCCTGATGTTCCATGCAAAGAAAAACCCCGCGCCACGGCGCGGGGCTTTAGCAGGAAGCGGCTTGAACGACGATTACTCGCGATAACCGCTTTCGTTCGCACTATTGATGATCCACACCAGGTTGGCGCCGCTGTCGAAGCCCCCCTTTCCGTCGAAGATCAGGCGCCCCTGCCCCTTGTAGACGTACTCAATCCTTGTACGACCAGAGCCATGATAGAACGGGATCCAGGCCTTTCCGGTTGCGTACACGCCTTGGTCGGTTGGCTGCCCTACGATGTCGGTCACCTGCTTCACAGGCATGCCGATCTTGAGCTCGGTGAACTTGCTCCCGGGCGCCGGCTTCCCGGTGATCTCACCTTCCCAGTCGTTGATGCCCTTGACCTTCTGCCCGTAGCCCTCTTCGGCGTCAGAGGCCTTGATGACTTCGCCCTGATCGTTCATCCAGGCCGGATGCCCCTTGGGCTTGCCGTCCGCTTCTGACGCAGCCTGCTCGGCCTGCTCGGCCTGCTCGGCCTGCGCCGCATCTTTCTTTTTGAAGGGCCAGCCCGCGTGAGCCGGCGCGACAACGCACATCGAAACCGCCAGCGCGCATGCCGCCAGCCACAAAGACTTGTTGTTCTGCATTGGTTGTTCTCCTTGAACGACGATCCCCGAATCCTTCCATCCCCGCCAGCGTTCGGGTCCGCAGGCACGTGGCATCAATATAACGCTATCGACAGCCCACTTCAGCGGCACCGCGCACAACCCTTGAGTTGTGAATTGCCGACCTTTACCGCGCATGATAAAAAAGCATGGAAAGCACACCAACGGGCGCAAGGTCGCGCCACTAGCGCGCCTACCGCAAAAAAGCCAACACGGACGTCGACACAATGCTGCTATCCCGCACCAAACTTTCCACGCGGGCATCTCTCTTGACCCGAGGGGTCTTAGCTGCGCTGATGGGCATGCCAGTGGCGGCCCACGCCGGCCTGTTCACTTCCGCTGAGGAAATCGCCACTGCCTGGATCGGGCATGAGGCAGCAGACCTGCTCATGCAGTGGACAGTCAGTGACGACGTCAGGTTCTCGACCTCTGAAAATGCCAAGACCCACGAGACGGCATACACCTATTACTTTGCCATTCCCGCCCATTACACCTTCAATTACTGGACCGAGAACACGGGCAACATCATCGGCATGACGCCGGGCGGGGGGGGCGTGGCGTCCATGCCAATCTTCGAGCAGGTACAACACGTCGAAAAGACCTACCACCCACTCAGCGAGCAGTGCAATGTCACCTTCATCGCAGATGTGCAGGGCATCATCCGCCGCTACGATTTCCGTGGCAGTAACTGCAAGCCTTATTTCCGCAGGTGGGGAAAGCCTGAGGCGCCGTGAAACCTATCAACACGACAACCACAAGGAGTAACAACGCATGGAAGCAATGACCTGGCATAAGCGCCTCGGCGCGTCCCTGCTCGTGGCCTGCCTCTTGATCTACAATACCGCTTTCGCCCAGACCCGACACGGTGAGATATTGGAAGTGCGGGCGATTGAGAACAAGGGCTCTGATATCTCAGAGAAAAACAGCCGTTGGCGCGACATGTCGAAGCTGCCGGGACAAATGATGGGCGCTCTGGCCACCACCAAGATCGGCGGCAAGCTGAAGAGTGGGACCGGCGTCACCGTTGGCATGCTGGCCGGTGAGTATGTCGCTGACCGCGTCACCGACAAGATCGTCGGCGTCGGCCCGTCGAAACGCTACATGCTGAAAATCGGCTTCGACGACAAAAGCAAGATCGCTGTTGCCAAATCGAGCACCGAGGTCGAGGGGCTTGGGCAAGGAAGTCGTGTGGTAGTGACCGGCAGCGGCGATGACATGACAATCAAGGCGGAATGAAACAACGCGTGCAGAACAAGACAGGCGCCCTGCGGCGCCCGTCTTGTTCCAACCCGCAGCGGCCTACTTGGCTGCCACGACCTTGACCATTTCCAGGCACTTGTTTGAGTAGCCCCACTCGTTGTCGTACCAGGACACCAGCTTGACGAAGGTGGAATCCAGGGCGATGCCGGCTTCGGCGTCGAACACCGAGGTGCGGGTCTCGCCGCGGAAGTCGGTGGCGACGACCTTGTCCTCGGTGTAACCC
>JAURKV010000219.1 GCA_030831585.1 Ramlibacter sp. | reverse complement strand
GATTCGCTGGCCCAGTTGCAGGGCGTGTTGGCGCGCTGAGCCGCCAGGCTCACCGATCTGGGATGCGCACCAGGGTGAGGTCGGTGACCACGCCCATGTCCAGCGCCGTGGCCGAAACGGTGCTGCAACCCAAGGGGCGATTGGACTCCCGCCCCTGGCAGAAGAATGTCTTGTCGGTGCGAAACGGCGTACGCGTGTCGGGATGCATAAACGCGACCATGCCGGTATTGAGCTCGATGGAGATCCAGCGCCCCACGAGTTCGGGGTCTGCCTTGCCGTCCGAGTATTTCTGAATCCACGGCCCCAGGTTCAAGCGCTCGACCAAGCGTTGATTGACCTTCCCGTTTGCATCGTAGTGGCTATGGAAGCCGACGAAGGTTCGCTCCAGGGGGAGGTCGCTGGAAAAGCGCCGCTCCTTGCCGCCTAGGAAAATGCGTGAGCAGGACGAAACGCAATGGCCCGAGACGGCGGTGGAAAGTCCGAGTTCACGAATTCGCTCGCCGATCCGGTAGCCCGACATGACATGGCCCCCCCAGGAGTTGCGCAAGACCACCGTCTTGACGCCGGGGTTCTGTGCCAAAGCGGTATCAAAGCGTTGAATGTCACCATCGACCACCGGCCCGGACAGGATGAGGCGGTCTTCGACGACGACGGTCTCCATCGAAACCGCGGGGCCGGGCAAGGCCGAGACCACCAAGGCGAGCAGTGAGAAAGTCAGCGAGCCGGCAAGTGCCCTCAGTAGCCTCGTCTGGAGTTCACCTGTCACGAATGGGCGCGGAAGTCTCATGTTTCGGTACTGGCAAACCCTCGCGCGGAGTCAACGAAATTGAGCGCGGCTCATGGGCCGCCCCGATGCTCGCTGAGTCTAGCCCGGGTCAGAGGCTGCCGCGCCCTTCCTTGGCGTGAAAGGCCTGCGCGGTTTCCCAGGCCACGGCCTGCAGGTGGGCGGCCACCGCTGGCGGCAGGCCGGCGGTGTACTTGTTGCCCACCGGGTTTTGTTTGTAGACCGAGGCCATCACGGTGCAGGCGGCCAGGTAGGTGCCCATGAGGGTGGGGTGGCGCTTGTCGGCGAGGATCAGGCTGAGGTCAGGCCGCTTGGCGACCGAATTGGCAAAGGCAAGTCCGGCTGGAACCACCAGGGCGTTGTTCAATTTGCCGGCCTTCACATATTCGTCGGCCAACTGCGCGGTCATCTCGGGCTTGTCGGAGTAGGCCCAGGACATGAAGAGAATCGGCTCAGCGCCGTTCTTGCGTACGGTGTTGCTGTGCTTCTTGGCGTACTCGTAGAACAGGGGCTTCAGCGTGGGATGGACAGGGCATTGGCTGCAGTCCATCATCATCGTGGCGTCAAACTGCCGGCCTGGCTCATTGAATTTGACTTCGTTGTCCCCGACGAAGGAGTAGCTGCCCACGGCGTTGGGCTTGAAGTAGGCCTCCATGTCGTGCCAGTTCAGGCCCGAGCCACCAATGGTGGCCGAGGTGGCCCGGTAGCCCTTGCCGCCAGCGGAACTGAGCAACTGACCCACATGGCCGTGCATGGAGTTGTTGTAATAGAAGAAGCTGTTTCCGACCCACAGCATAGATTTGACTTCGGTGACCTTGGGGTAGGTCTTTGCGGCCTCGCCGGGCCACAGGCTCATGATGCTGGCGCAGCCAGCTAATGCGAGCGAAACTACAGTGAGACCAAGCAGGCGGGCGATGGTGGAGGGACGCATGGGCTACGTTTTTGTAGGAGGTGACAATGCAAAAGCGGTGCTGAATCCTAAGTCAGCATCAGTGCCGCCTGGTTCAGGGTAAATCCTCCCCGCCCCTGGCGAAGGGCCATAAACTGGGAGCGGGGCGGGGCGTAATCTGTTCAGTCGCCAAGCGAATGACGCAACTCGGCCGTCTCGGCTTCGTTTCAATTCGATCGTCGGCGCTCCTAGCGGTTTCTCAATCAGTGGGTATTGGCAATGCATTTGCGTTCTTGGCTTCTTGCCCTCTTGGTCGCTGGCGGACCTTCGTTGTCATGGGCACAAGTTGCCCTGACTTGTTTGCCGCAGGAGCGTGGCGCATTGGACTTGCTCGCCCTGCGCCCCGGCTTTTTCACAGTGACAGGCAAGATGGGGGGCTTTGACCCCTGCGAGGCCAGCGTCAAGTTCAGGGTTCCCTCGGGTCCTGCCAAGCCCCCGCTCATGATCAGCGTGCACGGGGGCGGCGGGATCCGCGACGTCCTGAAGTCAGACGAGGCATTCCATCAACACGGCATGGCCACCCTTGTCTTCGACGCCTATGCCATGCAGGGCTTGACCGGGCGCACCTCGCAGTTCTGGGCGCGCTCGGTGACCAATGAGGCGCGCCAGCGCATGATCTACAGCACCGCGCTGGCGGCCTACCGGTGGGCCCTGACGCGTACCGACATCGACGCCAGCCGCATCTATTTGTTTGGCATCTCCAATGGCGCAGCCGTCGTAGCCAATTTGGCAGGGGTAGTCGATCCGGCCCATGTCAAAGGGGTGATTTCGGAAGGTGTGACACCGATCGGTCTGGGGCTCCCCGATGAAATCCGGGTGCCGGTCCTGCTGGCTTTCGGCAAGCTCGACGACTTCGGCAACTCGGACCCACAGGGCAATCGCTGGACCTTGAGTGACGACTGCCGAATCAATATCCAGTTCCCCGGCGTGCCCCCCGGATCAGCGCGATATTGCAACCAGACGACGCCCGGAAGGCGCATTCCCCATGCACTGGACTGGGCCGAATCAGTGCAAAAGCGCGGTGGACGGATCGAGATCCGTTATTTCGATGACATGGCCCACAGCGCGTTCTTCGGTCCGCTGGTTCGCACCCGTGCCACTTGGGGCAACGGTCAGACGCTGGGCGCCTCTATAGGTGCGACCGACGCGGCCCGAGCAGCTTTTTGGGATTCGATGCTCGATTTCATCGCCCGCCACCCTTGACCGGTCCCGCTGAGGGGGCGGCCCGTGGTTCGCTCTCTCAGAATCTGTAGGCCAATCCGAGCGTGCCTGAGGTGCTGGCCTTTTGTCGCACGATCGGGCTCACGCGGGCGCTCCCCAGCAGCTCTGTGTAGCTCACGGACCCCAGGACGCTCCACTCTTGGGTCAGCAGGTAAACGAGCGATGCGCCTACCCTTACGTCCTTGGCCCCTGCGCCTGGCGTGTAGCCTGCCAAAGCGCTGCGGCTTGCTTGGGCGGCGTCGACACCAAAATACGCTTGCTGGTGAGCCGCATTTGCCCACGAGCTGCTGATGCTGGTTCCCAGCAGGAGCTGCGGGCCCAGCGGCATGCCCCAACCTGCACCGACATCGACCACCAGCCCTTGGCGATCGTTGCCGCTGCCGTAGCGGAAAGAAGAATTGAGCCTGACCCCGCGCCCTGGGCTGACATTGAAGAAAGCGCCCACCGTGGGCCGGGGTTCGATATCGCCCAGCCCTTGCAGGGCCGGGCTGCGGTTTTCGCTGCGGCCGAAGTCCGCCGTGAGGCGCAGGCCGTAGGCCATGTCGCGCCGAGTGGACGCGTTGTAGCCCAGGCCGTTCATGGCGCCTGCGAAGAAGCCGTTGCTCCATTGGTACTCGATGCCGGGCAGCAGGCGGGTGCGCGATTCATCCGAGCCTGCGTACTCGCGGCCGGACACCAGGGCAATGGCGACCGTGCCACCCTGCGCCACGTTCGGTGGAAGCACGCGACGGTAGAAGTCGGATTGCGCGTGCGCGAGGCCGGCTCCAGTCAGAGCACAGGCAAAGGTGAATGTGGCGAGGACTTTTTTCATGTCGGTTATTTTGAAGGCGATGGACCGTCGCAGGCGGATAACCTTCGATTTTGGGCGGTCCCTTACCCCTTTCTTAGCAAGGGGTAAGGGGCAAGGGACCGCCAGAGATGACGGCGCAGCACGGACCCGGTGATATAACCGGGCAAGGTGTTCAGTGGTCATTTTCAGGACCATTGCGCTGCCGGATGGCCGAGGGGCTCGCCGCCTCTGCAGGGCCCTCCGGCTCAACGACTTTTCGGGTTTGTTTTGACTCAAGTGGCTGTTCTTATCTGTGGCGCCGGTCCCGTCGGGCTGGTGGCGGGACTGCGCCTGGCGCGCGCGGGCATTGAGACCCTGGTGATCGACAAGGCTCCCCATGTCAACGATGACTTTCGGGCCTCCACCTTTCATCCGCCCACGCTCGAGATGCTCGACGAGTTCGGGATCACGCAAGACCTGATCGCCCACGGCCTGGTGTCCCCCACCTGGCAGATCCGCCGTCACGAATCCCATGACAAGGCGATGTTTGACCTCTCGGTGCTCGAGGGCGACACCCGCTACCCCTATCGTCTGCAATGTGAACAGCGGGTGCTGACCCGGCTGGCCGACGCCAAGGCCCAGGCCCAGTCCAACCTGCAAGTGCGCTACGGAACTGAGCTCACCGGCCTGACCCAGGACAGCAGCGGGGTGACGGTCACCGTGCAAACCGCTGCCGGGGTGGAGACGATCCGCGCCCGCTACCTGATTGCGGCCGATGGTGCACGCTCGGCTTGCCGCAAGCTCACCGGCATGACCTTCACCGGGGAGACTTACCCCGAGACCACCATCCTGGCCACCACCGCCTTTCGCTTTGAGGACCACCTGCCCGGTCTTTCCAACGTCAACTACATCTGGTGCGAGCAGGGCACCTTCTCCCTGCTGCGCCTGCCGGAACTCTGGCGCTGTTCGCTCTACTCCGACCCGGACGAATCGATCGAGCAGGCGCTCGAGCCCCAGGCCGTGGAGCGCAAGCTGCAGCGCATCGTGCGGCGCGACGTGCCCTATGAAGTGCTTGAAATCCGCCCTTACCGGATTCACCGCCGCCTGATCGACGACTACCGTGTGGGTCGGGTGCTGTTCGCCGGTGACGCCGCCCACCTGACCAGCCCCTCGGGCGGCATGGGCATGAATGGCGGCATTCATGACGCAGTCAACCTGAGCGACAAGTTGATTGCCGTCGTCAAGCAGGGCGCGTCAGACGATCTGTTCGACCTCTACACGCGCCAGCGCCGTCCGGTCGCCGAGGAGGAAATCCTGGCTCAGTCCCACGCCAACCGCACCCGCATGCAAAAGCGCGACCCGGTGTGGCGCGACGCCGAGATGCTTCGCTTGCAGGCCCTCATTGCCGATCCGGTCACCCACCGCGAGCACCTGCTCAAAAGCTCGATGATCTCCGGGCTGGCGCGGGCTGCGGCTGTCACCTGAGATCGCGCCATGAACACGCCCGCAAGCCCCGCCATTCCCGCATCCCCTGCATCCAACCCGCAGGCCTCGACGCGTGACTACGCCCGCAGCGGCCGGCTCGGCGTGGGCACGCCCCAGGCCAATCCGACGGTGGAGGCCGAGCTGCGCCGGCTCCTGCCGCTGGAGGTGGACTACGTCACCCTGCGCCTGACCTCGCCCAGCCCTGATCCGCTGACGCGCCTCAAGTCTTACCTCACCGAACTGCCGCAGCACGCCAAGCAATTTGCCGGCATGCGCATCGACGCCTTTCTGTTTGCCTGCACCGCCACCAGCTACCTGCTAGATGAGGCCGACCAGGCCCGCGCGATTGCCGAGGCCGAGTCCGTGCTGGGCGCCCCGGTGATCACCGCGCCCGCGGCGCTGACCGCCCAGTTGCGCGCGGCAGGCGCCCAGCGCATTGCCCTGGTGTCACCGTATCCCGCTCCCATCATGAATGCCGCGGTGCGCTTTTGGAGCTCGCAAGGGTTCGAGGTGGTGCGCCAGGGCGGTGTCGACATTCACTCGGACGACACGGTGCAGATCTACGGCCTGCAATCGGCCGACGCCTGGGCCGCGCTGCAGCAGATGGATATCGGCCGGGCCGATGCGGTGGTCCTTTCCGGCACTGGCATGCCCAGCCTTCCCCTGATCGATCGGGCCAGCGCCCATTTCGGTGTGCCCGTCATTTCTTCCAACCTCGCACTGGCCCGTGAGGGCCTTCGGCGATTCGGCCTCCGCGAGGCCTACCAACCCAAGGAGCAAACCCCATGACCCATCCCGTGAGCCGTCGGCGCATTGCCCAAGGCCTGTTTTCTGCCGCACTGGTGGGCGCGCTGCCCGGCGCCTTGACCCCCGCGCGGGCGCAGGCCTTCCCCGCGCGCCCCCTGAAGCTGATCGTGCCCTTTCCTCCGGGGGGCTCCACCGACGTGATCGCCCGCATGGTCGCCCAGCGCCTGGGCGACGCGCTCAAGACCAGCGTGGTGGTGGAAAACCGCCCAGGCGTGGGTTCGTTGCTCGGCACGGACGCGGTGGCCAAGGCCCCTGCCGACGGCTACACCCTGGTGGTCTCGTCGAACCCGGCGATCGCGCCCGGACCGCTGATGCGAAGCAGCATGCCCTACGACCCGCTCCGCGACTTCACCCATCTTGCGCTGCTTGGTACCTTCCCCAACGGCTTTGTGGTGCGAACCGACCATCCTGCCAAGACCATGGCCGAGTTTGTGGCCATGGCGCGGGCCCGACCTGGCCGCATGAACTATTCGTCGGCCGGCCTGGGCAGCGCGGGCTATCTGACCGGCGAATTGCTCAAGCAAGCGGCAGGCATCGATATGGTCCACGTCCCCTACAAGGGTTCTGCGCCTGCCATCAACGACCTTCTGGGCGGGCAGCTGGACGGCATGTTCGAGAGCCTGGTGACCGCAACAGGCCATGTAAGAAATGGAAAGATGCGGCTCTTGTCGGTGAGCGGCGAGTCGCGGATGAAAAACTTCCCCGATGTACCGGCCCTGCCCGAGGTGGTGCCTGGCGTGATCGGCGGTGCCTGGTTTGGCATTTCCGGTCCGGCACGCATGCCCGCCGATATCGCCCAGCGCCTGCAGACGGAAGTTCAGGCCATCGTGAGCGCGCCTGACATGCAAACCCGCCTGAGCGAACTCGGCATGACCCCGTCGCCGCTCGGGGGGGCCGATTTTGTCAACTTCATCCAGGGCGAAAACCGCCGCTGGGGGCCGGTGATTCGGGCCGGCAAGATCACGGTCGAATAAGCCGGGCCGGGAGTCCGCCGGCCAGCGGCGCCAGGCGCTGACCGGCGTTGCCGCTTCGGCTGGCCCTCACCGGCACTGAGCGGCGGCTGATCTCGCGGCCTTACTGCAGCTGGATGTCGTGGGTCCGAATGAGGTTGCCGAAGCGCTGCACCTCAGACCGGATGAACTGGCCGAACTGGGCTGCGTTCAGGCCCTGCGGGTCACCCGCCAGGGCCAGAAGCTTCTCGCGAAACTCCGGGTTGGCAACCGCTGCGGTCAGGGTGTTGCTCAATTTCTGCACGATGTCGTCCGGCGTTCCTGCCGGCGCCAGGACGCCGTACCAGCCCGCAGACTCGGCGTTCACGCCCTGCTCGATGGCTGTGGGGACCTGGGGCATCAGGGGCGATCGGTTCTTGCTCAGAATGGCCAGGGGTTTGGCGTTGCCACCACGGATCAAGGGGAGTGCGGAGGAACTCCCCGCCACCAGGAAGTCCACATGCCCGCCTTGCAGGTCATTGATCGCCGGGGCGATCCCGCGGTAGGGCACATGGGTGGGCTTGATACCGGCGGCCTCGCCAAAGTTGGCGGTGCTCAGGTGCGTGCTGCTGCCGATGCCCGAGGAGCCATAGCGCAGTTTCTCGCCCTGTGCCTTGCCCGCCTTCACCAGGTCGGAGAGGCTGTTGAAGGGGCTGTTCTTGTTGACCAGAATCACCTGGGGGCCCGCGTACACGAGGGACAGCGGCGCGAAGTCCTTGATCAGGTCATAGGGGAGCTTGCGCCCGCTGCCGCTGTTGATGGTGGCCGCGTCGTTGCCCAGGAGCAGGGTGTAGCCGTCGGCGGG
>JAURKV010000218.1 GCA_030831585.1 Ramlibacter sp. | reverse complement strand
CGGCGCGCAGCGCGTCGCGGGCAGCGTCATAAAAGGGTTGGTCCTCGGGCAAGACGATGGCCACCGAGCGAACCCGCTGCTCCTCGGGCCGGGTGCCCGGGGGCGGCACCCCCCGCTCGGCCAGCGCAGTGGCCGCGTCCATCAGACGGCGCCGGGCCTGCACGATGCCCTTGTCGGTACCGGTGAGGTGCTCCTTGCTGCGGTCGGCGATGGGGCCCATGCTTTCCTGCAGGGACGCGTCTTGGATCGCGATGCCCTCCACGCCGCTGTACCACTCGCCCGAGCGCTGCTTCTCGCGGTTCATCAGGTAGTCGTTGGTGTGGTTGGCCAGCGGAATGTAGGTGCCAGGCACGTACTTGCAGTGGATGCCGGCGCCATCGCGCATGGCCTGCACCTCGCTCTCTTTGAGAGGACGGGTGGGATGGTAGTCAAAGCTCCAGGCCCAGCAGTTCTCGTCGTCGATCGGCACCCAGAAGTGACCGTGTATCGGATGGTCGCCGCGCGGGGGCACCATGGTGAAGCAAGGCATGACCCAAGGCGTGATGCGCCAGTAAAGGTGGCCCGCTTCGGCCTTGCGGCGCACGCCGATGAACAGGCCAGCATCCCCGTCGACCACCTCGAACTTGGGCCTCAGGTCGTTCATGTTGTATTCGTTGCCCTTGGCACCCTTGAACAGCGGGTCGGTCTTGAGGCCGCCGCTGTGGAGGAAGGACACGTGGCTGGAGTCAATGCCGCCCTCGAGCGCCTGCAGCCAATTGCAGATCTGCACCCTCTTGGAAGAAAAGCTGTGGCTCGCCGGCACGGTGGCAAATTCCCACTCGGGCAGCGGAGGCTGATGCTCGGGCTTGCCCATGTAGATCCAGATCACGCCGCCGCGCTCGACCAGCGGATAGGACTTGAGCTTGATGCGCTCGCAGAGCTTGCCGCCCTCTTCGTCCGAGGGCACCTCGGTGCACTGCCCGGTGACGTCGAACTTCCAGCCGTGATAGGGGCAGCGCAGCCCGCCCTCTTCATTGCGGCCGAACCAGAGAGACACGCCTCGATGGGCGCAAAACTCGTCCATCACCCCGAGGCGACCCTCGGTATCGCGAATAGCGACCAGGCGCTCGCCCAGAAGCTTGAGGCGCACGGGCGGGCAGTCGGGAGCTGGCAATTCCTCTGACAGAAGGGCCGGCAACCAGTAGCGGCGAAACAGCTCCCCCATGGGAGTACCGGCGTTGGTTTCGGTGACCAGCTTGTTTTGTTCGGCTCTGAGCATTCGCTCTCCTGCGTGGCTTTCTTGTGTTCCTCGTAAGGGAACTATTTTCCCCTTGGCGGAACGATGATAGATTAGGCCAACGCTTTCCACAACATTCCACGGAGACGAATCCATGCTGCGCAAACTCCTCGCCGCCGCCATGGCCAGCGCTTTCTCGCTGGCCGCCTGGGCCCAGCCCACCACGACCGAGTGGCCGCAAAAACCGGTGAAGATCGTGGTTCCCTTTGCCGCCGGAGGCTCCTCGGACACCCTGGGCCGGGGGATCGCCCTGCAGTTGCAAAACGCCCTCAAGCAAAGCTTTGTCATCGACAACCGAGGTGGCGGCGGCGGCACCATTGGCTCGGCCCAAGTCTCCAAGGCGGCCCCTGACGGCTACACCCTGGTCATTTCGGGAATTGCCTCGCATGTGATCGCGCTGGCCGAGAACAAGGCCTTTGACCCGATCGCTGACTTCAGCCATATCGCCCTGCTCGGCGGCCCGCCCTTGATCCTGGTGGCGCACCCGAGCTTTCCGGCCAACAACCTGCAGGAGTTCGTGGCCTATGCGCAAAAAGCCAAGGACGGTCTGAGCTGGGGCTCGTCTGGCCAGGGCACGCATGCGCAGCTCATTGGCGAGGTGTTCGCCAAGCAGGCCAAGTACAAGCACACCCATGTGGGCTACAAGGGCGCGGGCCCCGCGATCAACGACCTCCTGGGCAACCAGATTCCGGTGGCCTTCGTCACCTTCACTGCCGCGAATGCCTTCGTCAACTCGGGCAAGCTCAAGGCCTTTGCAGTGACCTCCACCCGGCGAATGCCCGACATGCCCAACGTCCCCACCTTCTCCGAAATGGGCTACCCCGACCTCGTGGCCACGACCTGGTTTGGCGTGTCTGGCCCGCCCGGCATGCCGCCCGCGATGGTCGAGCGGATCAACGCCGAAATCCGCAAGGGGCTGAAGACCGACGGCATGCAGAAGATGATGGCGCAGGAAGGCATCCAGTCCCAAGACTGGGACGCCGCCACCTTCACCCGCTTCATGCGCAGCGAGACCGACCGCTGGATTCCGCTGGTGCAGTCTGTCCAGAAGAACTGACCCGCCCAAACCACTCACCAGGAAAACGCCCATGGCCCGCCTGCAACTTTCTATCGCCATGGGCGACTACGACCGCACACGCGCGCTATTCGACGGCCGGGTACAGGTCGACGGAGTCGATCCGGTGTACATGCTGCTCAGCCCCGAGGAGATGTTCTTCCGGGCCATGCGTAGCCAAGACTTCGACGTGGTCGAACTGTCCTTCTCTAGCTACCTGGTCAAGCACGCGCGCGGTGACTGCCCTTACATCGCGATCCCGGTGTTTCTCTCGCGGGCCTTCCGCCACACCTCGATCTATGTGCGCAAAGACCGCATCCGCGAACCGCGTGATCTGGCCGGCAAGCGGGTCGGCCTGCCCGAATACCAGCTGAGCGCTAACGTGTGGGCACGGGCACTTTTGCAAGACGACTACGGCGTTCGCCCCGAGGACGTCACCTGGGTGCGCGGTGGCATCGACACCCCCAACCGCCCGGAAAAAATCGCGCTGCAACTGCCCCCCGGCGTGAAGGTGGAAGCCGCTCCCGAAGGCAAGACCATCTCGATGCTGCTGGAAGAAGGCGCCATCGACGGCTTCATCGGACCGCGTCCACCCAGTGCCCATATCCTGGCGCGTAACCCGAACATCGGCTGGCTGTTCGACGACCCGACCGTGGTGGCCAAGGACTACTACAAGCGCACCGGCATCTTCCCCATCATGCACTTGGTGGGCGTGCGCAAGACCCTGGTGGACCAGCATCCCTGGCTGCCCGTCGCACTGCAAAAGGCCTTCACCCAGTCGAAGCAGGCCGGACTCGACCTGCTGTCCGACACCTCGGCCACCAAGGTCACGCTGCCCTTCGTGGAAGAACAGCTCAAGGCCGCACGCAGCACCATGGGCGAAGACTTCTGGGCCTATGGCGTGGACGCCGCGCGGCCCACGCTGGAGGCCTTCTTGCACCACCACCATGCGCAGGGCCTGTCAGCACGCAAGGTAGCGGTGGAGGAGTTGTTCCATCCGGCGACCTACGAGAGCTACAGCATTTGAGCGCTCGCTGGCGCGCCCCCGCCACCCCATGAACGAGCGACCTCGCTGCACGGCCCTCAGGGCTTCTTGAACCGGGCGGCCAGCGCAGTGGCGCTGTCGCGAAGAAGGTTCTGGTCTGCACCGACCGCCAGGAACAGGCCCCCGATGTCGATGAAGTGCTGCGCCAGCGTGGCATCACCGGTCAGGATGCCCGGGGCCTTGCCACAGGCGCGGATGCGCCGGAAGGCGTCGTCGATCGCAGCCACCACCTCCGGGTGGCCCGGGTTACCCAGGTAGCCCATGTCGGCCGACAGGTCGCCCGGGCCGATGAAGACGCCGTCGACGCCCTCGACGGCGGCAATCTCCTCCAGATGCCCGAGCCCCTCGACGGTTTCGATCTGCAGCAGCAGGCAGATTTCGTCAGCGCAGCGCTTGGCGTAGTCCTTGATGCGGCCATAGCCGCTGGCCCGCGGCGCGCCGGCGTAGCCACGCAAGCCCTGTGGCGGGTAGCGCGTGGCGGCCACGGCGCGACGCGCTTCTTCGGCGTTTTGGATGTAGGGCACGATCAGCGTTTGCGCGCCGACATCGAGCAGGCGCTTGAAGGTGACCATGTCGTTCCAGGGCGGGCGCACCACGGGCATCGTGGGGCTGCCCTTGAGCGCCTGCAGTTG
>JAURKV010000217.1 GCA_030831585.1 Ramlibacter sp. | reverse complement strand
CAAACTGGAACAGAAACCGGAGCAGAACCCGGATCAGAAACCGGAGCAGAACCAGGGCCAGAAGCACAGGGAAAGGCGCAGGCAGTGCCGAAGGCATCGCAGGCCGATGCACCCAGATGGCGCGATAGTCTTCTGGAGCCACGCCACGCACCCGAGGAGAAGCTGCTCGCACTGGAGTGCCGGCAGGCCGCTGCCTGGCTTGCAAAGCGGATCGCTGGTGGCCTGGCCCCGGGCCAGGTCATGGTGCTGGCCCGCAAGCGCGAACGCCTGGTGGCGATGGAGGAGGCGCTGCGTGCCTTGGGCATTCCGGCGCAGCAACCCGACAAACGCGAGCTGGGCGAGGCGCCCGAGGTGCAAGACCTGGTGGCCCTGATTGACGTGCTGGTCTCGCCCACCCACGACCTGTCGCTGGCGCGCGCGCTCAAGTCACCGATCTTAGGCGCCCGCGACGACGACCTGGCGGCCTTGGCCCTGCGCGCCCGCGCCGAACGCCCGCCACGAACCCTGGAAGAGGAGGGCCGCTCCGTCGCCGGCCCGGCGCCCGCTTGGCTCGACCTGCTGCTCGCCAGCCAGTGGCCCCAGCCGGCGCTGGCCGAGGCCGCCGCCCGCCTGGCCGTGTGGCGCCGCTGGGTGCAGGCCCTGCCGCCGCATGACGCGCTCGACGCGATTTGCCACGACGGCCAGGTGCTGGCCCGCTATGCAGCCGCCACGCCGGCGGTCGACCGGGCCGGCGTTCTCGCCCGATTGCGCGCGCTTTTCCAGGCGGCGCTGGAAGTGTCTGGCGGCCGCTACCTCACCCCCTATGCCTTTGTGCGCGCCCTGCGCGCCGGTGGGCAGCTCGCGCCGACGGTGGCTGCCGAGGGCGCGGTGCAGTTGCTCACGGTGCACGGCGCCAAGGGCCTGGAAGCCAAGCTGGTGTTGCTGCTCGACACCGACGGCGGTGCGCCACGCGCCGAGACCATGGGCGTGCTGGTCGATTGGCCCGGGGAGGAAGCCGCGCCTCTGCGCTTTGTATTCCTAGCCAGCGAGAGCCGGCCACCAGCCTGCTGCGTGGACCTGCTGGCTCGCGAGAAGTTGGCCCGCGCGAACGAGGAGCTCAACGCCCTGTACGTGGCCATGACCCGCGCCCGCGAGGAGCTGGTACTGTCCAGCGTGGAGCCTTACCAGGCTGCACCGCGTAGCTGGTGGCGGCGTATGGAGCAGCAGTGTGAGCTGTTGACGCTGACCCTGAACCCGCCTGTACCGATGCGCGCGTTGGCGCAGGAATCGCCGATCCACCTGCAGGTCGTTCCTTCCTTGGCCAAGGCGCCGGACATCGCCAGCGGACTTGCGGCCGCAGTGCATGGTGGCACGCCGCCTGAGGCACCCCGTTCAGCCGACACCAGCGCGCAGGTCTCCCAGACCGAAGACAGCCTGCGCACCCGCTTCGGCGAGGCGATGCACCGTCTGCTCGAGGGCGTGCCCCTGGGCGAGGTGCCATCGCCCGGCGAGGGCTGGCCCGCCGGCCTGCTGCAGCGTGTGGCGCGCGAGTTCGCCCTGGGCGCTGGCGCCCTGGCCGATGCGGTGGCCATGGCCGACCGCATTCTGGGTGGCGAGGGCGCCTGGTGCTGGGACCCGGCGCAGGTGGACTGGGCCGACAACGAGGTGCCGCTGCATGTGGGCGGCGCGCTGCGCCGCATCGACCGGCTGGTGCGCACGCGCGTGGATGGCACCTGGTGGGTTCTCGACTACAAGTCGGCCGCCCGACCGGAGGACGACCCCGAGCTTCGCGCCCAACTCACGCAATACCGCGACGCGGTGGCAGCCGCTCACCCCAGAGAGCCGGTTCGCGCGGCCTTTCTCACCGGGACGGGGCGTTTGGTGGCACTCCAGCGATAGGTTTTTTTCGCGTCTGCGCCAAGCCTGCGAACAACAGGGCATGCGCGAAGGAGGCCTTGTACGGAGGCGTTTTACGGAGAAGCTGGTGCGTGGGGAGCACACGCGTCAAGAAATCGTGAGGGAGCGGAATTTAGGATCCCGCCGCGCTCGGATCAGGGTCTGGCACGGCGGCATTCCATGAGGTGAAGGTGCGGTCCGCGCCACCACCGCCCTGACGCTAGACGCCGGGCGCGACCTGAAGGTCACCAGCACCACCTCCGAGCAGGCCAATGCCCAAGGCCGACAGGTTCAGGTTGACCGGGTGGCTGGCCTCTACGTCAGCGACCCAGCTGGCACCTTGGTGGCCCGAGCCGGGCGCGACGTGCAGATCACCGCCGCCGTGGTGCGCAGCGAGGGCAGCGCCCAGGTGATGGCTGGCCGCGACCTGGTCGTAGACACCCTGCAGACACACAGCAGCCAAGACCTCCGCTGGGACGCGCAGAACGCGCGCCGCGAATCCACCGCCGCCGAGGTCGGCAGCCAACTCAGCGCCCGCGGGGCAGTCACCCTCGAAGCCGCCCAAGACCTGCGGGTGCGCGCAGCGTCGGTGCGCAGCGACGAGGGCACCGCCACCCTGAGCGCGGGGCGCGACGTTCGCCTGGAGGCCGGCGAAGCGCGCCAACAGCTCGACCTGTCCCACCAGCACACCAGCCGCGACACGCTCAGCAGCGAAACCGTCCGCAAAACACTGCACCTCGATGAAACCAGCGCCCAGGTGGCGCAGGTGGAGGGGCGGTCCGTGCGGGTCGCGGCGGGTCGGGATCTGCGGGCCACCGGAGCACAGATCGTCGGTGACGGCGCGGTGTCTCTGCGCGCCGCAGGCGACATCACCCTCGACTCCGCCCGCGACCGGTCCGAGCGGCAGTCGGTTGACGAGTCCCGCCGAACGGGCGTCTTCGGCAGCGGCGGCACCGGCTTCACCATCGGCAGTCGTCGCAGCACCACCGAGGAGGTGGTTCGCTCCGACAGCGCCGTCAAGGGCTCGGTCGGCAGCCTGCAGGGCGATATCGACATCCGCGCCGACGGCCGGGTCCGCGCAGAGGGCACAGACCTGCTCGCGCCCCAGGGCTCGATACGGGTGGAGGGCAAGCAGGTCGAGATCATCGCGGCGCAATCGCACAGCGAGGTGCAGTCCACCACCCGCACCCGCCAGACCGGCGTCACCGTGTCGGTTTCCAACCCGGTGGTGAGCGCCGTCCAGACCGCCGAGCAAATGGACCGTGCGGCGGGCGACACCGGCAGTGCCCGCGTGCAGGCCCTGGCGATGGCCGCCACGGCGCTGGCCGCGCGTGACGCCGCGCAGGCTGTCGCGCGCAACCCCGGCGCTGCGGGCGGCGTGACCTTCAGCGCCAGCCTGGGCACCAGCCGCAGCGAGTCGACCCACAGCGCCAGCAGCGAAGAGGCGGTGGCCTCGCGCGTGATTGCGGGGAAAGACCTGCGCGTGCGGGCGACCGGTGCTGCTGGGGCTGCCGGTAGTGGCGGTGCTGCCAGTGCTACCGGTGCTGCGAATGCCGTGGGTGTCACCGACGCCGACGGCACGGTGCTGCTGCGCGGAGTGCAGGCCCACGCCGGAGGCCGTGTCGAGATCGCCGCCGTGCGGGACATCCGCATCGAAGCTGCCCGTAGCACCGTCCGCCAGCGCGACACCGAGCACAGCAGTAGTGCCAGTGTGGGGGTGAGTGTGGGCACCGGCAGCCCCGGTGGCGCCCCACCTCAGGTCGGTGTCACCGTCGCCGTGAGCGGCAGCCGGGGCCGCGCGGACGGTGAGGAAACCCGCTGGACCCCGAGCCACATCGATGCTGGGCAGCAGGTGCAACTACGCAGCGGGCAAGACACCGTGCTTTCTGGCGCGGTGGTCTCGGCGCCCAAGGTGGTGACCGATGTCGGCGGCGGGCTTCTCGTGGAGAGCCTGCAGGACACCAGCCGCTACGACAGCAACCGCGCCCAGGCCAGCGCAAACGTCACCTTCGGCCCGGGCCCCGCGGCTGGCGTGGGGCTCGGCGGCAGCCGGGTCGACAGCCACTTCGCCAGCGTGACTGAGCAGGCCGGGATCCGGACCGGCGACGGTGGCTTTCAAATCCGTGCGCAAGGCGGCACCGAGCTGCGCGGCGGCGCGATCACCAGCACTGACGCCGCAGTGGCCGCCGGACTCAACCGGCTCGACACGCCGAAGATCCGGCTGTCGGACATCGACAACCGCGCCGACTACCGGGCCGAGGCGGCCTCGGTCAACATCGGCGCCACCTACAGCGCGGACGGCCAAACCCGCCCCGCCGGAACCAGTGCCGGCTTTGGCAGCGACAGCGGCCACGCCGCCAGCGTCACCCGCGCAGGCGTCTCCGGCATCGCCGGCAACACCACCGCCCGCACCGGCGATGCACAGACCGGCATCAGCCCCCTGTTTGACGCGGGCCGGGTGCAGCGGGAAGTGGATGCGCAAGTTGCCATCACCCAGCGCATCGGCGAGCAGGTACCCAGGCTGGTGGCCGACATCGCCGACGGCCGGGCGCAGGCGCTGCGCACCGAAGCCCAAACCGAGTCCGACCCCAGCCGGCAGCGTGCGCTGCTCGAGCAGGCCGCACGCTGGGAGGAGGGCGGCGCCGCACGCGTGGCCTCACATGTGCTGGTGGGCGCGGTCACCGGTGGCGTGGCGGGTGCCGCAGGCGCGGGCGCCGTGGCTGCGGCGGCGCCCGCGCTGGACGCCTTGCAGGGCCACGTCACGGCCGCGCTCTCTGATGTGGGCACAAGCGAGGGAATCGCCCGCGGCACAGGGCAGGTGGTCGCCAATGTGGCCGCGTTGGTGTTGGGCGGCGTCGCCGGTGGCGGCAGTGCGGCGGGGGCGGCGCTGGCCGTGAACGTGGACGCCAACAACCGGCAGTTGCACCCCACCGAAATCCGCTGGATCAAAGACAACGCCCGACGCTTTGCGAAGCAGATGGGCATCACCGAAGGCGAGGCCGAGCGCCGTCTCGGCATGCAGGCATTCCGGGCTGTGCAGGTAGGTGTTTCTGGCGAGTGGGACGCATCTGCCGCCGCATTTCTGCGTGATGGCGGCCGGCAGCTTTTGCCTGCAGACCCCGCCACTGCGGCGCTCGGCCCGGGCTACTTCTTCCAGGCGACAGCCGAGCAACGTGCCAACCCGCTGATGTACCTGAGCGACGTCACCTCGAACCCGATCGCACGGCGGTTCTACACCGACAACCAGTTGCAAATTCCAAGCGGCTCGCAACTCAGCGACGGGGCCGCGCGTGATGGCAGTGCGCGTGCCATGGTGGGGCGCTGGACCACAAGCGCGTTCATCACAGCGGCGGGTCTGGCGCTGTCGCCCACGCTGGCGGGCGCGCCCGTCGAAATAGCAGAGTTCCTTCGCAGCCCGGTCGTCTACTGCGCCATTCGTCCCGCGGCCTGCACGGCGGTGGTGGACGCGGTTGCGGCAACTGCAGCCGGCGTGCCCATCACGGGCGCCCCGATGCTCACGTTGCCCCGGGTGACGGGTGCAGCGGCTGAGGTCGTAAGCCATCCGCAGACGGCCGAAGAGGTCGCGACGGTGGTAAGGGTGCGGTCGCCGGCTGCGGTGGTGCCTCAGGCGCAGATCGTGGCGCTTGATGCGGCATCGCGGCGCACTGTAGAAGTTCAGGAGGCCGTATTCGGCAATTTGCCCAGGGGCATCGATCAGAGGGGGGCCAATCACATACTATGGGGCGACAGGCCGGGAAGCGGCGGACATCTGTGGCCTGGAAATCCGGGGAAGACGCCTTTTCCGAAGGACTGGACTGAAGGAAAAATCATTGGCACGGCAGGAGAAATATTCGCCGATCCAAAGACGGTATGGCGGCTGTCGGACGATAGAAGAGCTTGGCTGGCCGAAGTACCAAGACAGGGTGTGGAGGTCAGGGTCGTCATCGATAGTGCTAGACGGCGTGTCGTGTCTGCCTATCCGATCAACCTTCCAAGGAATCCAAAATGAATGTCGCTCTCATTGAAGAGAAATTGCACTTGGTTTTGGCGGAAATCGTCGCTCAGAGACCCTTGGCGCTTAGTTCTTTCCGCGGTGGCGCCGAGCAGCTCGATTGGGAGATGGGGATTTACAGCAGCTTCATTGATGATGGCGAGGCCGAACTGGCTTACACCCGAATCGTCTCATTGCTCGGCTGGATCCCCTTCAAACTCACCCATCGTGGCGCTGTCGCGCTGATCGAATTGGCCCTCATCTACGGTCTCAAAACCACTGACGAGGAAGATCGCGCGTTTAATTTCTGCGATTTCAGCCCCTTTTGCTTTTGGAAAACGCCTGACCTAGACGGACGGCTGAAAATCTCGCCTCTGAACAAGCAGCAAGTCGCCCAGCGCATCGAGGCCGTCTTGAGTCTGATCGACGCCCAGAGGAACACCTTCCCTTCCAGCGTCGACTCAGGTCGCAACTTGAACGAGCAGTTGTCGACCATTCGCTCTCTCTTGGCAACTGGCGAGTTGTCCCTGGCCTACGAAGGCTGCGTCTGCCTTCTCGAGCGCTGCCCCATCCAGGTCCCGGGCAGTGTTGCGATCGGTCTCATTGAACTTGCGCTGACTTTCAAGTTCAAGACCCACCGCGTGGAGGACGCCGAATACGTCTGGCCCTGTGACCTCGCGCCGATCCCGTGACTGAGACGCTCGCTCCCCAGGAGTCGCCAATGGATGTCGATCAAATTGAGAAAAGATTAGACCTGGTCCTGGCGGAAATCGTCGCTCAGCGAGATTTGGCGCTCCGCTTTTTTAGCAGTGCCAATCAGTTCGATTGGGAGATGAGCGTCTGCAAGAGCTTTATTGATGAAGGCGAGGTCGAGCTAGCGTATACACAAATCATCGAAACGCTCGACTGGGTCCCCTTCACCCTCACCCACCGTAGCGCTGTTGCGCTGATCGAAT
>JAURKV010000216.1 GCA_030831585.1 Ramlibacter sp. | reverse complement strand
CGAGGCGGTGGTGGCGAAGGTCTTACCGGTGAAGGGCCCGAGGCGGTCCATCTCCCAAGCCATCATGTCGCGTGCCGACCAGTCGTTGACCAGGCAGAAGGCGCCGATGTGGCTGTCGGCTTCGTCGACGGTGATGGGATCTCCCAGCGCGTTGCCATGCGAGATCCAGACCCCCAGTTCCAGCTCAATATCCAGCTGCCGTGTCGGCCGATAGGTCACGCCCTCAGCATCCTTGATCTGGCCCCTGGGGCGGCGCACGGGCGTGCCCGATACCACCACCGAAGAGGCGCGGCCGTTGTAGGCGATGGGCACCTGGTGGTAGTTGGCCGGCAGGCTGCCAGCGCCTGAGCCGCGCAGGCGCCGACCGTTCAAGGTGTGATGAATACCGGCCTGGAAATCAGTGAAGCCCTGGACAGTCGCTGGCAGCACCATTCGCACGCTGGATTGCGCTAGCAACAAATCGGCGGCGTGGCGCCGCACCCGGTCGCTCCCCGAGGTGGCAAGCAGGCGGGACAGGCCGCGCCTGAGCGCACGGCGCTGGTCTGCGTTCAGCGACAAAGGCGCCATGAGCGCCTGCAGGGCGGCAGCGGCGGCGTCACCGGCGAGCAGGTCCAGAGCCAGCGTGCGCTCCAGGTCGAGGATATGGTCACCGATGGCCACACCCGTGCGAATCAGTCCGTCCGCCGTGCAAAAACGGCCCAGTGGCAAATTCTGGATCGGGAAGTCGGTATGGTGTTGTGCCGATTCGACCCAGCATTGCAGCGAGGGGTCATGGGTGTCGTCGAGTGTCATGCGGGTTTCATCAGTTCGGCGGCCACGTCTCGCAACAAGGCCATGGGATCGCTGCCGGGTTCAGGGCGCATTTGCCACTGTCCCACCTGCAGCGAGGCTTCGACCACCCGGCGGCAGCGCTCAAATCGCCGCTCCGTGTAGCGCTGCAAGGCCTGCTCCAGCGAACCGGGAGCGCCCAGGCAGTCGGCAAGCACCACGGCATCTTCAAACGCCATCGAGGCGCCTTGTGCCATGTGCGGTGTGGTGGCATGGGCTGAGTCGCCGGCCAGCACCACCCGGCCTCGGTGCCAGGGCGGAGCCACCAGCTGCGTTTCCAGGGGGCGGTAGACGATGTCTTGCGGGCCCGGCATGTACCGCGCAGCCGCAGGAATCAGCCCGCCGAAGTGCTGCAAGCGCTCGCGCAGCAGATCCGGCAGATCGCCATCGGCCAGGCGAGGATTGCCGGGCTCTTCCGACAGCAGCAGCAGGTACATCGCATCCCGAGACACCGGCACCAGGCCCGCGACCCGTGCCTGGCGGCCGTGGTACATCATGGCGCTTTGCACCTGCTCGGCGCGCGGCAGGGTGAAGCGCCAGCAGCCCTGTCCGGTGAACCGCGGCGCCTGAGCCTGCGGAAAGCACAAGTCGCGTACCTTCGAGCGCAGCCCGTCAGCCCCCACCACCAGCGCGTAGCGCCCCTCGCTGCCATCGCTGAACCGCACATGGGCGGCTGCAGGCTCATCGCCAATGGCGTCCACCGTGATTCCCAGCCGCACCTGCACGCCTGCGGCCAGCGCCGCATCGCGCAGCAGATTGTGCAGCGCGGGCCGCAGGATCCCACAGGATGCAGGCAACCCTTCGTTGGCCAGGCTGGGCTTTTGACGGGCGGACCGGGGGCTTCCGTCCTCCTCGTGATGCAGGCTCATCGAGTACGGATAGCCGGCCGCGATGCAGGCCTCGGAGAGGCCCAGCATGTGCAGCGCCCGCAAGGCGTTGGCCTGCAAGATGATGCCCACACCATAAACATTCCAAGCCGGGTTCAGTTCCACCAGATGAACCGTCTGTCCGGCTCGGCGCAGGGCGATGCCCAGGGCGAGACCCGAGATACCACCGCCGACAATCAGTACGGGCGCATCAGAAATGGAATCGAAGCCCGTGGTCGCCATAGACATACCCATAGTGCGGCGCGACTATAGGGGAGCGTGGCCCCTGCAGAAAATCATTCTCTTGAATGAAACGGATAAGCAGTGCTGATGGCGCCTGCGCTGAGCGCAGCGGTTGCGGCGGTCGTGGTTGCGAATAAGCGGCGCCAATATCTGCGATCCGTCAGAACAATTTTGGTTTTCGCCGATGGCCCCCTATCGTCACAGATTCGACAACGATTCAGGAGACGAGCATGCGGTGGATGCGTCTGGTACTGGGGGGCTTTTTTGCAGGAGCGCTTGTTGCGGCGCACGCGTCTTATCCCGAGCGAACGGTCCGACTCGTCGTACCCTTCACTGCAGGGAGTGGACTGGACAAGCTGGCTCGGGTCACGGGCGAACGGCTGTCGCGTGAACTCGGCCAGTCGTTCGTTGTCGAGAACATCAGCGGAGCGGGCGGCAACGTGGGTGTCGACAGCGTGCTCAAGAGTCCGCGGGATGGATACACCCTGTTGTTCGCGACCATGGGCACCATGGTCATCAACCCGCACCTGTACAAGCGGCAAAAGCGCACGCCGCTCACCGACTTCCAGGTTGTGGGGCCCATCCAGTCTTCAACCAATGTGCTGGCGGTGCGGGCTGAACAGCCCTTCAACAACCTGCAACAACTCATCGCCTTCGCCAAGGCCAACCCGGGCAAGTTGACTTATGGTTCATCGGGCATCGGCAGTTCTAGCCACCTGAGTGCCGTCTTGCTGGGGCAGATGGCGGGGATCGAGCTGACGCATGTCCCCTACCGCGGCTCCAGCGCGGCGGCGACCGATTTCATGGGCGGTCGGCTGGACTTCATGATGGACGGCGCCAGCCAATATGTGCAGTTGGCGAACACTGGCAAGGTACGTGTGCTGGGCACGACCAGCCGGCGTCGCTTTGAAACGATGATGCAATGGCAGCCCTTGGCCGACTTGGGTGTGCCCGGCTTCGACGTCACGATCTGGACCGCTGTGATGGCGCCGCAGGGAACGCCCCAGCCCGTGCTGGATGCGCTGCGTCGGGCGTTGACGAAGATCGTCGCCGAACCTGAATTCCGCACCGCCATCGCACCCGATGAACCCATGGTCATGAGCGTGCCGGCTTTCGAGGCCTTTTTGCAAACCGAGAACGCCAAGTGGGAGCGCTTGGTCCGTGAGAGCGGGGCCAGCGCTGATTGACGCCTAAGCTGGCCACAGGCGCCGGATTTCGGGTGCAAATTCTTCCCACTGACCCCAGCCCCATTGTTGCAACAGGGGCGCCGCCATGAGCCATCCAGGCATGCCGTCTGTATCTTCGGCAGGGCCGGCGGGCGGCGCCACTGCTGTCATCGATTCGGTCATCTTTCGCAATTCGTTTGGCACGCCCGAGATGCGCGGGGTGTTCTCGGATCGCGCCCTGATGGCCAGCTGCATTGAGGTCGAGGTGGCACTGGCCAGGGCCGAGGCCGTCTGTGGCGTCATTCCCGCCGAGGCGGCCGTGGCGATCGAGCGCGAATCACGCTTGGACCGTGTCGACTTCGACCGGCTCGGCCAGGAAACCGAACTCGTCGGATTTCCCATCCTCCCGCTGCTGCATCAGTTGGTCGAGATGGCCGGCGAGGCGGGGCGCTACCTCCATTGGGGCGCGACCACGCAGGACATCATGGACACGGCGGTCGTGCTGCAGCTCAGAGCGGCATTGGACATCGTTGAGGCCGACATCCGCGAACTGCGTCGCATCCTGGCCGACCTGGCCGCCAAGCACCGCGACACGCCGATGGCTGGCCGGACGCACCTGCAGCAGGCGCTTCCCGTGACCTTCGGCTACAAGGTGGCGATCTGGCTGGCCATGTTCGATCGCCATCAACAGCGGCTGGCCCAGTTGCGTCCGCGCGTGGAGGTCGTGTCTTTCGCAGGTGCGGCTGGCACCCTGGCCTCCCTCGGGACGCAGGGCTTCGCTGTCCAGCAAGCCCTGGCCAAGGAGCTGAACCTGGCTGTCCCTGCCACCACCTGGCACGTGGCACGGGACGCCTTCGCCGAGACCGTCAATCTGCTGGCGCTGATCACTGGCTCGCTGGGCAAGATTGCCGTCGACGTGATGATCATGGCCTCGACAGAGTTCGGGGAACTTCAGGAGCCCTTCGTGAAAGGCCGCGGCGCGAGCAGCACGATGCCGCAGAAGCGCAATCCGATTTCCAGCGAGCTGATGCTGGCGGCTGCCAAGGTGGTGCGCCAGCACGCCGGGCTGATGGTGGACGCGATGATCCAGGACTTCGAGCGTGCCACCGGACCGTTTCAGGTTGAGTGGGTCGCGCTGCCCGAGAGCTTCGTGCATGCGGCCGGCGCCTTGCATCAGGCCAAGTTTGTTCTTGCTGGGTTGATGGTCGATGCGCGCAAGATGCGCGACAACCTAGGCATCAGCCAGGGGCTGATCGTGGCCGAGGCCGTGATGATGGGCCTGGCCCCGATCGTGGGTCGCCAGGAAGCCCATGACCTGGTGTATGACGCCTGCCGCACCGTCAACACGCAGGGCGGTACCCTGCTAGACGCATTGGCGGCCATGCCCTCGGTCACGCAGCACCTTGATCGTGCCGCGCTGGACCGATTGACCGACCCCGCTAACTACGTCGGCCTGGCAGCCCAGATGGTCGACCGCGCGATTGCGCAGTCGAACCTCGTGCAAGGCGGTGCTTAGGCCGAAGAACTGCCGCTCAGCGCTGCGCGGGCGCGCAGCATCGCGTTATGGGGGTCAATTCCGAGCAGACGCGCTGCATTGAGCCCCAGGATGGCCTGGGTGTCCTCGGTATTGAGCCCTGCCCGGTGCACGAAGTCCACGATTTGCGACTCCTCCATGTCATAGGGGAAATCGGT
>JAURKV010000215.1 GCA_030831585.1 Ramlibacter sp. | reverse complement strand
TGGGGTTGAGCCGGCCCAGGATCAGATTGGCATCGGTGATGGTGGGCTCCGAGCCGCCGCCGCCGTAACAGACCGGGCCGGGGTCCGAACCCGCGCTTTGCGGGCCCACGTGGATGCCCCCTGATCCGTCGCGCCAGGCAATGCTGCCGCCACCGGTGCCGACTTCGACGATCGCCACCACAGGCAGCTGCATCGGCTGTCCGGTGGCATAACCGCCGATGTAGTAGCCCTCTTCGATGCCGGGCACGCCGTCGGTGATCAGCGTGGCTTTGGCCGTGGTGCCGCCCATATCGAAACCGATGGCCTGGCGAATGCCCAGCAACTTGGCGACAGCGCCGGCGCCGATCATGCCGGCCACCGGGCCCGACTCCATCATCGAGACCGGTTCAACCGCCGCGTGGGTCAGCGACATGCTGCCGCCGTTGGAACGCACGATGTGGATGGCACCATCGAAGCCGTTCTCACCCATGTGAGTCTCTAAGGTTTTTAGGTACTTGGCCACGCGCGGTCCCACATAGGCATTGAGGACGGTAGTGGACGTGCGCTCGTACTCGCGGAATTCGCGCAGGATCTCGTGCGAGAGCGTCACAAACAGATCGGGGCACATCTCGCGCAGAATCTTGCCAGCGGCGGCTTCGTGCGCCGGGTTGGCATACGAGTGCAAGAAGCACACTGCAATCGCGCTGATGCCCTCGGCGAGAACCTTCCGTCCCACGGCGCGCACGGACGCTTCATCGAGCGGTGTCAGCACCTCACCCCGTGCGTCGAGCCGCTCCCGCGCCTCAAATCGCAGATGGCGCGGCACCAGCGGCTCTGCGCGCTGAAAGCCAATGTCAAAAGCATCGGGCCGGTTTCCTCGGGCGATCTCATAGACGTCACGAAACCCCTCGGTGGTGAGCAGCGCCGTCTTGTCGCCCTTGCGTTCGAGCACCGTGTTGATGGCGATCGTCGTGCCATGCAAGAACTCGTCGAGATCTTGCAGACGGGTATTGGCGAGCTCGAGTGCCTTGGCCACGCCCAGCGTCGGATTGGCCGGTGTGGTGAGCGTTTTGGAGATGATCAGCGTGCCATCACGGTAACCAACCAGATCGGTGAATGTGCCGCCGATATCGACGCCGATGGAATTCATGTGGGACTCTTTCTGCCTGCTTTACTGGGGGTCGAGCCGGATGCCTGAACGCTCGATGAGGGTCTTGTATTTCGTCGATTCGGCACGCATGAAGGCGGCCGTTTCGGTGGGGCCGTACGCCAGCGGTACTTGGCCCATGTCCACCAGCTTGCGCTTGATCTCCGGGTCGGCCATGAGTTGGCGGATCTCGGTGCTCACTCGGTTGATCACGGCCGGGTCCGTTCCCTTGGGGGCGGACAGCACCCACCAGTTGCCGAACAGCAAATCTGGGAAGCCGGCCTCGGCCGCAGTCGGGACGTCGGGGAGCTCCGGAATGCGCTGCTTGGACAACACAGCCAGCGGACGCAGCTTTCCAGCTTTGACCTGCGCTCCCACGGCCAAGAGGGTCGGGAAAGCCATTTGCACCTCGTTGGCCAACATGGATTGCGTCATCGGGGCTGTACCCCGAAAGCTGATGTGCTCCACCGCATTGCCATGCATCAGCGAGAACGAGGCGCCCGCGAGATGGGACGGCGAACCGGCACCGGGAGAGCCGTAGTTGAACCGACTGCCGTTGGCGCGTACCTGGTCAGACAGTTGCTTCAGCGAGGTCGCAGTCACCCCCGGAGAGACCACCACCAACAGCGGCGCGTCTGCGAGGGCGACCACCGGGTCGAGCTGGGCCAGGGGGTCGTAGCCCAGTTTGAACAGATGTTGGTTGACAGAGTAGTTGCCTGTGGGTGCCAGCAAAAAGGTGTGGCCGTCGGGCGCCGCACGCACCACATCGCCGGTGCCGATATTTCCCCCTGCGCCGGCCTTGTTCTCGATGAAGAAGGCCTGCTTGAACCGCTGCTCCAGACCTTGCTCGAGCAGCCTGAAAATGGCGTCACCGACACCGCCGCCCGCGTAGGGATAGACAATACGTATGGTCTTGCTGGGCCATGCCTGTGCCAAGGCGCTCCCAGTTGCAGCAGCCATGCCCGCTGCGATGGCGACGCGGCCCACCTGTCGGCGGGTCATCGTGTTTGAGGTAGTCATATGTCTCCTGCTGTTGTATTTCCTATGATCATTGGAGCGCGATGCGGCGCTGCAGGCAACGGGTCGGGTGGTTATGGGTGCGTAGTAAAATGACTATGGGTTCGGTTCAAGGGGACATGTGATGCTGCATGCCACGCCTCGAAGGCTGGCGGTGTTCGTTGCGGTTGTGGATAACGCCGGGTTCAGCGCAGCTGCTTCGGCGCTGAATGTTTCGCAACCGTCGGTCAGCGCCCATATCCGCGCGCTAGAGAAAAGCGTGCGTGGGCCACTCTTTGAGCGCGTGCCTGGCAGGGCCCCTCGCCTGACAGACTCCGGGCGCACACTTTATGCCTATGCCCTCGATACTTTGGAGAGAGCAGAGAACCTGTCCACCCAGTTGGGCCAGGCGACCACCCGGCTGCGGTTTGCATCCCAGCGTTCTGCCACCAGCGTCCTTCGAAAGCCGCTGGAGGCCTTCTCAGCAAGTTATCCGCACGTCGAACTGATCGCGCATACCGGCACATTCGAAGAAGTGCAGGCACTGTTCAAGAGTGGCGCCGTGGACCTGAGTTTCGTGCTGAGCAACGGCGAGGTGCCTGATCTGCCGACCGAGCCGCTCGGCTGGTACCGCCTTGCCTTCATCGCCAAGCCGGACCACCCCCTGGCGGGCCAGACGCGAATTTCGCCCGAAACACTTGCACAGCACCCCTTTGTGGCGGCCTACCGTAATTCGTATTTCGGGCGCACGGTGGCCAGCATGCTGCGGGCCGCGGGTGTTCCTCCCTTGACGATCCGTTCTCAGGCCCAGGAAACAACGATGTTGCGCGAGATGGTGCTGGCCGGCATGGGCATCAGCGTGATGATGCTGCGCAGCGCGCAATCTGATCTGGCCGCTGGGACGATGGTCGAACTGGATGTTGAAATCGACCCCATGTACTTGCAACTTCGCTATGCAAAAAACCTGCGAGGCAATGCGCCGGAGATCGACAGCCTGGTTGCCATGGTGCGGCTTTCGGAGGGACAAACCGCGTAAGGATCACGATGAGCGATGGTGCGCCATGTCCAACATGACCAAGAAAAAGGGCCTCCAAAGGAGGCCCTTTTCACTGTAACAAGCAGAGCGGATCAGAGCGGGGTCTTCTTGCCGTCTTTGTAGACGTACAAGGTGGACGCCGGGTTCTTGATCTCGCCATTGGCCTCGAAGGCGATGGTGGAGGTCACGCCCTTGAAGTTGCTTTTCTTGAGCTCGGGGATGTACTTCTTGGGGTCGATGGAGTTGGCCCGCTTCATGGCGTCGACCAGCACGAAGGTCGCGTCATAGGTGTAGGGGCTATAGACCTGGAACTGGCCAGGGTACTTCTCGTCGTAGCGCTTCTTCCAGGCCGTGCCGCCAGGCATCTTGGCCAGCGAGGCACCGCCTTCGGCACAGACCACGTTCTCTAGCGTCTTGGCGCCGGCGGCTAGCTTAGCGATCTCGGAGGTGCAGATGCCGTCGCCGCCAAAGTACTTCACCTTGCCCATGCCCAGTTGCTCCATCTGGCGCAGCATCGGACCAGCTTGCGGGTCCATGCCGCCATAGAAGACGCTGTCGGGGGCCTTGGCCTTGATGGCGGTCAGGATGGCCATAAAGTCGGTAGCTTTGTCGTTGGTGAATTGCTCGTCAACGATCTGCATGCCGTTGGCCTTGGCCACGCGCTTGAACACCTCGGCCACGCCCTGTCCGTAGGCCGTGCGGTCGTCGATGACGGCAACCTTCTTGAGCTTGAGGGTCTTGGCAGCGTAATTGGCCAGGGCAGCGCCGAGCGCGTCATCGTTGGCGATGATGCGGAAGGTGGTGTCGTACTTGGGCTTGGTCAGGTTGGGGTTGGTCGCCGCGCCGGTGACATGGGGGATGCCGCAGTCGTTGTAGACCTTGGAGGCGGGAATGGTGGTGCCGGAGTTGAGGTGCCCCACCACGCCAGCAACCTTGGCGTCGCACAGCTTCTGAGCGGCAGCGGTTCCCTGCTTCGGGTCGGCGGCGTCGTCTTCGGCCTGGATCTCGAAGCGGACTTTCTTGCCCCCGATGGTGATGTTCTGTGCGTTGATGTCCTCGAGGGCCATGCGCACGCCGTTCTCGTTGTCCTTGCCGTAGTGGGCCTGGGCACCGGAGACCGGGGCGACGTGGCCGATCTTGACAACCTGCACGTCCTGAGCGGACGCGAAACCACCGAAGGCCAGGGCCAGTGCGGTGACGGAGAGTTTTAGCTGCTGGTTCATAGGGATAAAGACTCCATGTTGCTCTTGAGAAATGGTTGAGATCATGTCACGACCTTCACCCGCGAACCATAGCGCAAATTTCAGGCAGGGGTGAAGCCCACAAACAAGGAAAGGCTGGGATTTTCCCGAGGCAGCATCTCCGCTCGCGGCAGCCCCAGGTAAGCCCAAGTCAGCTAGCCAGGACGTCGTGCTTCTCGACGCTATATCCCTGGGCCTTGTAGTGCTTCCAGCGATCACGGGCGGCAGCCAAGTCGGCCGCCTCGGCGGACACCAGCTCGAAGAGGCGGGCAAACTGGTCAAAACCTTCGGGCACGGCCCCTCGGAGGTTGACCAGAAGTGCACGGGGTCCGGCCGCCAAGGGATGCTCAGCCAGCACGATGGAAGAACGCGCCACCACCAGGGACGGTGCCACGCCGAGCACCGCGTGAGGCACAAAGTCCTGGGGCGCGAAGGTCCAAAGTGCTTGGTCTAAAGCGGCCAGGTCCTGAGGCTCCCCGGTAACCACGACCTGAGTGCCGATCCCTTGGGCCTTGCGCAGGAGCCGGCAG
>JAURKV010000214.1 GCA_030831585.1 Ramlibacter sp. | reverse complement strand
TCACCCAAATGCCCGAAGGCTTCAAGGTCATGGCCTCGACCCCCGCTTGCGCGATTGCCGGCATGGCCGACGAGGCCCGGCGTTTTTACGCGGTGCAGTTCCACCCCGAGGTCACGCACACGGTACAGGGCCACGCCATCCTGGAGCGATTCGTCTTGAACATCTGCCAGGCCAGCCCCGACTGGGTGATGACGGGCCATGTTGAAGAGGCGGTGCGCAAGATCCGCGAGCAGGTGGGAGATGAAGAAGTGATTTTGGGCCTGTCTGGCGGCGTCGATTCTTCGGTGGCGGCGGCCCTGATTCACCGCGCCATCGGCGACCAGCTCACCTGCGTGTTCGTCGACCATGGCCTCTTGCGCCTGAACGAAGGCGACATGGTGATGGACATGTTTGCCGGCAAGCTGCACGCCAAGGTCATCCGCGTCGATGCCAGCGAGCTGTTCCTCGGCAAGCTGGCCGGCGTGAGCGAGCCAGAGCAAAAACGCAAGATCATTGGCGGCCTGTTTGTCGATGTGTTCAAGGCCGAGGCGGCCAAGCTCAAGGCAGGCTCGGGCGGCAAGGCATCGGGAGTTGACGGCCGACCGGCCGTCAAAGGGGCGACGTTCCTGGCTCAAGGCACCATCTACCCCGACGTGATCGAAAGTGGCGGCGCCAAGAGCAAGAAGGCCGTCACCATCAAGAGCCACCACAACGTGGGCGGCTTGCCCGAGCAGTTGGGCCTCAAGCTCCTGGAGCCGCTGCGCGACCTCTTCAAGGACGAAGTGCGTGAGCTGGGCGTGGCCCTGGGCCTGCCGCCGGAAATGGTGTACCGCCATCCTTTTCCCGGACCGGGTCTGGGCGTGCGCATATTGGGTGAGGTGAAGAAGGAATACGCCGACCTGCTGCGCCGGGCCGACGCCATCTTCATCGAGGAGCTTCGCAACCATGCCGACGCCTCGACCGGCAAGAGCTGGTACGACCTGACCAGCCAGGCCTTCACCGTCTTCTTACCGGTGAAAAGCGTGGGCGTGATGGGCGACGGCCGCACCTACGACTATGTGGTGGCCCTGCGCGCGGTGCAAACCAGCGACTTCATGACCGCCGACTGGGCGGAACTGCCCTACGCGCTATTGAAGAAGGTGTCGGGACGGATCATCAACGAGGTGCGGGGCATCAACCGCGTGACCTATGACGTGAGCTCCAAGCCGCCGGCGACCATTGAGTGGGAGTAAATATGCCTGATCACCAAATAACAAATCACGCGCGCGCCATCAGCCGCTGGGCGCTCCTCGCCCTGGCCACCATGTGCACAGCCCAAGCCCGTGCAGAGGACCCGTGGGCAGGCCCCTACGCCGGCGTGACTGCATCAGCTTCTCACAGCGTGATCAGCGGGGCAACCACGAGAGCAGATGGCACAGTGGGGGGCAATTCACAAGCAGAATCGGCACAGAGCCTGCGCGATAGCGCCAGCGGCTTGGGCATTCACATGGGCCTTCGCAAGCGCCTCGAGTCCGGCCTGATCGTCGGTCTTGAGGCCGATGTTGCAAGGCTTGGCCACCAATCCCGCAACGGCAATTACAATACATCAGGCGTCTTTTGGGGCCAGCCCAGTGCGACGCTCCAATACGACGCACCGTGGCAGGCCACGACGCGGCTGCTGGCCGGCTGGTCTTTGGGTGACGCATTGATTTATGGCACGGGCGGTCTGGCGTTCTCGTCCGAGAAGGCGACGCGCACCCAGTACCAGGCCAATGGGGTGACCAACCTCACGGAGGTCAGGTTCAGCGAAACCGACCGCCAGAATCGCATTGGCCACGCCTTGGGCGCGGGGGCGCAGTGGCGGCTCGGACGGGTGTGGTCATTGCGAGCGGAGTACCTGCATACGCGGTTTCGTGATGAGACCTTTCGCTTTCCGGATGCCCGGGGCGGCGCTCAGGGCAGCTACACCAGCGTTCAGGGCCGTTTGGCAAACAACGGTCTGCACATGAACGCGGTACGCGTCGGGGTGACCTACGCCTTCGGACAGGGCCGCTGATCGGCCAATCGGCCGAAGAGAGCGCACGGCTCATCCGACCCTGGCGGTCGTGAATTTGAGGCTGCTGGCCTAGGTCCTGCAGCGGCTGTAGCTCTCCGCGAGGGCATGGAAGCCGAGCTTGCGGGTGCGTTTGTCCTCGGCAATCACTCCCTTGCGATTGAAGCCCCCATTGAAGAGGGTGTGCCTGCGCTCAGAGCGAAAGTCGTACAGCAGCCAGGGCGCAATGCCGCAAATGTAGGGCTTGGCCGCGCTGATGCGCACCTGCTCGCTCAGGATGCGGGCCTGGCACTCCTCTGTGAAGAGCTCGTCCTCCCGGCCATGGTGGCCGGCCTGGGCGTCGGCGCCAGTCTCGGTGATGAGCACAGGCCGGTCGGGGTTCGAGTTGTTCAACAGGCGTTGCAGCCCCTCAAAACCCGGCTCGTACCAGCCGAAGTATTCGTTGATGCCGATCACATCGAGGTGCTGGGCCAGACGGTCCTCGATGCGAAAGTGCTCGCGGTTGATCAGGCAGGCGGCGCTGATCAGGCGGCTGGGGTCCCACGCGCGAGCCGCCTGCGCGAGCGCTCGCATAAAGCCCAGGCGGGCATCGCTGTCCTCGTTTTCATTGCCCACGCCCCAGAAGATCACGCTGGCGCGATTGGCGTCGCGCAAGATCAGCTCGTACAACTGGTTCTTCGCATCGGCCAGGGTCCGCGGGTTGGCAAAGTCGATGGCCCAGTACACCGGAATTTCTTCCCACAGCAGCATGCCAACCTCGTCGGCGATGCGGGCTACATGCTCGTGATGCGGGTAGTGCGACAGCCGCAGGAAGTTGCAGCCCATGGCCCGCGCGTCATCAAAGCGGCGACGCACATCGGCTTCGGTGGAGACCTTGCCGAGAAGCAAGTCGTCTTCATGCACGCAGATGCCCCGCAAAAAAAGAGGCTGGCCATTGAGCAGGATCTGTGTACCCGAGACGGCGATGTGCCGCAGTCCGATGCGCTCATTGAGCTGGTCGCCACCGCATTCAAAGCGCACTGCGTAGAGGTGAGGGTCCTCAGGAGACCACAGGCGCGGGCTGCAGGCCACGCTCGCCTGGCCCTCGCCACCTCGCACCGGTATTTCCAGGTGCACGCCTAGCGCTTCAATGTGGCAGTGCGCCAGCGTGTCGACCGCCTCGCTGAGGCGGATGCGCACGCGCAGACCCCAAGACGGCGTCCAGTCGGCCTGGGCGCTGCGAATATGAACGGCCGGCAAGCGCAGCAGATCCACCTCGCGGTAGATGCCGCCATGGTTGAACCAGTCAAAGTGCCGCATGGGCACGCGTTCGAGTTCGCGCCGGTTGTCCACCTGGATCTGCAAGCGGTTGGGCCCGGGCTGGAGACCGGCGCTGAGGTCCACACAAAACGGCGTGGATGCGCCCAGGTGGGTGCCCATGAATCGGCCATTGAGAAAGATGCGCGACTGGTAGTTGGCCGCGCCTACGCGCAAGACGGTGACCGGGCGCTGCGGATCGGGCACATGGTCAATGATCCGGGTGTACCAGCCGCCGCCTTCAAAGTGCAGCCACTCGGGCTTGTGCATGGACCAGTTGCTGGGTACCTCCAGGGTCTGGCCCGCATAGGGGTCGTAATCCCGCGGGTGGGTCCATGCGTTCGGCGGCACGGGCTCCAGCGCAAACCACTTCTGTCGCAGGCCCTCATCAAAAAGGTCCAGCGTGAAGTGCCATGCACCCGCCAGACTGCTGCGGGGTCGGTCCGCCAAAGCCACCAGCGTGTCCGCCTCCAAGCGCGGCCCGTCGTAGGCGGCCAAGTAGCCTTCGTCGTGCAGGTGGTGGAAGGGGTCCTTCGTAGCGTCTGTCATGCGTGGATACCGCTGGGGGAGGGTTGCAAGGCGTAGCCGATACCGACCATGCGACGGAAGCGCCAGCCGCCCTCGAAGGCCTGCCAGTCGGGCCAGAGGCAGCGCGCCGCCATGGCGATGGCAATCCAGCGGAACCAGGTGGAAAAAGTGTTGGACAGGCCCTGGGGTTCGCTATAGCCGCCCACCCAACCGTCCTGCCTGCGCGGTGCCTGGCCCGCCCGCGCGGGTTCATCCGGAAAGCCCCCGTCATCAGCCTGCAGATCCAGCAAGGGTACCAGCAACTTGCGCAGCCACTCCTCAATTTCCGGCCTGCGATAGTCCAGGCAGGCATGGCCGTGGGTCAGCAGGTCGATCAGGTCCACATCGATGCAGGCACTGTGGATGGTGGGCGGGCAGGAGAGCGCGTAGTCAATGGCGCGCTCTTGGTAGGGCAGGGGCCGCCCGGTGGCGTACCAGAGGTGGTAGTTGTGCATGGAGCCCGCCATGGCGTGCAGCAGGGCCGTGGCATCGTGGGCCTGGCCCACGCCCCAGAAGCCGGTGGAGGGCTCTTGCAGGCGGTCATGCCAGGCAAAGAGCAGGTCCAGGGCTCGATGGACGGCCTCAGCCTCGGCATCGCCCTGCGCAGCCAGTCCCAGCAGGAAGCTTCCCAGGTTCACGATGTTGTTGCCCTCTTGCCAGGGGTCGCGCAGGTCGCGCTCGCTCAGCCAGGCTTTCAGGTGCAAGGGTTCGAGAAACGGGCGGGCAAAGTCCAGGAGGGGCGGCCGCGTGGGGCACAGCGCCTGCACCGCCCCCTGGCAGTAGTTGCTGACGTGGAAGTCGATGTACTCCCAGGTGTCGCTGAGCCGGGGCTTCTTGAAAACGGCATCGTCGGTCATCCCCGGGATGCGAAAGACGCCATCGGCCCTGCGGTGACTCTCGAGCCAGGCCGCCAGCGCCTGGCGCCGGTCATCGCTCCAGCATGCCAAGTCGCCCAGGAGCTCGCGCGCCATCACGGCGTTGTAGGTACCGGGCAGCAGCATGCCGGGCCAGCGGACGGTGTCCTGGGCTACGCTGATACGACTGACCCCCTCGGGCTGCCCGGGGGCCTGCATCTCGGCTAGCCATTGCAGGCTGCGCAGACGCGCCGATGTGATGCCCGCTTGAAGGGCCAGGTCAGAGTAGCTGGGTTCAGGGCCTGTGGGTCGGTTCATGTTTCAGCCCTTGACGGCACCGGCAGTCATGCCGGCCATCACCCGGCGCTGCGCCAGGAGAAAGAAGAGGATCACCGGGAGGGTGGTCATGGCGGAAAGGGCCATGATCCCCTGGAAGTTCACACCGAGCTCGCCGTTGAGGTTCATCAGCGCCACAGGCAGCGTGTAGGTGGCCGGGGACTTGGAGACCACCAGCACCGGCAGCCATTGCGACCAGTTCAGCAAGAAGGTGATGATGGAGGCGGTGGCCACCGCCGGTGCAGCCATGGGCATCACCACTTGAAACAAGATCTGACGCTCGGTGGCCCCGTCTACCACCGCCGCTTCCAACACTGAGCGGGGGAGGGTGCGAAAGAACTGCTCGAACAAAAAGAACTGGATCGGGCCCACGGCCAGAAACAGCACGATGCCCGCATAGCTGCCCAGGAGTCCGATTTTGAACATCACCAGGTACACCGGAATCACCAGCAGCATGTAGGGGTACATGATGGTGGCCATGAACCCCATGCGCAGGGCCTTGAACAGCCAGAAGTCCGGGCGCCGCACCAGGGCGTAGGCCCCCAGCGCCGTGATCACCACGCTGAGCATCGTCGAGACGGTGGTGATCAGCACCGAGTTGCCGGCATAGACCCACAGGGGCGTGCCGCCAATCTGGGCCAGGTCAGAGAACACCGCGAGGGAAAAGTTCTCGGGCCAGGGACGCAGCGGCGCAGCCAGAATGGCCTTGCTGGTTCGAAACGCGCTGACCAGCATCCAGAAGAAGGGGTACAGACAGAGCAGGCTCACCAAAATGGCCGTGGCATACGCCAGCACCTTGAGCAGCGGCGATCCCCGGCTCATGCGCCTGCCCCTCTCTGCGTCTGCAGCCGCATGGCCACCCCGGCCAGCAGCAGCACCAGCGCAAACAGCACCGTCGCCATGGCTGTGGCCTCACCATAACGCCCCTGGTCAAAGAGCTGGTAGGCGTAATAGCTCACGAAATTCGTGCTCTCGTTGGGGCCGCCCTTGGTCATGACGGCAACTACCGTGAAGGTCTTGAGGTACTGAATCAGGGCGTACACCGAATTGACCAGCAGCGCGGGGCGCAACTGGGGCAGCAGCACATGCCAAAAATGCTGCCAGGCGTTGGCCCCATCAATTTGGGCGGCCTCGCTCTGCCCCTTGTCGCACAGCGCCAGATTGGCCAGGAAAATGATCACGTAAAAGCCCACGTGATGCCAGAGTTCGGCAACGAGCACGGCGGTCAGTACGGTCGAGACCGATGCGATGCCGCCAAAGAGAGGCAGGCCCAAGGCTTCCAGCGCCGTGTTGATGGCGCCAAAGCTCTGGTCGTAGAGCCAGCGCCACACCACGTAGCCGGCAATGTCGGGCGCCACCACGGGCATGAAGATGGCCACCTTGAAAAACAGCTTGCCCCGGCCAAGCCAGGCCGAATGCAGCAGCATTGCGTAGAGCAGTGCGCAGGCAATGGTGCTGGCCACTGCCAGACCGGTATAGAGCAGGGTCCGCCACAGCGACTTCATGAACACCGGATCCGACCACAGGGCCAGGTAGTTGGCCCAGCCCACCCACTTGGCCTGCGTCTGCAAGGCGGTGGAAGATTCGGTGAACGAGGTCTGTATCGCCAAAGCGATGGGCCAGACACCAAAGACGATGGTGAGCAGCGCAAAGGGCGCAATAAACCACCAGAACACCCCGATGGGCAGCCGCTCCGTCCGGAACGCCGGCCGGTCCCTCACCAGCGCTCCCCCGTCCCGACCTGGAAGGCCTGCAACTGCCGCAGGTCCAGCGAGACCGACAGCGTGTCGCCCGGTTTCACGGCGATGTCGGCATCCGCCCGGCAAATGAGTGATTGCGTGCCAATGGCCAGGGTGACCAGCGTCTCGGCGCCCAGCGGTTCGAGCATCTGAACGATGCCCTGGCCCTGCAGCGCTCCATCGCCGGCCGTACCCAGCCTCACATGCTCGGGGCGGATACCCAGCACCAGCGGGGTGTGCTCGGGCAAGTCGGGCAGGCCGGAAGCAGGGCGCACCCAACGCACGCCGTCGCCCCAGTCAATGGCGTCGGGCTCGATGCTGGCCTTGAGCCGGTTCATCGGCGGCGAGCCCATAAAGCCAGCCACGAACAAATTTTGTGGCTCGCGGTAGATGCGCGTGGGCGTGTCGTACTGCTGAAGCCGGCCAGCATGCAGCACCGCGATTCGGTCGGCCAGGGTCATGGCCTCGACCTGATCGTGCGTGACGTAGATGATGGTCGCGCCCAGGCGCTGGTGCAGCCGCTTGATCTCCGCGCGCATCTCGGTGCGCAACTGCGCATCGAGGTTGGACAGCGGCTCATCGAAAAGAAACACCTTGGGCTGGCGCACGATGGCCCGTCCGATGGCCACGCGCTGGCGCTGGCCCCCGGAGAGCCCGGCGGGCTTGCGTTCGAGCAGATGTTCGATCTGCAGCAATTGCGCCGCCTCGCCAACCCGCTTGCGGATCTCGGGCTCCGGGGTGCGCCGCAGCTTCAACCCGAAAGCCATGTTCTCCCACACCGTCTTGTGGGGGTAGAGGGCGTAGTCTTGGAACACCATGGCGATGTCACGCTCGCGGGCGGGCTTGTCGTTGACACGCTGCCCGTCGATCCGGACCTCTCCGTCCGTGATGCCCTCCAGCCCTGCAATCATCCGAAGCAGGGAGGATTTGCCACATCCGGAGGGCCCGACAAAGACCGCCAGCTCACCATCCGGGATGTGCAGCGACACCTCCTGAACGGCCAGTTGTCGGCCGTCATAGGACTTGCTGACCGAATGAAGCTGGACATCTGCCATGATGTGGGGTCCGCTTACTTGCGTGCGCTGGCCAGACGGGCGGACAGTTCACGCATTTCGTTGGCCGTCTCGGTGATGAAGGCCTTCCAGTTGGCCGGGGGCTTGGCCAGTGCGCCCATCAGCTTGCGATGGTAGGCAGCCTCGAGCTCCGGGTAGAAGGCATGGACCGCTTCCGGGAAGTCGTAGGCGGCGAGGGTCCAGTTCGATGCGGCGAACTGCTTCTGACGCTCCGACAGGCCATTGGTGTCCAGGTCCTTGCGCACTCCGGAGCCCACATTGTCCAGCGAGGCCTGCTGGGCCGGCTTGGTCAGCATGAACTTGGCGAACTCGATGGCGATCGCCCGGTTGGGAGAATTCTCGGGCACGGCCACGCCGCGCATGCCACCAATGACCACCGAGTTCTTGCGACCGTCAAAGGCGGGCCAGGGGCCGATCAGGAAGTCGCCGCCCAGCACCGAGGCCTGGTCCCACTTCTTCACGTTCCAGTCGCCCACCCGGAACATGCCGGCCTTGCCGCCCTCAATCACCTGATACATCTCCGCAAAGGAGTGGTTGATGGTGTCCGGCGGTGTGTAGCGGTACTCGGTGTAGGCCTTGAGCACCTCCTCGAGCACCTTGGCCCGTGCCGGCTCGTCAACCACGATGCGGCCTTGCGGGTCGATCAATGTGTGGCGCAGACCCGATCCGAACATGAACAGGTCGATCATGTGAATCAGGTCGCGCGGCTTGGCCGCCTGCAGGCCCATGCCAAAGGTGTTGGCGCGACCATCGCCATCCGGATCGTTGTCACGGAACTTGACGGAAATGCGCTGCACATCGGCCCAGGTCGCCGGGAACTTCTCGCCGACCTTGTCCAGCCAGCTCTTGCGCACGCCAAAACCCATCTGCACCCGCTGAATGGGCAGGATGATCATCTTGTTGGCATGCGTCGCCACGCGCAGATCGTCCTCGCTGAGGAAGGCCTTGTCCGTCACGGTGGCCAGCACCGGCCGCAGATCGACCAGCTTGTTGGTCTGGTCGGCCACGCGGATCACGCGCTCATAGTTGTTGAAGATCAGGTCTGGGGCGGTGTTGGTGTTGATGGCCGAGATGGATCGACCGAACCACTGGTCCGTGGGGTAGTTGATCGAGCGAACGGTCACACCAGGCCGGGTCTTGGCGAACTCCGTGCTCAGGGCCTGGAACCACTTGATGCCGTTTTCTCCGAGGTCGTGCCACACCACGAGCTCCTGTGCCTTGGCGTGACCGCCAAGGACCAGCGAGGTGGCCAGGGCCACCGTTTGCAATACCGATTTGAGTTTCATGAGCATCTCCTGCTTGGGTTGGAAGGGGTCAAGGGGACGGGAAAGGGAAACGGGAATCGCAATAAGACTGGGTAAACGATTACCCTATTCTGGAATTCGCTCTCACCAAATGGCAATAATTGGAAACCCTGATCCACAAAATCCATCTCTTGCCACGCCCTTTGCCGCCATTGCCCGACGCAGACTTACCTTCGCAGGGGCCGGTGTCCATCGCCGAGGTGGCAGCCCGCGCGGGGGTGTCGATCGCCACCGTCTCTCGGGTGATCAACGGGGTCTCCAGCAAATTTTCGGCCGCCACCCAAGACCGCGTGATGCAGGCCGTGGCCAACCTGGGCTATCGGCCCACGGTGGCGGGACGTTCACTGCGCAGCGGGCAAAGCCGGCTGGTGGCGGTGCTGGCCTCCAACCTCGCCAACCCCTCCATGGCCGCGATCGCCGCCGCGGCGGAGGTGGCCCTGCGCAAGGCGGGCTATGTGATGGTGCTGTGCGACACCCACGACCAGCCAGAGCTTCAGGACGAATACCTGCTGGAGATGACTTCCCACTATGCCCGCGGCCTGGTGCTGCTCGGCGCGGTAGACAGCCCGCAGCTGGCGCGCCTGGCACAGCGACCCGGGCAACTGGTGTTCGTCAACCGACGCTCGCCGGTCCCGCTGTCCCAGGCTCGCTTCGTGGGCATCGACAACCTCGCGGCCGTTCAGACGGTCGCGCAGTGGATGGCCGACCATTGCCCGGGCAAGCTGGCACTGCTGCACGGTGACGTCCGATCCTCGGCAACACGGGAGCGCGTCGACGGATTTCTGGGTGCCTGTCGCTCGCTGGGCCAGCCGCTAGAGAAGGCCTGTATCCGCACCGGACCGGGCCTGTCACACCTCGAGATCGGCTTTGAGGGCATGCGCAAGGTGATGGCCCTGAAGCGCCCACCGGTGGCCGTGTTCTGCACCAGCGACCTGATTGCCTATGGGGCCCACCGTTGCCTGCGAGAGAACCATCCCGACCTGCTGGAGCAGGTTCGGCTGGTGGGTTTCGATCACAGCCCGCTCAACACCTGGGTGGCCCCTTGGCTCACGGGCATTCGGGTGCCTTACGGCGAGTACGGCGATGCCATCGTGCGGGCCCTCCATGCAGACGGGCCGGTGGAGATATTGCTCCCATACCAGTGGGACGGCGCTTAGGCAGGTGGTGAAGAGGCCTGAACAGGCTCCGCTCTGGCCTTAATCGAGCTTAGTTCTTGCCCTTGTTGACTAGGTTTTTTCCTCGTCCGACCTTGAAGGTTCTAGAGACGAGGTTTCTCAAGGCATTGTCAGCAACGCCCACGGCTCTTTTTATTTTTTCGTCCGGTCTGCCGGTGAATGAGGTTACGTGGAAATATTCAGTTAAATCAGGGGAGTCGACTGAAAAATAGTAGTTGGACACGCAGCACCTAGGCCTGTCCACTTCAACAGGACTCACCGAGTGCCAACTTGTTTTGTTGGTCTCCATGACCAGTAGTCGGTTGGTATGTGCCGTGAGGGTTATCTGCTTTTCCCGCTCTTCGTCCCAGAGTTCGAAGTTGCCGCCGTTTTCAATCTTCCAGTCCGGCGAAACATAATATAAAAGATTGAGTCGGCGGTATCTCTGCCTATCGCCATCGTGGCTGTTGTCAATGTGCGGATTCAGGAAGTCGCCGGGGAACATCATGGAGAGCCCGCCCGCATAAAGCTTCGGATCCGGCTCGATTCGCTCAAACCCGACGATCTTGGATATCAAATCTACTACGCGGGCATCCTGGAAGGCGTATGTGATGTCGGCCAATATTTTGTCGTATGCGCCCAAATCGGCAGATGTTCTCTTCTTTTCGCGGAATGACTCACGATTGAAAAAGCCGTTTCCGTCTTTGGGAAAAGCCTCATAAATGGATTGACAAATCGCTGGGTCAAGCAATTCGTCAATCACAAAATGGCGTGTCTTTGTCCCGACCGGATTCGCCCATTGTGTCTGTATCGAAGCCGCTGAGGCTTGGATCTTCTCCAGAAGCAATACGGTAAGTTTTTCTTGGTTTGTCATTGTTGCAAATGAAAATAATTCTGCCCGAAAAAAACTGCTGGCCGACACCCTCGGGAAGGGGACCGCTGCGGTGCAGCCAACGCTTTGCGTGGCAGCACCGCCCGGAGCCCCTGCACTGCGACGCTCGTGTCAGTTCCCGCCATTGTGCCGACGGTTTCGTCATCCATAGCGACCGCATAGCCCAGGCCCCAGAATGAAAGCCTCGCGCCGTTCCCAAACAATCGAGCAGAGCCGTTTCTGGCGCCGCCGTCGCCAACCTTGACGCCTAGGTCTGAGGCATTGCGCAGCGGGTTCCTCCAGCGCCTCGCCGAGGGGCCCTGCGGTGCTTCGATGATGCGGGCGATCTGAGCCTACCGAATCAACCTGGAATTAATCGTGACAGAGAAGGACATTCTCTTGATCCATGTCAGCGACCATGACGATGTGTATCGCTGATCTCACCGCAGCGCCAGCCAGATTTCATTGCGCCGCATGAACCACGGCGTCATCGGGCCGTTGTAGCGCGCCAGCACCGGTTGGCCCTGAGTGCTCACCCCGGCAGCGGCCAAGATTGACTTCAACTTGGACAGGTGCTCGTCGTAGTTGGCCTGCGACCAGGTGCCCGAGTAGCGGATGGCCGCCCACTGGCTGGCTGGCACCAGGCGCAGTTGTACCCGCGGGTCCACCGGCTCGGGGGCGGACTCCAGCGTCACGTTTGCGGGTAAGACGAACTGCACCTGCATGCCACCGGGCACTGCGGCCTGCGTCACCGGTGCCGTCATCTCCAGCTTCACGGGCGCGGCCGATTGCGTGACAGGGGCGGTCATCGCAAACTTCTTCTCGCCCTTGTTCTTGCCGAAGATGTAGCCGGCCAGAATCGGGAAAGCCCGGTTGCCGGCCTCTTCGGCTGTGGCGTCGAGTACCACCTCGGCGACGACGTAGGGTGCGTACTGGCGCAACTCCACGTTGTCGATTTTCCTGATGACCTCGTACTTGGGTTCTTCGATGGCGTGACTGAGCAGGGGCATGGCGACGAGTGTGAAAAGAAGCAGAAGACGATGCATGGGCAGGGTCCTGGTTGAAGTGCGGTGGAGGGCCAGCACGCGGCTATGGGTGCATGACTATGTGCCCTGCATACTGCCGAGCCTGGGCCTCGTTTGAACTTGGTACCCATCGTACAGGTCATTCGCTCGCCTGAGTGCGGGGCATTTGGCTGCACGGGCCTAAGCCGAAAAGGCCACCTCGTTCGGCGGGGAACTCATGGTCATAATTACCTTTTGCTAGAAAAGTGGCGCTGCGCGCGTGAAAGGCACAGCTGCTTGCCCTCGATGCCAGCTTCACCACCAGGGGGCCGCTCGCGAAGTGAACTCAATTTCAGCGCGAGGCCCATCGACTTGAACTCCAGGAGTTGCGAATGAACGATGACCCCCGCTGCTGCGGAACCGGCACCTGCATCATTGACCCCGAAGGCCGTTGCTGGTGTGGCCAGCAATGGGACGGCGAAAAAATGTGCCACCCCGCCCCGAGCAGCCCCGTAACCCCTGGAACACCGGAGAGCCAGGACGCAGGCGAATGAAGGCTGATGCGGCGGCCCCTTCGCTCTGGGCCCGTAGGTTGGGCTTCGGCGGGCTGATTCCGTTTGTTGGCCTGGCCGCAACGCTTTGGCTGGCGCCACCGATCAGCTGGCCGCTGGCCGCGCTGGCCCTTGTGGGCTACGGCGCCACCATCTGCAGCTTTCTGGGGGCCATCCACTGGGGCCTGGTGATGCGCGATGCGCAGCCCGCTCCAATGGCTCCATTGATTTGGGGTGTTCTGCCCAGCCTCGTGAGCTGGGTGGCATTGCTGCTGGCCCCTGCCCTGGGGCTGGTGTTGATCGCGGCCTTGCTCTGGGCCTGCTATGCGGTCGACCGAGTCCAGTACGCACGCCATCAGCTGCAGGCTTGGCTGCCCCTGCGACTGCAGCTGACGCTGGTGGCCAGTGTCAGTTGCCTCGCCGGGGCGGCGGCGCTGGCCTGAGCGGGCGTCATGCGGACTGCACGGGCGGGAGATGCCTAAACCGCCTTGGGATTGATGAATGCAGGTGCCCCCCCAAGACAGCTTTGCCATCGCGGCGACGAAACGCCAAGCTGATTCGAGTCCGTGAGGCCAAGCGTCAGCTCTGCCCCATGTTCAGGGCTGGCGGGTCGATAAGGTGGGTGTCTTCCACAATAGCGCCTACGCCATGATGGACAAGCTGCCGCCCCCGTCGCCGCTCCCGACCCAACGAACCCGATTCATTCTGATCTGCCTCCTGGGCAGCCTGCACTGGCTTGTCGTTGTTCTCGTCGAGACCGCGCAGAAGCTCTATCCCTTGAGCGATGCAGGATGGTTGTGGTGTGGCGTCCTCGGCTTTATTCCTGCTTGGCTGCTTGCCGTTTCCGGCACGCTTTGTGCATACCGGGCAGACCGCACGGCCCCTTTGGATGAGCGGACAGACACCGGGGCATTCATCATCGCAGCCGTGGGCATTGCGTCTGCTCTGCCTTGGGTCCTGCCTTGGCTGCCCCTGTTCTTCCGGGATTTTGTCGACTAGTCTGGTGAGCAGGTCTGCTGCAACCAAATCAGGTGGGGCGATGAAAACGCAGGCGGATCCATCGCCGCCCTCCTAATCATCTCAGCCCAGGTTGGCCTTGAAAAAGGCCAGGGTCCGGTCCCACGACAGTTTGGCCGCCGGCGCATCAAACCGCGGGGTGGTGTCATTGTTGAAGCCGTGCTGGGTGTTCGCGTACTGGTGGGTGGTGACCTGCACACCTGCCGCCTTCAGCGCCGCTTCGTAAGCCGGCCAGGGGGCGTTGATGCGGTCGTCGATACCCGCCAGGTGCACCAACAGGGGAGTCTTGACCTTGGCGGCCTCCGATACGGCCGGCACGTTGCCGTAAAACGGCACACCGGCAGTGAGGTCTGGCAGGCGGATAGCCAGGTTATGGACCATGCCACCGCCCCAGCAAAAGCCGACCGCGCCCATCTTGCCAGTGCCATCTGCGCGTGCTTTGAGCCAAGCGGCGCTGGCTATGAAGTCCTGCAGGGTCTTGGGTTGCTCCAGGCGGCCGAAGGCCTCTCGGGCCTTGTCTTCGTCACCGGGATAGCCGCCTAGGGCGGTGAGGGCGTCGGGCGCGAAGGCCATGAAGCCGTCCAGCGCCAGGCGGCGGGTGATGTCCTCAATGTGGGGGTTGAGGCCGCGGTTCTCGTGAATCACCAGAATTGCCGGCAGCTTGGCCGCACCGGCCGATGCAGGTCTGGCGAGATAGCCCTTGATGCTCCCGTAGCCTTGCGGGGAGGGCACCGAGACCGTCTCGGTCTTGATCCGCGCATCATCGGGCTTGATCTGCTGGCCGGCGGCAAAGTTGGGGCTGAGAGCGGCCAGAAGGCCGGCGGCGGTGACGCCCGCCTTGGCGTAGCGCTGGGCCTGGTCCAGGAAGCCACGGCGGGACAGAGTGCCGTGCACATAAGCGTCAAAGAGAACCAAAAGTTCCTGGTCAAAATCCTGGGCGGTCAGTCGCTGCGGCATGGCGTCTCCTTGGGTTGGGCCGGCTCAAAAAAACCAGCCTACACCAAGACGAACAAACTGGTGGGGCGTGCAGGAATCCCTCTACAGGCGCTACGGCTGCAGGCAACCCTGGGCTCTGGCCCGCAACAAGCCCCTGGCTCATTCAGTACACCTCACGATTGAGGTTTCTCACACAGGCCCACGTGATCCAGAGCGCCCGGTTTTGCATGGTCTGGGAAAAGACAGAGGAACTCGCGGGCCCTATCCGGCCCTTCCTCGCGCAATGCCAAACCGCCTGATTGCTCTGGGCGTAGGGCACAAATGAGCCGCCTTGAGCTTCAGGTCGGGGGCTTCACACGGTGGCTGCGAATCAGGCCGCCCGCTCCCTGAGCCAGTCGCCGAGGGCATCCCCGACTTGATGAAGAACACCTGCCCAGTCACCCGGCTGAGGCTGATTGAATAGCCTTGCGCTCGGATACCAGGGGGAGCGGCCGGCTTCAAGACGCCACCGCCAGCACATGTCAAATCGGTTCAAGATCCAGACCGGTTTCCCCAGGGCTCCAGCCAAATGGGCGGTGGACGTGTCAACGGTGACTATCAGGTCCAGGTTCTCGACAAGCGCCGCGGTGTCGGCGAAATCATTCAAACGGTCTGTCAAGTCAAACAGGTTGTCGCCGGCCCAGCACTCCGATCGGTCACGCCGCATCTCTTCCCGTGCTGCGTCTCCCTTTTGCAGACTGAAAAAGTCGATGTCGGGCCGATGAATTACAGCCAACTGCCGAAACGCAATGTTGCGTCGTTCATTGGTCGCCCTCAGTTCCGGTTGGTCGGGTCTGACCCCCCCGCTCCAGACCAGTCCGACCCGAGGTCTGACAGCCGGTCCCATGCGCTTGGCCCAGTCATCGACCTCGGCGGAATTAGCACGCAGGTAAGGGACAGAAGCGGCGAGCCAAGAAACATCCGTATTGAAGCACCCGGGCAGGCTCATCATCGGGCAATGCCAGTCATAAGGCGGCGTTGGCCCTTCGCGATCGATGATTTCGGAGACCCCTTCCAAACGTTCGAACAAACGACGAAGCGGACGCGGAACCTGGAGAACGACCCGGGCCCCAATCGACGCTAGCCTTGGCACATAACGGCAAAACTGCAGGCTGTCTCCCAGGCCTTGCTCATGGTGTACGAGCAGGGTCAACCCTTGCAGGGGTTTCTGGCCCCGCCATTGCTTCTCCACTGGGTAGGGTAGCCGCATACCAGTGAATGCGCTCTTCCAGCGCGCCTCAAAGGCTGGCCAACCCTCCTCAAACCGGCCTGCTGCCAACAGACTTTGGGCTCGGTTCCATTCCAGGTCGGGATCACCGGGATTGAGCTTTACTGCTTGATCGTGGCACTGCGTGGCCTCTGAAAGTTCCCCGGCCATGAGCAAGGTCACGCCACGGTTACTCCATGCGCTTGCCGACCGGGGGTAGCGATCAATAGATTGCTGAAAGGCATGCTTTGCCTCCTCGAGGCGTCCCAGATCTCGCAGGGCCAGACCGAGGTTGTTCCAGGCCTGTGAAGACTGCGGCTGCAATTGGAGCGCCTGGAGGTGGCAACGAACCGCATCGTCGAGTTTGTGCAGGTCTCGGAGCACAGCGCCCAAATTGGAATGGGCGGTGGCGTAATCAGCCGCCAGCGCAACGGCCTTCTCAAAACACTGCGCGGCTTCAGCTGGCTGCCGAAGCTGGCGCATGGCAACGCCGAGGGCATTCCAGGTCACCGCGGAGCCGGCGTCAAGGGAGAGGGCCTGGCTCAGACTCATCACCGAGTCGTTCCAGCGACCGAGCCGCTGGAGCGATACGCCCTGATTCAAATATCCGGGGGCAAAGTCTGGCCGCATCTTCACCACCCGCTCAAAACACGCCAGTGCCTGCTCGTCGCGACCGGCATCGTGGTGGGAGCAGCCCTCCTGAAAAATCTGCTGGACTTTTTGAATAGACATCAGGTGGGAGATTTACCGTCCGCGGCTTCGCTCCAGTATGTCACACACCACTTCTGTCTTCATCGGCTATACCCTGCGCGCCCCTCCACAAGGGAAACATGGTCCGATGCGCAATATGCGCTAGACCAGACCCCAGTAGGACCCGCCATCGAGTTGAATGCTCTGCCCGGTCATTAAGCCGGCGTTGGCGCTGCACAGATAGGCGCAGGCCTGGCCAAACTCCTCTGGCCGGCCTAGGCGCCGGGCCGGTAGCGTGTCGGCAATCTTCTGGCGCGCCTCCTCACGCCCGACCCCCAGCTCACGCATCATGCGCTGGGCCATGAACTCTTGCCGCGGCGTGTCAAAACGCTCGGGCAGCAGGTTGTTCAGGGTCACGTTGTCGACGATAGCTTCGCGCGCCAAGGCCCGGGTGAGAGCGGTGAGACCCGCGCGGGCAGCTGTCGACAGGCCCATGGCGGCATGCGGCGTCTTGACCATCGCCGAGGTGATGTTCACCACCCGGCCGAACCTGCGCTCGCGCATGCCGGGCAGCACCGCTCGCAGGATCAGGGCCGCTGCGAGGAGGTTGCTCTCTAGAGCCCCCATCCAGGCGGCATGGTCCCACTCGGCCAATTGGCCTGGCGGTGGGCCGGCGTTGTTGTTCACGAGGATGTCTGGCTCCGGGCAAGCGCCAATCAGCGCGGCGCGACCCGCCTCGGTGTTGATATCGGCCGGGACTCCGGTGACCCTGGCGCCAGTTGCTTCTCGCAGGGTCCGCACGGCGGTCTGCAATTTGCCCTCATCACGACCGTTAATGAAGATCTCGCAGCCTTCTTCGGCCAGGGCCACCGCGCAGGCATAACCCAGGCCCTGGGAGGAGGCGCAAATGAGGGCCTTGCGCCCCTTGATGCCGAGGTCCATGCTGTTTCCTGTTTGCTTAAGGGGTGGGCTCAGTCGTCTGCGAGACGGCCAAATCGGCAAAGCAACGCCCCTCGGCCACCAGCTTCTCCAAGAGGGGCGCTGGCTGCCACCACGCGCCGTGCTCGGCGTGCAAGCGACGGATGTCGGCGAGAACCTGCGCGAGGCCGATGCGGTCGGCCAAGTACATCGGCCCTCCCTGGTGGGCAGGAAAGCCGTAGCCGGTGAGGTAGGTGATGTCGATGTCACCGGGTCGAAGGGCGATGCCTTGCTCGAGCAACCGCGCCCCCTCGTTGATCATCCCGTACAGGCAGCGCTTGAGGATTTCTGTTTCGTCCATCGGCCGGCGGGTGATGCCCATGCGCGCAGACTCCTCCACGATGAAGCGCTCAATTTCCGGGTCGCGCCGAGGGGTGCGGTCCCCCGGCTCGTAGCGGTACCAACCCCGTCCGCTTTTTTGGCCGAAGCGGCCCATGTCGCACAGTTTGAGGATCAGGTCGTTCCAGCGCCGGTCCTTGGCGCGGGTGGCCATCTGGGCCTTGCGGGTCTGCCAGCCCACGTCATTGCCGGCCATGTCGTGCACCGCGAAGATGCCCATGGCATAGCCAAAGCGGGTGAGGGCGGCGTCCACCTCGTGGGGCAGGGCGCCGTCTTCCACCAGAAAGTGCGCCTCACGGTTGTATTGCCGGAAAAGCGCGTTGCCGATGAAGCCCGGGTAGATGCGGGCCAGCACCGAGGTCTTGCCCATGCGCCGGCCCAGGTCCATCAGGGTGGCAATGACGTCAGGCGCAGTCTTCGCGGCCCTCACCACCTCGAGCAGCTTCATCACGTGCGCTGGGCTGAAGAAATGCGCGCCCACCACGTCCTGGGGCCGCTTGGTGACCGCAGCGATCTGGTCGATGTCCAGTCCCGAGGTGTTGGTCGCCAGGATGGCGCCGGAGCGAGCGAGGGTGTCGAGCTGCCGGAAGATGTCTTGCTTGAGACCCAGGTCTTCGAAGACGGCTTCGATCACCAGGTCGGCAGGCGCCACGGCGGCCATCTCCAGCGAACCGGTGATGAGGGTCAAGCGCTCGGCCATGGTGGCCGCGTCCAACTTGCCGCGCTTCACACTGGTGGCGTAGTTGTCACGGATCTTGGACAGGCCCTTGTCAAGTCCCTGTGCGCTGGCGTCGATCAGCGTGACCGGAACGCCGATATTGGCCAGGGCCATGGCGATGCCCCCGCCCATGGTGCCAGCGCCGATGACAGCCACCTGGCGCAGGGGCCGAAGCGTTGTCTCCGCGGGAATGTCTGGGATGCGGGTGGCCGCGGCGGCGCAGTGCTTGGCATGGGCGGCGGCGCGGACGCGATCTTCGTCGCTGACCTGGAAGAAGTTGAAGTCGCTCATGCTGCGGTTCAACCCTGGCTTTCCTGCAGCCGTTTGGCCTTGCCGTCGACGAATTCACGCAAGCGGGCTTCGGCTTCGGGTGGGCGAGCACGGTTGGAGTTGAGCTGTTCGACAAACAGGCCGTCGTCGTGCGACATGTCCTGGATGCGCGGGAGCACGTTGATGATCATCCAGTTGGTCTCGACACTGTTCTTGGCGATGCGCTGGGCCAGCTCGGTGGCCTTGGTCAGCGCTTGGCCGGCGGGCACCACGTAGCGCACGACATGTTCTTGCAGGCCCTCGGCCGGGGTGAGCAGTCGGCCGGTGAGCATCATGTCCATCATGACAGTGGTGCCGACGACGCGCTGGATGCGGACTGTGCCGCCGCCACCGACGAAGATGCCGCGTTGGCCCTCGGGCAGGCCGAACAGCGCTGTTTCGTCGCAGACCCTCACATGGGCAGCCGTGGCCAATTCGAGGCCACCGCCCACCACTGCGCCGTGCAGCGCGGCGACGAAGGGAATCGGACCGCGGGCGATCAGGTCAAACACCTCATGCCAGTTGTGGCGGCGACGCTTGCGCGGGGGCTTGATCTGACCCGTGGCGCGGGCGAGGGCCTCCGCCAGGTCGAGCCCCGAGCAAAAATTGGTGCCGTGCCCATGCAGTACCGCGACGTCGGCCTCCTCATGGGCGCGCAGCACCGCCGCGCGCAGGGCGTCGACCAGCGGGTCGTTGATGGCGTTGCGCTTGTCAGGGCGGTTCAGACCAATGAAGGCGACGTTGCCTTCAAGGGAGTAGGTGATCAGGTTGTCTTCGCTCATGGGGTGGGGGGTTGGGGAAATCAAAGATCAAGCTGGTCCATCGGTTCGATGGCTACGCCGGTGGCCGCTTGGTGGGCTTGCTGCACCCATTCGGGCTGCCCGGCGTGGAAGATGAAATGCCGCAGGAGCCGAGCCCATTTGGGGTGCCGTCGGTAGTCGGCCAAGGGCAGACCTTTCATGAAAAAGTCGCGCGAGTCGGAGGGCAGGAAGACCCGCTGGTTGGCCTCGGGGTTGCGCATGACTCCCTTGGGGTCGTGACCGGCCTGCACCGCCTCGATGTCCTCAAACAACTGTCTGCGCAGCATCGCAATGCCTCGGTCGCTGGCACCCAGGTTCTCGCGCGTGCGGTCTGCAATACGGCCCTGACCGACCCAGGCGACGATGTCTTGATTGAGGATATGGCTGGTGATCCAGCGGCCATCTTCGCCGCGAATCGGGGCGTGCCAGGTCGGGATGCTGGCCTGCGCAAAGGGCTCGGCCTCCCGCGGTACGCGCAGGAAGGACCAGGTCACGCTCAAGGTATTCTCGTCGTCGACCGGCACGCGCCACTCGAAATGGTCGCCCAGGAAGAAGCCGTTGGGCCAGAGGCAGACCCGGCCGATGGTCCACAGCGGGTTGTTCTCGCCGCTGTCCTCGGTGATGCGCTTGTAGATGAAGCCGTGCTCAAACTCTTCGAAGGCCAGCTGGAGGTGGGTCGGCGCATAGCCGCCCATCTGCCCGCGCAGGCGCCGGCTCCAGTTGGCGTGCATCCACTCGAAGTGAACCGGGTCGATCGAATTCTCTTGCGCCTGAAGCCAGTTGCAGGGCACCTCGGCAAACACCGCCTGAACGAAGCCGTTCTCCCAATGGAAGGGCTCCCAGTCGGGGAGCTCTGGGGCGGGCTGCGGCCCGAGGTAGGCCCAGAGCAGACCCGCCTTGGGGCGCACCGGATAGGCCTGGAGACGGGTGCGCTGGCGGAGCTTGCCTGCCGGGTCGACCTGGTCTTCATAAGGCTGGGCGATGCACCCACCTTGGTGGTCATATTGCCAGCCGTGGTAACTGCAGCGAAGTCCGCGCTCCTCCACGAAACCGTAGGAGAGGTCGGCACGCCGATGGGCGCAGAAGCGATCCACTAGGCCGTAGTGGCCCGACAGGTCACGGTAAAGCACCAGGTCTTCGCCGAACAGGCGCACCGGCTTGACCGGATGGCGCGCGAGTTCGTCGATGCCGGCGATGGGGTGCCAGTGTCGCCGCAGCACCTCGCCCATCTGGGTGCCCGGGCCGACCCGGGTCAGGGCCTCGTTCTTTTCAGGGGTAAGCACGGGTGGGCGGTCTGTGGTCTCAACGTAGCGAGCTCATTCGCCCTTGAAGCCGGAGGCTTTGATGATCGGGTCCCAGTGGGCGAGCTCGGCGCGTTGCATCACATCAAGCTCCGCGGCGTTGCGGAACAGGGGCTGGGCCCACAGGCGCTCGGTCATGACCTGTTTGACATCGGGCATTTGCAAGATGTCGCGGATTGCGTTTTGCATGCGGGTGACGTCACCAGCGGGCGTGCCGGCCTTGGCCCACATGCCGGTCCAGCCCTCACCGGAGGTGACGTTGATGCCCTGTTCGGCAAAGGTGGGAATGTCGGGCATGAGCGGCGAGCGCTCTTTGGTGAAGACGCCAATCACTTTGATCTTTCCGGCCCGGTGGTGGGTCATCATGCCGTCCAGCAGGCTGATGGCCGAGGGCAGGTGGCCGCCGACCAGGTCGGTCACCATCGGGGGTGAGCCCTTGTACGGAGCCAGCTGCAGGTCCACGCCGATGGTCTTGGCCAGTTGCACGCCCAGAAAGTGGTTCTGACCGCCAGCGCCCGGGGTGCCAAAGCTGGCCTTGCTCGGGTTCTTGCGGCACCACTCGACAAACTCGCGAGCGTTGCTGGCGCCGGTGTTCAGGGCCACGCCCATGCCCAGGGGGTAGGAGGCGAAGCTGGCCACCGGAGCAAAGTCTCTGGTGATGTTCCATTTGATCTGATCGCGAAACACCAGCATCTGGAAGGTCGGGGTGGCGTTAGGCGCCACCATGAAGCTCAGGCCATCGGCCGGCGCGGCCAAGAGCGCGTCGGCGGCAATGCGGCCACCAGCGCCAATGGGGTTGGTCACCACCACCGGCTGGCCGAGGATGGCCGGCAGCCGGTCGGTAATGAGGCGGGCGATGGCGTCGGTGGCGCCACCCGGCGGAAATCCCACCAGCACCTTGATCGGGGCCTTCTGAGCCAGGGCTAGGCCCGGAACAGTCAGTGCGGCGGCGGCACCGGCGAGCAGGTCACGTCGGGTGAGGGTCATGGCGGTCTCCTTTGTTTTGGATGTGTCGGGTGCCTGCATTCACAGGGGCGAAGGCTGCTTCAGGCGCCGGCCGCAGCCGGTTCGGCTGAGGCGTCAGCCAGCGCGCGCCAATCAGAGCCAGCAGGGATCACCCCACCGACCGAGCGGATCGCGCGGTAATCGAGCTTGGGGTGGTAGGCCAGGGTCGGCGGCTTGCCTTCCTGGTGCTCCCGCGCCGCGCGCATCAGCAGTTGGCGCAGCCGAATCACCGCGCCGTCGGCCGAGCACAGCTGCTCGGTGGTGCGGTCGTAGATCGGACCCTGGCTGATGAACATGGCAAAGTCTTCGGTGCCCAGGTGCTGGGGAAAGCCGGTCTGGTGACCGCGCTTCATCAGGTCACGGTTTTGGCCCCAGTTGTCCTTGGCTTCGCCTGGCGGCAGCGGCGGGAAGTTCCAGACGTCGGGCGTGGCCGACATGACAGTCATGCCCAGCGGGCGTTTAGCGTTGAACTGCACGAACCAGGCGCGGTGGGTCACATCGTCGATCGGCACCGAAAAAAAGACGGTGGTCGGGCTGTTGGCGTCGGGCGGGCAGATGATGCCGTACCAGGGCATCACGAAATTGTTGATGCGGGCGTAGACCTTGTCGTCCGGCAGCTGGCGCAGGGCGGCGTAGCGGTAGCCGTAGGGACGTTCCTCGAACTCCAGCTTGGGCGCCAGGGCCTTGGTCATGAGAAGGCGCTCGTTACCACCGCCGGCGGTGATCTGGGTAGTGGACTCGTGCAACACGCCCACGTGCGATGAGTCCATCGAGGCCTCGACCGCCTGCACCCAGTTGGTAGGCACCTCGGCCGAGGTGACCGAGCGGTGCAGGGGCCCCAGGTCCATGAAGGGCAGGTCAGGGAAGGGCGGGGGCGCCTCGCCCTGGCCCAGCCAGACCCACACGATGCCGCCGCGGTCGACCACGCTGTAGCGGTTGACTTTGACGTGCTTGCAAAAAGCCTCTTGGTCCCCGGTGTGGTTGGGCGCCTCGACCACTTCGCCACGGGCATTGAACTTCCAGCCGTGGTAGATGCAGCGGATGCCGTTGTGCTCATTGCGGCCCAGGGCCAGCGAGGCCTTGCGGTGTGCGCATTGCTCGTCGAGCACGGCCGCGGTGCCGTCGGTGGTGCGAAAGGCGATGTAGTTCGTGCCGAGCAGCCGGATGCGCAGCGGCGCGCCATCGGCCTCGAGCTTGATACTGGGGACGGCCGGGATCCAGTAATGCTGGCGAATCATCTCGCCCATGGGCGCGCCGTTGTCGACGCGGGTGAGGAACTCGTTGTCTTCCTTGGTCATTGCCATGGCGGCCTCCCGTTCAACCGGCGTAGTTCTTGAAGGCGCGTGTGTAGAGGCGCTGGCAGTTGCACTCGAAAATGTCGCGCTTTTGGGCCTCGGTGAGCCAGTCGATGCTCTCGATGACCGGCTTCATGTCGTCGTAGTCGCGGCCGCTGATCGGGTCGCGGGCGCTGCCGGTCCCGGGCTTTTCGGTGCCGAAGAGCACGTTGTCGGTGCCGGCGACCTTGCACAAGAGCTCGATCGCTTCCTTGCTGTAGTTGCAGGTGTCGAAGTAGAGCTTGCGCAGTTGCTGGTCAAAGGTTTCCTTGTCGCCCTTGCGCACGGTCCAGGAGCGGAAACGACCCATCTGGTAGGGGATGGCGCCGCCTGCATGGGCGACGACAATCTTCAAATCAGGGAAGGTGTCGAAGGTCTTGGCGCCCAGCAGCGAGATGACCGCGATGCTTTCCTCGTTGATGAACTTGAGGGTGTAGGACTCGCGGCCGCTGCAGCTGCCGGCGGAGTGGATGAGCCCGGGCACGTCCAGTTCGGTCATCACCTTGTACAGCGGGTGCCAGAAGGGGTCGCCCAGGCCGGGCGGGTCGCCCAGGCCCTCGGTCGGGTCCGGGTTGATCAGGCAGCCGACGAAACCCAGTTCCTCTACGCAGCGGCGAAGCTCGGGAATGGCACGCTGCTCCAGCGGCTCGTCCATGTACTGGGGCAGGCCGGCGACGCCGCGGAAGCGGTCGGGGTACATCTCGACAAAGCGGGCGATCAGGTCATTGCAATGCCGCGACCACAGCTCGGCCACCTTGCCGGGCTTGACCGAGTGCATCTGCAGGTAGGGGCGCGGGGAGATGAACTGCATGTCGGTACCGACCTCGTCCATGGTCTTGACCAGCTCCTCGGCCACCTTGCGCACCGCGGCATCGGGAATCTTGGGCAGCGTGTGGGGGTTGGCGCGGCCGCCGACAAGCTCGGCCATGAAGCGGAAGCTCTCAGGCGGCATGACGATGTGGGCGTGGGAGTCGATGATCATGAACCGTGGTCTCTCTTGTTGGGTCGTGGGGCGGTCGAATGGAAAAAGGGGGCGAGCGGGAAAGCCGATCGACTCAGCCCTGCACGTAGGCCAAGGCTTCAATCTGCAACCACATACCGTGCTGCAAGGCCTGAATGGTGATGTGGCGGGCGGGGCGATCGGCTGGGTCCGGGAACAGGGCCAGCCAGTGCGGGTTGACGGTCTCGCGCACCGACTCTTCGCCGATGGTCACGGCCAGCTTGACGACGTCGGCCCAAGTGGCGCCGCCGGCGGCCAGCACCGCCTGCAAATTGTTGAAGGCGTTCGCGGCTTGGCTGGCCGCATCAGCCGGCAAGGTGCCGGTGACGGGGTCCTTGCCGTTGACGGCGGAGGTGGCGAGCAGCGGGCCAACTCGGGCGCCAGCGGGGATCGGCGCTTTGTGCGAACCGCCGGCGACATGGATGGAGCGGGGAGGGCGTGTGGTCATGGGGTCAGGCCATCAGGGCAGGGGACGGCTGTCGGGCTCGGCCTCGAACAAATGCATGGGAATGCTGGCCAGGAATTCGGAGAAGCCTGTGGAGCCCGAGGGCACGTGCAGCAGCATTTCGCGCGCGGCGGCGACTTCGTCGCCTTCTTGAATAGCGCGGGCGACCTTGCGATGGTCCTGCAGCGACTGATTGATCTGGGCCTTGGTGACGAAGTCACGCAGGCGATAGCGGTGGATCTGCCGGCGCGCGTTGCGAATCAGGTCGGCGAGGTAGGGGTTTCGGCAGCCGCTGTAAATGACTTCATGGAAGCGGGCGTTGGCCTGGGCGTATTCCTCGGTGCCGCCTTCAACCGCGGCGTCCTGGCAGCCTTGCAGCGCCTCGTCGATGGCGCGGCGCAGGTCGTCGTCGACCCGGCGCGCGGCCATCTTGGCGCAGGTGGCTTCGAGCTCACCAATGCCTTCCATGATGGCGCGCAGCTGGCTGATTGAGAGGCGCGAGACGGTCACACCCTGGCGCGGCGCAATGCGCACCAGGTTGCGAGCGGCCAGCTGTTGCAGCGCCTCGCGCACCGGGGTGCGTGAGACCTGGAAGCGGACAGCGAGCTGCCGCTCGTCGAGCGGGCAGCCCGGCGGCAGCTTGCCTGACTCGATCTCCTCTTGGAGGGCGGCCCGGATTTCGTTGGCGCGGCCGCCGCGCGGGCGACCGTCCTCGAGGCCGAGGAGCGCCTCGGCCTCGGTTTCGGGCGCGGAAAGGGTGGCGGTGGATTCCATCGCGGCAAATATACATTGAGATGGCTGTGGTATGCAATCTTAATTTCCAGAGCAATCAAAGATCCGCGTAAACCCTAATTTCACAGGCATTAACGCTCAGGGATAACCCGGAAAAGCGCCAAATAGTGAGATCTGGTGTTTTATTCGGCATCCTGTGTATGCCAGAATTGCCGGAAACAAAAACGAACGTCCGACGCGAAAGGTAATCCTGCATGTCCGCTTCCGCCCCGGCCCGCCAGCGACCGGCTTTGCCCGTCGGCCGAATCTTGCGGCCGCGATCCGTCGCCATCGTCGGCGCGTCCGCCGACCCGCGCGCCTTTGGCGGCTTCGTGCAGGGCAACCTCGAGCGCTTTGGCTACGACGGTGCCTTGCACCTGGTCAGCCGCAGCAGCACCGAGATCAATGGCCGTCCGTGCGTGAAGACGGCGGACGAACTGCCCCAGGACCTGGACCTGGCCGTGCTGGCCATTCCCGAAGCGGGCGTGATCGACGCGATGCGATCGCTGGCCGCCCGGCACTGCCACTCGGCCTTGCTGTTTGCCTCGGGGTATGCCGAGGCGGGAGAGGCTGGCCAAGCCCGCCAGCGTGAACTGGCCGAGGTGGCTGCCGCCTGCGGCATTCACCTCATCGGCCCGAACTGCATGGGCTTCACCCATCTCGCCGCCGGCATTCCCCTGACCTTCGAACCCCTGGCCGCGCGGGCCCGCGAGCAGCGTCCGGGCGTGGGCATCGTGGCCCAGAGCGGCTTCATGGCCGCCAACCTGCGCGACTCGCTCGTGTCGCGTGGGGTGCCGGTGGCAGTGGTCTTTTCGACCGGCAACGAGGTGAACATTTGCGTCGAAGACGTGATGGCC
>JAURKV010000213.1 GCA_030831585.1 Ramlibacter sp. | reverse complement strand
GCCACGCTGGGGGTTCGTCAGGACACCATCTCCCGCCTGGCAAAACGCAGCGACATGCTTCTGTCCACGCTCCGTCAATACGTGGAGGGCATGGGCGGTCGCCTCGAATTGGTGGCGCAATTTCCGAATCGACCTCCGGTGATCATCGATCGCTTGGGCAGCGGGAGCAAAGGCCGCTAAACCCGCACCCGCCCCAGCGCCGCGGCCGCATGCCGGCCGGACATCACCGCGCCCTCCAGCGTGGCGGGGTAGGGCCCGGCGACCCAGTCGCCGCAGGCCCAGAGGCGCTCGGCCACTTGCGGACCGGGCCGGTCCAGGCCGGGGGTGCAGGCGAAGGTGGCGCGTCGTTCCACCACGGTTTGCAGGGCTTGCGCCTCAACCCAGCCCAAGGCGTCGGCCTGCGCCATCACCTGCCGCTCGAGTAAATCCCGCTCGCCCTCGCTGGCGCTGGCCACAAAGGCGAGCAGGCCAGTGGGTCCACCGAGTTGCCCACGGTCGAAGACGAACTGCGCCGGCTCTCCCGGGCCACTGGGAAGCGCCACCATCGGCCGCGGTAGCCGGCGCAGGCTGGTGGCGTAAACCGTGGCGATGGACTCGTGGCGAATGCCATGCGCCTGCAGCAGCCAGGCCGGTGCCGCCACCGCGTTGTCCTGCAGCAGCCGGATCGCGTCCCAGCTGGGGCAGGCCAGGATGACCGCGTCGAAGGCGTCACCATCGACCTGCCAGCCGCTGGCGGTCTCGGCCAGCAGGGCCACCCGGTGGCCCAGGCGCAGCACCGCGCCGCGCGATCGCAGCCAGCGCCCGGCAGGCTCGGGCAGCAACTCGCCCAGAGGCGCTGTGGGCAGTAGCAGCCAGGAGGCCCCCCAGCGCCCCCAGCCCTCGCCAAAGAGTGAATCCCGCAGCACCCGCAGAAACACCTGGCCGCTGGCCCGCTCGGGTGGGGTGTTCAGCGCCGAGATACACAGGGGCTCGATCAGGCCCTGGACGACCGGGGCCGGCATGCGCCTGCACAGGTCGGCCACTGTGGCGCTGCTTGCGCAGCGAAAGCCCGCACGCTGCCAGCCCAAGGTGGCCGCGATCAGGGCGCGCTTGTCACCCCAGGACCAGCCCTGTGCCCGGGCAATGCCCCAGGCCGCGTCCAGCGGCGAGGGCCAGGCCGGGAGGCGCAGGCCCCTCCCGTCGAGGTCGCGCAGATCCAGAGGCTCGCCGCGCAGCACGGTGCGTGGATCGACGCCTACCTTGCTCATGAGCCCGAGGGTCTGTCGGTAAGCGCCAATCAGGATGTGCTGCCCGTTGTCGAGGGGGGTCGTCGTGCCGTCGGGCAGCGTCAATGGCAGGCTGCGGGCGCGGCCGCCCAGGCTGCGGGCCGCCTCGAACAGGGTGACCTGGTGGCCGGCCTCGGTGGCGTCTACCGCAGCTGCCAGTCCGGCCCAACCACCGCCGATGATGGCCACCGAGCGCGCCGCGCCGGCGCCGGTTCCCCGCGTGGCTCCGTGGACCGTCTTGGCCGTTGACGCAAGCCGCTCCATCGCGCTCAGAAGCGTCCGAGGGCTTGCATCTTCCAGGCCAGCCACAGCTTGCGCAGGGGCGTGAGCGCGACCCGCTGCTGCAGCACCTGGAACTGGTCCCGCTCAATCTCACGCAGCAAGGTGCGATAGATGCTGGCCATCATCAGGCCCGGCTTCTGGCTGCGGCGGTCGACTGCTGGCAGCAGGGCCAAGGCCTCGTCGTAGAGGGCGTGTGCGCGTTCGGCCTGAAACGCCATCAGCGCGCGAAAGCGATCGCTGTCCTGGCGCTGCAGGAGCTCGTGCGCCTTGACGTCGAAGCGCTGCAGCTCGCTGATCGGCAGGTAGATGCGCCCCCGCATCGCGTCCTCGCCGACGTCGCGGATGATGTTTGTGAGCTGGAAGGCCAGCCCCATCTTGTGCGCATAGGCGGTGGTGGTCGGGTCCGCCTGGCCAAAGATGCGCGCGGCCACCTCGCCGACGACTCCGGCCACCAGGTGGCAATAGCGCTCGAGGGCGGGAAAGTCGAGGTAGCGGCTCTGGGTCAGATCCATCTGGCAGCCCTCAACCACCGCCAGCAGATGGCGCGCCTCGATGCCGAACTCAGCGGCCAGCGGCAGCAATGCCTGGGTCACCGGGTGCTGCGGTGTGCCGGCAAATGCCCGTCCCACCTCCTGTTGCCACCAGGCCAGCTTGGTCGCGGCCACGCCCGGGTCGGTGACCTCGTCGACCACGTCGTCGACCTCGCGGCAGAAAGCGTAGAAGGCGGTGATGGCGGCGCGCCGGCGCGGCGGCAAAAAGAGAAAGGCGTAGTAGAAGCTGCTGCCCGAGGCCGCTGCCTTCTCCTGCACATAGCGCTCGGGAGAGGCGGTGACCGGGGGCGTGGAGGCGGGCGAGGTCATGGGGCGATTGTCACATCGGCTTTCACATGGCCAGGCAGCGCCAGGCAATGACCAGCCAGTCGGCTACGCCCAGCGACGGCCGCCGCACAAAGGCCGCCGCGCCCAGGGACTCAACCCGCTCCAGGGTCCGCAGGCCTCCCTGGACCACCGCCCGCAACTCCCAGCCCGCGCGGCCGGGCACCCGGTGGACGATGCCGGCGCCTCGGCGCATCTCCTCCCGCGCCCAGGTGCACAGGCTGGCCATCAGAGCCGCCGCGTCGCCCCGAGCGGCCAGAGCGGCGAGGTCTTGCGGAGAGGTGACCCGCAGTTGGTCGGGGGTCAGGCCGCAGGCACGGACATCGGCCTCGGGCAGATAGCGGCGCCCGCGCGGCAGATCAACCGAGAGGTCTTGCCAGAAGTTGATCAGTTGCAAGGCGGTGCAGACCGCGTCGCTCTCGCGCAGCGCCTCCTCGCCCTGCACGCCGAACAGGTGCAGCATGAGTCGCCCGACTGGGTTGGCCGAGCGCCGGCAGTAGTCCTGCAAGTCGGCCCGGTCGGCATAGCCTTGGCCGTCCCGGGTGCGGACCACGTCCTGCTCAAAGGCCGAGAGCAGGTCCAGCAGGTGGGTCGGTGGCAGTGCGTGGCGGGCAATGGTCTGGCGCAGGGGTCCGAAGATCCACGCCCAGTGGGAGTGTGACTCGGCGGCTGGCGGGCCCTCGGCGCCCTCAAAGCAGGCCAGGAGCTGCGCCCGGTAGTTGCCCAGGTCTGCCAGCCGCTGCGCCGGGCTTGTCTGTCCCTCGTCGGCCAGGTCGTCGGCCGTCCGGGCAAAGTGATAAAGCGCGCCCACAGAAGGGCGCAGCGCTGTCGGGCAGAGCCAGGAGGCAACCGGGAAGTTTTCGTAGTGATCGACCTGGGGCGCCGCAGCATCGGCGCCCGGTTCCGTGCGGGAGGAGAAGCTCACGTCAGGATTGTCGCCGCCCTGCTCAATATCCTTACAATTCCGATAACTAACCGGTCAGTCATTAAAATTTTGCCATCCATCGGTTCCATTCAGACTTTCCGATCTTTCGCAATCCCGTTCGTTTATCGCGTCCGCTCATCCCGTCCGTCGCGGAATTTGCTTTTTCATCGTCTCTCCACCGACCCGCCATGCCCCAGACCCTTCCCGCCCGATCAGGCGCATTGCCCCTCCTGCTGTTGGCCACCCTGCTGCTCACGGCCTGCTCCAAGCCAGCGCCGGCGCCCGAGCCGCTGCGCTCGGTCAAAGTGATCACCGTCGGTGAGGCCACGCTGGCCAGCGGGCTCGAGTTTGCAGGTGAGGTGCGTGCGCGGGTGGAAAGCCGGCTTGGGTTCCGGGTGGCGGGCAAGCTGCTGCGGCGACAGGCCGAGCCCGGACAGGTGGTCCAGTTCGGCCAGGTGCTGGCCGAACTGGATCCCCAGGACTACCAGCTGGCGCAGGACGCGGCGCAGGCCCAGGTGGCAGCCGCCCGGACCCAGCGGGACCTGGCGGCCGCCGAGTTCAAGCGCTACCAGGCCCTGCAGCAGCAGAACTTCATCAGCGGCGCCGAACTCGAGCGCCGGGAGACCACCCTCAAGGCGGCCCAGGCACAGCTCGATCAGGCGCAGGCCCAGCTGGCCTCTCAGGGCAACCAGTCGACATACACCCGCCTGCTCGCACCCGCCGCGGGTATCGTCACCGCGGTCGAGGCTGAGCCCGGGCAGGTGGTGTCCGCCGGCACTCCGGTCCTACGCCTGGCCCTCGAGGGGCCGCGCGATGCGGTGTTTTCGGTGCCCGAAGACCGTGTCGGTGCGATCCGGGTCGGCAGCTCCGTTCAGGTCAAGCCCTGGGGCGGCGCACAAGCCGTGGCTGCCCAGGTGCGTGAGGTCGGCGCCATCGCTGACCCGGTGACCCGCACCTTCCTTGTCAAGGCCACCTTGCCTGCGGCCGCCCGCCTGCCCCTGGGCATTACCCTGGCGGTGGCGCCGCAGGCCTTGGCCAGGGGCCAGGCCGAGCCGGCGGCCGCGATCAAGCTGCCCACCAGCGCCTTGCGCCAGGAAGGGGGCGTCACCGCGGTGTGGGTTCTTGACACCGCCACCATGACCGTCAAGTCGCAGCCGGTGCAACTCGCGGGTGCCGACGGCAATGAGGCGGTGGTCGCCAGCGGCTTGCAGCCCGGCATGCAGGTGGTGGCCGCCGGCGTGCACGTGCTGCAGCCGGGTCAGAAGGTCACGCTGTGGAAGGCGCCCAAATGAGCGCGCCTGAACCTGGTCTGCAGGAACCCGCCCGGGGCTTCAACCTTTCCCGCTGGGCGCTGGAGCATCCGGCGCTGACCCGCTTCCTGATGGTGGTGCTCATGGTGCTGGGCGTCGCCGCCTACTTCCAGCTGGGGCAGGACGAGGACCCGCCCTTCACCTTCCGCGCGATGGTGGTTCGCACCTACTGGCCCGGCGCCACCGCGCAGCAGGTGGCCGACCAGGTCACCGACAAGCTCGAGCGCGCCCTGCAGGAGGTGCCCTATGCCGACGTGATCCGCAGCTACTCCAAGCCGGGAGAGTCGCAGATCATTTTCCAGATCAAAGACTCGTCGCGTGCAGCCGAGGTGCCCCAGGTCTGGTACACCGTTCGCAAAAAGGTGGGTGATATGCGCCTGACCTTGCCGCAGGGCGTGCAAGGGCCTTTTTTCAACGACGATTTCGGTGACGTCTATGGCGTGATCTACGCCCTCGAGGCCGACCCCGGCTTTTCCTGGGCCGAGCTCAAGGCCTTCGCAGACCAGGTGCGCCAGCAACTGCTTCGTGTGCCCGACGTGGCCAAGGTCGAACAGTTCGGTGTGCAGGACGAGAAGCTCTATATCGAGATTTCGCAGCAGCGCCTGGCCCAGCTCGGGCTGGACATGAACCAGGTGCTGGCCCAGCTGGGGCAGCAAAACGCGGTTGAGCCCGCTGGCGCGGTAGCGACGCCCCTGGACATGGTGCAGGTGCGGGTCGGCGGCCAGTTCACCGCGGTCGATCAGCTCTCGGCCATGCCGATCCGGGGGGCCTCCGGCAACCAGCTTCGCCTGGGCGACATCGCCACCATCCGCCGTGGCTATGTGGATCCACCGCAGGTCAAGGTGCGCCACCAGGGTCGCGACGTGATCGCCTTGGGTGTGTCCATGGCCAAGGGCGGCGACATCATCCGCCTGGGCCGTTCGCTGGAAGAGGCCACCACCCGCATCGCCCAGGCCCTGCCGGCCGGCGTGCGTCTGGTGCAGGTTCAGGACCAGCCCAAGGCGGTGGCCAGTTCGGTCAATGAATTCGTCAAGACCCTGATCGAGGCGGTGGTGATCGTGCTGGGGGTGAGCTTCCTCGCCCTGGGCCTGCACAAGCGCGAGGGTGCCGCGGGCCTGCCCCTGTGGCGCCGCTGGTACGTGGACATGCGGCCTGGCCTGGTCGTGGGCATCACCATTCCCCTGGTGCTGGCCATGACCTTTCTGGCCATGGACTACTGGGGTATCGGCCTGCACAAGATCTCCCTGGGCTCGCTGATCATCGCCCTGGGCCTGCTGGTCGACGACGCGATCATTGCCGTCGAGATGATGGTGCGCAAGATGGAAGAGGGCTACGACAGGTTCCGCGCCGCCACCTTCGCCTACGAGGTGACGGCCATGCCCATGCTCACCGGTACGCTCATCACCGCCACCGGTTTCCTGCCGATCGGCATGGCCCGATCGACGGTAGGCGAGTACACCTTCGCCATTTTTGCGGTGACGGTGGTCGCTTTGGTTCTGAGCTGGATCGTCTCAGTTTACTTTGTGCCCTTCCTCGGTCACCGGCTTCTGAAGGACAGGCCGCCAGGTGCCGCCCACGGCGAGCACTTCGACACCCCGTTCTATCAAGGGTTTCGTCGCGCGGTGAACTGGTGCGTGGCGCACCGCTGGACCACCATCGGGGCCACGGTGCTGACATTCGCCCTCGGCATTGTCGGCATGGGGCAGGTGCAGCAGCAGTTCTTTCCCGACTCGAGCCGGCCCGAAATTTTGGTGGACCTGTGGTCCCCCGAGGGCACCGCATTCACGGCTACCGAGGAAATGGCGCGCCAGGTCGAAAAGCGGCTGATGGCCGAGCCCGGTGTCAGCACCGTGAGCGCCTGGGTGGGCTCGGGGGTACCGCGTTTTTACCTGCCGCTGGACCAGATTTTTCCGCAGACCAACGTCGCGCAGTTGATCCTGGTGCCGGCTGATTTACCGACTCGCGAGGCGCTGCGGCTCAAACTCCCGCAGGTGCTGGCGACTGAATTTCCCGAACTGCGGGCCCGGGTCAAGCTTCTG
>JAURKV010000212.1 GCA_030831585.1 Ramlibacter sp. | reverse complement strand
CCGTTGCGGATTTCGCTGGCAATCGCAGCAAGGTCTCGTTCCATCGGGTCACCGAATCCACCGCCCGTCGGGCTTGTGATCTGGATCACATCACCTCGATTGAGTTCGAGCACGGAGATTTCACGTCTACGCATATCCCTCCGTCAGACCATTCTCGGTCTTCACTGACTTTTGAAATTTGAACTCCAACCTGCCCTGTGACGTTCTCCGGCACAACAGTCTGAACCGCCCCGGATTTTGAGGAGGCTCAAGCATCTGAGAGGATTGAGCCATGACGAAGTCAGTACGTATCAGCGCTCGCTTGCATGACCGGGCTCGGAAGGATGCCGAGCGTGGTCAACGGACCATCTCCGGTCAAATTGAGTACTGGGCCTTGGTGGGACGTGCGGCGCTGGACAACCCTGACTTGCCGGTTAATTTCGTCGCGGAGTCACTGTTTTCTTTGATGGAGCCCCGCGAGCTGGCCACGGTATTCGTCCCTCGCTCGGGCGGTCAATTGCCGAACCCGTAATTACGCCCATTGGCACCCATTTAACCGAGGGCTTCGGGTTCGAAGCCCTATAAATGGGTGTTATTGGGTGTATTATTGGCTCGATGCTTCGCTCGGACACCCTCCAGATCACTCCCGAAATCTTGAGCCTGATCGCTCGGATCGATGAGTTCAAAGGCGCTTGGCGTGCCCTGGGCACCCTCGCGCCTGAGCGTCTGTCTGCCCTGCGCAGGGTGGCGACCATCGAAAGCATCGGGTCCTCGACGCGTATCGAGGGAAGCCGACTGACCGACAGGGACGTGGAAAAGCTGCTGTCCAGCCTGGCCATCCAGTCCTTTGAAACCCGCGACGAGCAGGAGGTGGCTGGCTATGCCGAGCTGATGGATCTGGTGTTCGGCTCCTGGCAGGACATTCCGTTCACCGAGAACCATCTCAAGCAACTCCATCAGATCCTGCTGCGTCACAGCGAGAAGGACGCACGCCATCGTGGGCAGTACAAGACCCACACGAACAGCGTGGCCGCATTCGATGAAAACGGTGTGCAGATCGGGATCGTGTTCGAAACGGCCAGCCCCTTCGATACGCCGCGGCTCATGACCGAGCTGGTGACCTGGGTGAGTGAAGGGCGTGACAAGGCGGCTTTGCACCCGCTCTTGATCATCGCGATCTTCGTGGTGGTGTTCCTGGAGATTCACCCGTTCCAGGACGGCAACGGGCGCCTCAGTCGCGCCCTGACCACTTTGTTGCTGCTTCAGGCTGGTTACGCCTACGTGCCCTACAGCTCCCTGGAGAGCGTGATCGAGTTGAACAAGGAGGCGTACTACCTGGCTTTGCGGCAGACGCAGGGGACGATCCGTGCCGATGCGCCCGACTGGCAGCCATGGCTGGTGTTCTTCCTGCGGTCGCTGGCCGAGCAGGTACGGCGGCTGGAGAAGAAAGTCGAGCGCGAGAAGATCGTGCTGGCGGCCTTGCCCGAGCTGTCCCTGCAGATCGTTGAAATCGCGCGCGAGCGCGGACGTGTCACGATCGGCGATGCGATCAAGGTGACAGGTGTCAGCCGCAACACGCTCAAGCAGCACTTCCGCAACCTGGTGGAGCAGGGGCACTTGAACCAGCAGGGCCGCGGACGCGGCGTCTGGTACGGGCTCAAGTGAACTGCCAAGTTGCACCTGGGGAACTGGCACTCCACGGATTTGTTCAGGCGTCCGCACCTGGCCGTCACTCGCACGCCGCTCGCTTACGCTCCACCACGTCCATTTACGCTTGAATGGCAATAGAAAAGTTCAGATCCGGCAACCGGACTCCACCATCCACCAGGGGACTGAGATTTCTCAGTCCCCTTTTTTCGTCCAAAACAAATTGGCTTGAACCACGATTTCAGGCGCCAGTTCCAGAACCGCCTGAAATTGGCTGGGGTACACCTTCCCACTGAGGTGCTGCAGGAAGCCGGTCCCCTGCAGCCTGTCCATCACCGGCCCTTTGACATCGCTCAGGTGTAGGCACAAGCCGGCGTCACGTAGCCGCTCGTTGATGGCTTCTAGGCTGTCGAGCGCACTGGTGTCAATGTCGTTGATGGCCGAGCACTGAAGCACCAGGTGCTTCAACTCAGGTCTGCCGGCTACGAGGGCGTTTACCCGGTCCTCCAGTACGCGTGCGTTGGCAAAGTACAGGCTTTCATCGACGCGCAGGCTGGCCAGACGCGGACTGGTGCGAACCTGATGGCGCAGCACGTTGCGGAAATGCTCGGTACCCGCCACCAGGCCCACTTCTGCGATATGCGGCTGGCTCGTCTTGTACAGGTAGAGCGCCAGTGACAGGGACACGCCGGCCACCAGACCGGCCTCGACACCGCTGGCCAGTGTGACCAGCAAGGTCACGATGACTGCAGAAAAATCAGCGCGTGAGTAGGCCCAAGTGCTGCGCAGGATGCGCAGATCGACCAGAGACATCACCGCCACTACGATCGTGGCCGCCAGTGCGGCCTGGGGCACGTAGTACAGCGCTGGCGTCAGCAGCAGGGCGGCCAGCAAAATGCCCCCTGCCGTGAAGACGCCGGCCGCGGGTGTCTGCGCCCCGGCGTCAAAGTTCACCACCGAGCGCGCAAAGCCGCCCGTGACCGGAAAACCGCCTGTCATGGCTGCGCCCAGGTTGCTGGCACCCAAGGCCAGCAACTCGCGGTTGGGCTCGATCCGCTGACGGCGCTTGGCCGCCAGTGTCTGGCCGACGGAGACGGATTCGACGAAACCGACCACGCTGATCAGCAAGGCCGGAACGGCCAGTTGTTGCCAGATGGAACTGTCCCAAGACGGCAGGGTGAGTGGTGGCAGGCCCTGCGGGACGGCTCCGACGATGCGCACGCCCCCCAGGCTATGCCACTGGCCGGCCCAGGTGAGGAGGGCGGTGACCGCGATGCCCGCAATAGGAGCTGCCTTGGCCAATCCGTCCGACAGGCGGGGCCCCAAACCCAGCCGAATCAGCAGGGGTTTGATGCTGCGCCGGGCCCAAAACAGGAAGGCGACCATGCCCAGGCCGATGCTGGCGGTTAGCCCATGGGTATGGGGTGCCTGCCGCACCAGCCCCATCACCAACTCAACGAAGTTGTGTCCCTCGACCTGTATGCCCAAAATCACCTTGAGCTGGCCGGCAGCAATGAGCAGCGCCGAGGCAGTGATGAAGCCCGAGATCACCGGGTGGCTGAGAAAATTGGCCAGGAACCCCAGGCGCAGAACAGACATCAGCACCAGCATGGCGCCAGAAATGAAGGCGAGCGTGATCGCCAACGTCCAGTAGGCCGGTGAGCCCGCCTGGGCGAACTCGCCGATGGCAGTGGCCGTCATCAGGGAAACCACGGCCACGGGCCCCACGGCCAGCACGCGGCTGCTGCCGAAGGCGGCGTACAGCAACAAGGGCGCGATGCTCGCGTAAAGGCCAACTTCCGGTGGCAGCCCGGCCAGTGCGGCATAGGCCAGGCTCTGCGGAATGAGCATGAGGGTGACGATGAGTGCCGCCACCCAGTCACTGGAAAAAGTGGCGCGGTCATAGCCGCGCGTCCACTCTGGTGTGGGGAGTCCGCCTGGACCCGAGCCCACCTCAGGCTCCAGCGCCGCGCGCAGCCGACGCCTTGGCCCAGCGGTCGAGCACTTCGAACACCAGCATGCCGCCCACCATGGCCGCGACGAACAGTGCCGCCTTCGACTCGCCAGCCCCCATGGCCACGATGCCGGGGCCCGGGCAGAAGCCCGCCAAGCCCCAGCCTGCGCCAAAGGTCAAGGAGCCCAACACCAAGCGACGGTCGATGTCGCGAGAGGTGGGCAGATGCATGGCCGCACCCAGGAGGCTACTGGTGCGTTTTTTCGCCAAGGTAAAGCCGACCAGACCGATCAAAATGCCGCCGCCCATGACGAAGGCCAGGGAGGGGTCCCAGGTGCCTGCCAGGTCGAGAAAGCCGATGACTTTGCCCGGGTCGGTCATGCCGGAAATGAGAAGCCCCCAGCCAAAGAGGAGGCCCACCAGAAATTCAGAGAGACGGTTCATGAAATTCTCCTAGGTGTCACATCAGGTGACGGATGACGTAGACCGTGGCAAAGCCAGAAGCCATGAAGGCCAGCGTGGCGACCAACGAGCGCGGCGACAGCCGAGACAGGCCGCATACGCCGTGGCCACTGGTGCAGCCCGAGCCATAGCGGGTGCCCAGGCCAACCAGCAGGCCCGCTGCGACGATGGCCACACTGCCTGCCTCAATGCGCGGTGCGCTGACCAGGCCTGGCGCCAGCAGCGAGAGGGTCGCCGGCGCCAGCACCAGGCCCAGCAGAAAAAACACGCGCCAGCTCGCATCGCTGCGCTTGGGCAACAGGAGGCCACCCAGAATGCCGCTGATGCCCAGCACGCGGCCGTTGACCAGGATGAATGCTGCTGAGGCAATGCCCAGCAAGATCCCGCCGGCCAGTGCCGTCCAGGGGGTGAAATGGGTCCAGTCGATGGTCATCGTTTGCTCCTTGCTACTGGGGGTTTGCAGAACTGTTGGAAGAGGGTGTTCATGACGGCCAGTGCCGGGGCACTGGTGAGTTGATAGAAGATGTTCTTGCCTTCGCGCCGTGTGGTCACGAGCTCTGCATTGCGTAGCACGGTGAGCTGTTGTGACAACGTGGGCTGGACGATGCCCAGACTGGCCTCCAATTCGCCCACACACATTTCCTGCTGGGACAACTGGCAGAGGATGAGAAGGCGGTCGGGATTGGCAAGCGCTTTCATTAATTCGCAGGCGTGTCCGGCAGCAGACTGCATTTCAGCGAGATCCAGTGTGTCTTTGGCCATGGTGGATGAGGCTAGGCGAGGTGTTGAGGTTCTCTACTTGGCGTCACTATATTGACAAACAATATATTTGTCAATAAAATATTGAAAAATCAACTGAAAGGAGCGCCACGTGACCACAGCCTCGTTGAACCCCCAGGTACACGGCATCTTCGACCCTGCCACTTGGACAGTGAGTTACATCGTTCATCACGGCCCCGGTACCGCCTGCGCGATCATTGATTCAGTGCTCGACTACGACCCCAAGTCGGGCCGTACCCGCACCACCTCAGCCGACAAGGTGGTGGCCTATGTTCAAGAGAACCAGTTGGGTGTGGAGTGGATTCTTGAAACCCACGCCCATGCCGACCACATCACGGCCGCGCCCTACCTGAAGCAAAAGCTGGGGGGCAAGGTTGCCATCGGTCACCAGATCACCGCCGTTCAGAAGGTATTCAAGGGCGTCTTCAACCTCGAGCCCGAGTTCAAGCAAGACGGCTCTCAGTTCGACGCCCTGCTCAAGGACGACGAAGAATTCACCATCGGCGATCTGCGCGCCAAGGTGCTCGCGGTGCCAGGCCACACCCCCGCCTGCGTGGCTTATCAGGTGGGTGACGCCGTCTTTGTAGGCGACACGCTCTTCATGCCCGATGTGGGCAGCGCGCGCTGCGACTTTCCCGGTGGTGACGCCAAGACGCTCTACGCCTCAACCCGCAAGCTTTTGAGCCTGCCGGCGCAGACGCGCTTGTTCATGTGTCATGACTACCCGCCGAACAATCGCCCGGTGGCCTACGAAACCACGGTCGCCGAGCAGCGTACAAAAAACATCCATGTTCATGACGGCATCAGTGAGGCGCAGTTCGTCCAGATGCGAACTCAGCGCGACGCCACCTTGGATATGCCTGTGCTGATCTTGCCCGCGGTGCAGATCAACATTCGCGCGGGGGCGATGCCGCCCAAGGATGCCAATGGAGTTGCTTATCTGAAGATTCCGATTAACGCGGTGTGATCACTCAATCCACCTTGATGTTGTTCTCGCGAACGATGCGGGACCACAGATCGATTTCGCTGCGGATCTTGCGTCCGTAGTCGTCCGGGCTGCCGCCGACCGTGTCAAAGCCCATTTCAGACAGCTTGGCCTGCAGGGCCGGCAGCTTCAGCGCCCGTACGAGGGTGTCATTGAGCTTAGTGAGCACCGCAGGCGGCATTCCTGCTGGCCCCAGCACGCCGTAGAACGGAGCGGCATCGGGCATCTGGATGCCGAGCTCTTGCAGGGTGGGGCCGTCGGGCAGCAGGGGCGAGCGTTTGGATCGCACAGTGGCCAAGCCCTGTACCTTACCTGCCTTGACTTGCACGCCAGTCGGAACAATGGCGTCGACCAACACCGGAATTTGGCCGCCGATCACGTCGCGCAGGGCGGGCGCTACACCGTTGTAGCCAATGTGCTGCCAGCTCAGGCGCTGTTGCGAGGTGACCATCTCAGACCACAGGTGTGCATAGCTGCCAGGGCCACCCGTGGTGTAGGAGATGGCTGAGGGCTGCTTGCGGGCCCAGTCGAGGAGCTCCTTGAAATTCTTCACCGGCACCGAGGGATGCGACACGACAAGCAAGGGCTGCACGACCACCTCGGCGATCGGCGACAGGTCTTTGATCGGGTCATAGGGCAGCTTTTTCCCGAGGGCGGTGTTGAAGGCGATGGGCACCCCGACGCCCGCCAGCGTGTAGCCATCCGGCTTTGACTTGGCCACTGCGTCAATGCCAATCACCTGCCCAGCGCCTGGCCGGTTTTCAACCACGACGGGCTGACCCAGCAACTCACCCCAGAAGGGCGCAATCGTGCGGAAGGCCGTGTCCACGCCGCCGCCAGCTGCCACCGGCACGATGAGCTTGACCGGCCGGTCCGGAAACGCGTCCTGGGCCTGCGCGCTGGGGCCGAGCAACGCAAGTGCGCTGGCGATCAAAGGGAAAAGAAGGCGGGCTTTCATCGGTCGTTTCCTTTTCTGAGTTCAGTTCACGGGTTCGAGTTCGCAGCCAATTCAACGCGCGGCATGGCTCAGGTTGCCGAGGCGAGCCGAGCCTGGCAGGGCCGAGACAGATGCCAGGTGGCGCCCCAGTGCAACGAAGATCAACTTGTATACTAGCATGGCAATGAACAAATCAAGCTCGTCCTTGGCCCTTGGCGTCACTGTGATGCCCGAGTGGTTTCAGGCCGAAGGCATCGAGCCGGTACTCGATCGGCTGCAGGCGGTTGGCGCAACAGCCCTGGTCACCAGCCCCTACCTCCTGGAGATCGCGCCAGACGGCGAGGGCGCCCGCGAGCCGCCCCCGGATGGCGAGGCCGGGCGGGTGCGCCCCTTGGACAGGGCGCTTTGGGGACGGCATGAGACCTGGGTGCGCACCGCGCCCTCCCTGGTGCATGACCTTCGCCGCTATCGAGGGCTGCGTTACCAGCCCAGCCCGCCGGGTGAACTCACCCACGTACATCCGAGGCTGATCGACGACGTCATCGACGCGGCCCGACGCCGCGGGATGGCGGTGTACCTCCAGGTCATGGCTGCCAGCCCGCCGGGCTACCGGGTGCAGTTCTCCAGCGCTGTGGACGCTGACCAGTGCCTGGGGCCCGATGGGCAGACCCACCCGCATCGGGTCGACAAGAACGCCAGCCTCGCCAGCCCGGAAGTTCATGCGTATGGCGCGGCGCTCTTGCGCGAGTTGGCCGAACGCTATCCGGGCCTGCACGGGCTGCGGGTCGATTGGCCCGAATATCCGCCCTACGACTTGCGCAGCGCCTTGTTTGACTTCAGTCCGCATGGCCAGCGCGCCTTGCAAGAACAAGGCGTGGATGCAACGGATTACGGACATCGACTGACCCGACTCCTCGGTGCCTGGCGGCAAGCGGCACAGCAGGCGGCACCCTTGGGTGCCGCGGCCTTGCGAGAGCGTTTGCGCGATGCAGGCTGGGATGACTTTTTTGCAAGCGGCGGGGTGGGCGAACCACTGTGGGCGAGCAAGCGCCAAAGTGTGGGGCGTCTATTGAATGCATTTCGCGAGGGGCTGGACCAGGCCTCCGGCGCGAGGCGCTCGCTCGAGCCGCAGGTTTTTCCGTTCCCCATGAGCCATTGGTCGGGTTTTGACTGGGCGAGCCTCGGGCGCACCAGCCAGGCGGTGGGCGTCAAGCTTTACACCATGCACTGGCCCATGATCGCCCGCTACTGGGCGCGCGACCTGCTCGGCGCAACACCGGACCCGCAGGCGCTGGACCACACGACCGAGGCGCTGGCGCAATGGATGGCGCTCGTCGACGGTCCGCCCGCGCCCGGACAGCGCCTGGAATATCCGCCTCCCGACACCCCGCATCCGGTGGGTGCACAAGCCCAGGCCGACAAGCTGCAGCAGGCACAAGCGCTTGCCGGGGCGGTGCCAGTGATCGGATTTGCCCACTCTTACGGCCCGGTCGACGATGTGGTGCAACGCCTCGATATCGCCATTCGCGCCTGCAGGGGCGAGGGCGGGAGCGGACGCGTCTGGATCAACCGTTATGGGTATCTTTCCGACGCCAAACTGGCCCGGATTGTGGGTCTCGTACGGTCGTATGGCCCGACGGCCAACTGGGGGGGCCAGGCGTGAAGCGCGATCGGGTCGGTGAACCGCCTGGCTCCGGGCTCGATGGGGGCACACGCCTGCCAGCGCTGGCCAGCCAGGTGCACGCGCGCCTGCGCTCGGACATCTTGCATGCCCGCTTGCGGCCGGGGCAGGGCTTGTCCGAAAACCAGCTCGCTGCGCAACTCGGGGTCAGCCGCACCCCTGTGCGGGAGGCGATTCAAGCCTTGGTGCGCGAGCATCTGGTGGTGGTGCTGCCGCAGCGTGGCAGCCTGGTCGCGCGTCTGAGCATTCGGCGTATTCGCGAGGCACTTTTCGTTCGCGAGGCGGTGGAAAGCCAGGTGATTCGCAGTCTGCTCGCTGCCCCGCCTTCAGCCCAGGCCTGGGACATGCTGGATGCGTGCATTGATCGCCAGGCGCAAGCCCTGCGCGCGAAGGACCTCGAGGCCACCATGCGCGCCGACGAAGACTTTCATCGGGCGCTGCTGGCCCTGTGCGGCATGGACGGCGTCTGGCCGGTGGTGGCGCAGGCACGTGATCTGCATCAGCGGGTACGCGCCATCGCTGTGCCCGAACTGCAATCGGGCGAGCAGGCGCTGCAAGACCACCGGGCCATCGTGGCGGCCTTGCGTGCGCAAGATGTTGAGCGGGCCACCCGGGAGATGGCTGCCCATTTGCAGCATAACGAGGCGCTGACCCAGCAAATTTCACAGCTGCACCCCGACTACTTTGAGCGAGACGCCGATGTCAACCGCACCCTTTGAAGCGCTGGATCCACGCTTTGCGCGCTACGCCCTGGGTAATGTCCACCTTGAGCGGCTCTACACCGGCTGTCGCTGGGCCGAAGGACCAGCCTATGTGCCGGCGGGGCGCTACCTGGTCTGGTCCGACATTCCCAATAACCGCGTGATGCGCTGGGACGAGACGGACAACTCGGTCTCGGTCTTCATGCAGCCGGCCTTCCATCGCAACGGCCATACGCTGGACCGACAAGGCCGCCTGGTGTCCTGCGAGCACAGCGGCCGCTGTGTGTCGCGCACCGAACATGACGGACGCCGCATCGTGCTGGCGGACCGCTTCGAGGGCCGCCGCTTGAACTCACCCAACGACGTGGTGGTGAAGTCCGACGGCAGCCTCTGGTTCACCGACCCGACCTACGGCATCGACTCGGACTACGAGGGTGATGCCGCGGAATCGGAAATCGGCGCCTCGCAGGTCTACCGGATTGACCCGAACAGTCTGGCGGTGACATGTGTCATTTCCGACATGGTGCGCCCCAATGGGCTGGCGTTCTCGCCCGACGAGCAGTGGCTCTATGTGGCGGACACCGGCGTGAGCCATGTCCCGAACGGACCGCGCCATCTGCGCCGCTTTCGGGTGAATGCGTCGGGACAGGGCGTGAGCGGAGGCGAGATTTGGGCGACCGCCACGGTGGGTGTCTTTGACGGCTTTCGCTGCGACGTGGAGGGCAATGTCTGGGCGGGCGCGGGCGACGGCGTGCACTGCATCGCGCCCGATGGAACGCTGATCGGGAAAGTCCGTGTGCCCGAGGTTGTGGCCAATGTCTGCTGGGGTGGTGCCAAGCGCAACCGACTGTTCATCTGCGGCACCACGTCGCTTTACGCGATCTACCTGGGAACGACGGGCGCAAGCTGGCGTTGATCTCGGGGCGGTCGCCAGGCGGTGTTTGGGCCTGATTAAAGCGCCATGCCCACCGCATAGCCTTCGGCAGTAGCCGACATCGGCTCCCTCGCCCACTTGGCGTCGCCGACCCGATGCACCGGGATGTTCAAGGCCTCCAACGCTGGCAAAAGGGCGAGGTTCGGCTGACGCGGGGTGGCATAGGTCAGGAGCGCGACCTCTTCGATGTGGCGCAAGCGCCCGCCGAACACGCTGCGATACGCCAGGCGGCCTTCTTCTTCCATGGTCTCGTTCCAGACCGGTTCAACCTGCGCGATGACTTCGATGTCACGCTCCACCATGCGCCTTTGGATCCGCTGGCGCACCACCAGGGCGGTGTCCTGCGCAATCGCCTCCCGGGCGCACAGGATGACGACGCGGGCGAACTTGTCACGCAGCAATTCCGCGGCGGCGTAGGTGCCCTCGGTCTGGTCCATGTCAAAGAGGACGGCGGTGCCCGCTTGTGGGGACGGGATGGCCAGCACCTCGGGCAAGAGTTCGCGCAGGTCTTTGACCCAGCCCTCCTCACGCAGACGTGTCGGCAGGCAGGGGGGCCACACCATGGTGGCGCCGGTGGCCAGAACCACGGCGTCGGGCTGCAGGGCCTGGATGTCTTCAATGCGCGCGGGCGCGCCCAGGTGCATCGGCACACTCAGAGCCTGCAGGCGCATCACCTGGTAGTCGGCAATGCTCGAGAGCGATTCGCTGACGCGCAGGCGAGATTGCAACTGGGCTTTGCCACCGGCCTCTTGCCCGAAGACGGTGACCGAGTGCCCGCGTTCAGCGGCGGTCATCGCCGCTTCGAGCCCGGCAATGCCCGCGCCGACCACCACGATGCGTCGGGGTGATGGCGCCTTCGGCCAGCGTTCGTCGAGTTCATCGGCCAGGGCGACGCGCGGGTTGTTGTCGCAGGCCAGCGGCTTGTCCTGGATGATGGTGCGCCAGCAGGAGTTGCAGGAGACGCAGTAGCGAATGTCGCGCGCCCGGCCCTGGGCTGCCTTGCGGGGCCAGGCCGGGTCGGTGACCAGGGCGCGCGCGAGCCCGATGAGGGAGGCGTCCCCGCGGATCAGAATGGCTTCGGCCTCGGCGGGGTCGGTGATGCGCCCCAAGGCCATGACTGGCACGCCCGGGGTGGCGGCCTGCAACTGGCTGATCATGGGCATGAAGGGCAGGCGCGGGTAGCTGTCGTCTGGCAGGTGCATCTCCAGCGTGTGGTGATGGGTGCCTTGCGCGTAAGACAGCAGGTCTACCGTCACCTGGCCTACCAGGTACCCGGCCACTTCGGCGGCGAGGGCAGGCCCTACGCCGTCGGCCAGCCCGTCATCCCCCGGCAGCTTGACCGCCAATAGGAAGCCCGTGCCGCAAGCGGATCGAATGGCCTGGCACACCTCCACCAGGAGCCGAGCCCGCCCGGCCAAGTTGCCGCCGTAACCATCGTCACGCTGGTTGGTGCGCGGGGAGAGGAACTGGTGAAACAAATGCCCGTGTCCGGCCGACAGCTCGACCCCCGAGTAGCCGCAGCGTTGCAGGCGCGCGGCCGCCTGACCCGCTGCCTCGGCAAAGGCCGCCAGCTCCGACGCGCTCATTTCCTCTGGCATGGCGTAGAACAGGTCGTCGGGCAGCGCGCTGGCGCCGCGCAGGCCACCCACCCGCCCCGGCAGGCGACGGGCACGCCCGTTGTCCTGAATCTGGGCCAGCAAGTGGCAATCCTCCGCGCGAATGGCGTGGGCAAAGCGGGTGAGGGCGTCCACCGCCGAGTCGTTCCACACGCAAAGCCGCTCGGTGCCCTGGCTGGGCATGAAGGCGACCGGGTCGGTGATGATCATGGCCGCCCCACCGCGGGCGCGATTCAGGTGGTACTGGTGATAGCCAGGATGCACACCACCGGGCTGACTTCGGCGCAGCGACATGGAGGCGTGCACGATCCGGTTTTTGAGCGTGCAGGGGCCCACCTGCATCGGCGAAAAAAGCAGGGGGTAGGGCGTGGTGTCTTCCATGGAGAGGTCTTTCACCGGCGGCGCTCGGGCCGGGTCTTTCGGTTATGGTGCGCGCTGGTGCTACGGGCCTGCGCTCGATGGGCGCTACATGAACTAGGAACACCGAGGTAATCACGATGACCCCAGAGGAATTGTCCCAGCGGCTCGCGCCGATCAAGGCCAAGCGAGGCTACTTGCTGCCGCACCACGGATTGCTGGCGGTGTCGTCGCCCCAGCTGCTCCAGGCCTATGACCAGCTTTACTCGGCGATTGCGCTGGAGCACAAGACCTTGTCGGTACGGGATCGGGAGCTGGTCTGGCTGGCTGTATTGATTGCTACCGACGAGGCGCTGGCCACCCACCATATTCCGCGCTTTCTGGAGGGCGGTGGGCAGATGGCCGAGTTCAACGCGGTGCTCCAACTCACCGCCAGCCTCAAGGGCGTGACCGCGTACCGTTTTGTGCACACCCACTGGGCGCCCCATGTCCCCGATCTGGATCTGCTGCAGTCTTACCGCGACGCACTGGAGCGCGCCGGTCAGCCGCTGTCGCCGCGCGACGTGTGGCTGTGCGCATGCAGTGTGCACGCGGCACTGGGGCATTTCGACTGGCTGCGCGAGGCGCTGGCGGCCGCCTACGACCGGCAGGTGGGCGAGCTGGACCTCGCCGAGGCCCTGAGCATCATGATGTTCCCGGGGAGCGTTCCGCATTACGTGGAAGCGGCGAAGGTGTGGATGAACCTCATACGCGAGGGGCAGGTGCAGGCCTCGCCCGCGTTCGCGGCCTGGGCCCGGATGTCGGGGCAGGGCGGCTACGACGAGGCATCGGGCAAGCGCTGAATCAGATCACCGCCCGGCCACGCATCACGTCGGCGATGCGCTCGGCCAGCATGTAGACCGGTGCGGCGGTATTGCCGCTGGTCACCTTGGGCAGTGAGGAGGCGTCCACCACCCGCAGGCCTTGCACGCCGCGCACGCGGCACTGCGCGTCAAGCACCGCCATCGGGTCGGTGTCAGGGCCCATTCGGCAGCTCGAGGTGGGGTGGTAAACCGTGTCGGCGTTGGTGCGGATCCAGGCGTCGATCTGGGCGTCGCTTTGCACCTCGGGGCCTGGCGAAAGCTCGGCGCCACGCCACGGGTCGAAGGCCCTCTGGCGGAAGATTTCCCGGAGGCGCTTGACGCCTTCGCGCAGCACCGGCAGGTCTTCGGGGGCGCTCAAGTAATTGGGCTGGATGCGCGGGTGCGCCAGCGGATCGGCAGAGGCGAGGGTGATGCTGCCCACCGAGCGAGGACGCAGCTGGAACACGTTGGAGAAAAAGCCCGATCCCCGGTCTTGCGGCAGCACCTTGGAGAAGTACGGCAGCCGCAGCGACGCGCTGGACAGCCCGGGCAGGAAATGTGACTGCAGGTCGGGCTCCGGCAGATCGGGCGACGACTTGTAAAGCCCGCCCACCTCCAGCGGAAAGCTCGACGCCGGCCCCTTGCCCCAGATCATGGCCTGGGCCAGCGCCCAGGCGGCCCGGTCGGGTCGGCGCAGGCGGTCGATGGTGACGTCTTGCAGCGCGCGGTGGTCGACCCGCACCAGCAGGTGGTCTTGCAGGTTCTGACCGACCCCGGGAAGGTCCAGGCGGACCGGGATGCGGTGGGCGCGCAAGGCCTCGGCGGGGCCGATTCCAGAGAGCATCAGCAATTGCGGCGAGTTGACCGCGCCGCCGCAAAGTACCACCTCGCGCTCGGCACGCAGTGTCTGCCGCTGGCCGCGGCGCATGATGTCCACGCCCAAGACCTGGCCTGCCGCACCCCAATGCAGTCCCAGGGCCTGGGCCTGGGTGATCACCTGCAGATTGGGCCGTGATTGAGCGCTGCGCAGAAAGGCGGTAGCGCCACTGACCCGCCGACCCTCGCGGATGGTGAAGTCGTAGCAGCCCGCGCCATGGGGCTGCGATCCGGCGAAGTCTTCGCTGCGGGGATGGCCCGCCTGGCGAGCCGCCTCGAGGTAGACATTGAACAGGGGGTTCTCCAGCCGACCAGCCGACACCTGCAGGGGACCGCCCGCACCGTGGAAGGGGCCCGCGCCACGAAAAGAGTTTTCGCTGCGAATGAAGTAGGGCAACACATCGGCGTACGACCAGCCTTGCAAACCCTCGGCAGCCCATTGGTCGAAGTCCATCGGCAGGCCTCGCATGTAGACCATGCCGTGGATGCTGGTCGACCCGCCGAGCACTCGACCCCGCGCCCATTGCAGTTGCCGGCCATTGAGCTGCGGTTCTGGCTCGGTCTTGTAGGACCAGTTGGCATAGGCCGAGCGCAGGATGAGCCCTGTCATGAGGGGAACACCCAGGAGCGGGTTCCAGTCGCGTCCGCCCGCCTCGATCAGCAGCACCCGACACGCAGGGTCTTCGGTCAGGCGTGCCGCCAGTGCGCAGCCCGCGGCTCCTGCGCCAACCAGCACATAGTCGGCAGAAAGATCAGCGGTGGGCATGGGGGGCAAGGACGACTAGGGATTTCACTCGATGTCGGTCTCGACAATTTGTCCCTATAGTAGAACAATTCAAGCGTAAATGGCATCGTGCCATTGCGCATCCGCCTTTGGTACGCACCCCCTTCAACACCTGGAGTCGATCGATGAGCCATTTGAATCGCCGCAAAGTTCTCGCCGCCACGGGCGCCCTGGGCGCCTCCGCAGTCCTGCCGCGTGTTTATGCGCAGACGGTACCGGAGTTGCAGACCCTGCGCTCCACCTCCAAAGCCTGGCTTTGGGCCGCAGAGGACTACGCCAGCGCCCGCGGCTTCTTTGACAAGGCGCGCGTCAAGGTGGTGAGCAATGCTTCGAACCGGGGTACCAACGTCGCTGCCCTGGGCGGCTCGGGTGTTGACCTCGTGCTCGGTGACCCGGGCGAAGCCTCCCGCGCACGCGGCCAAAAGCTTCCGATCAAGGCGATCGTTTCGACGGTCAACAAGTACGCCAGCAACGTGGTCCTGACCAACGCCACGCTCAAGCGCCTGGGCATCACCGAGCAGTCCCCGGCGGACCGTAAGGCGGCTGCGCTCAAGGGCCTGCGCCTTGGCACGACCGGCCCTGGCGCCGCGCCCGACGCCCTCTTCCGCTGGCTGGCGGTGCAGGCCAAGCTCGACCCGAACACCGACCTGCGTCTGGTCCCCATTCAGGGAGCGGGCCCCGGCATGCTGGCCGCCTTGCAGCAAAACGTGATCGACGGCTTTTGCCTCTCCTCGCCCACTTCGGACCTGGCAGTGAAGGACCGTGACTGCGGCTACCTGTTCAACATGGCGCTCAATCCGCCGGCGGCCCTGCGCGAGTACAACTACATCATCGCCTCCACCGCCGAGGCGACCCTGGCCAACAGGGACAAGCGCGAGGCCCTGGTGCGGTACTGCATGGGTGTTGCCATGGCGCTCAAGGAGATGAATGCCAACCCGCCCGAGTTCCGTGCCTGGGCGGACAAGTGGTTCGAAGGCCTGCCGCCAGAAATTGCCACCGCCTCGTTTGCTGTCAACAGCAAGATCTTCTTTGCCAACCCGCTGCCCAAGGAAAACCTGTTCCAGGCCAATGTGGACTTCCTGAACACGGTGCAAAAGACCATGAACGCGGACCCGCTGCCCGCGTCGCTCACCTTCAAAGACCTGTACGACCCCAGCGTCGCCCAGGAAGCCTTGAGCCGTCTGTGAGCATGTCTGTCTCGGTCAAGGGCGTCGAAAAGCGCTACGTGCGCCGGGGCCGGGAAACGCTGGCCCTGTCCTCGGTCGATCTCGAAATTGCGCAGGGCGACTTTGTCGCTTTTGTCGGGCCTTCGGGCTGCGGCAAGTCCACCCTGCTCAACATGATCGCCGGGATCATCGACCCCTCCGGGGGGCAGATCCTGCACGAGGGCCATGTGGTCAACGGCATCAACACGCGGGTGGGCTACATGACCCAGACCGACAGCGTGCTGCCTTGGCGGACCGTGTTCGAGAACATCGAGTTGCCGCTGACCTTCCGCCCCCATTCCGCTGCCGAGCGCCGCGAGAAGGTGGAGGCAATGATGAAGGCGGTTGACCTCACCGGCTTTGGAAACGCCTTCCCGAACGAGCTGTCGGGCGGCATGCGCAAGCGCGTCGCTTTGGCGCAGGTGCTCGTGTACGAGCCCAGCACCCTGCTGATGGACGAGCCCTTTGGCGCCCTGGACGCCCAGCTCAAACTGGTGATGCAGCAGCGCCTGCTCGAGATCTGGCAGCAGACAGGCAAGACGGTGGTTTTCGTCACCCATGATCTTTCCGAAGCGGTGACGCTGGCGCAGCGCGTGGTGGTGTTCTCGGGTCGACCGGGCTCGATCAAGGCCATTGAGCCGATTGACATTCCCTACCCGCGCGACCCGTTCAAGGTGCGCTTCGACGCCCGCTTTCAGGCGTCTTATGAGCGGCTGTGGTCCATCCTGGCCCCGGAAATCGCAAAAGGGGAAGACCTGTGAGCAGGCGCAGTGGAGATGAGGCCGCGGTGATGAGCGGTGGGCGCAGCATTGCGATTGCCCAATACGAAGCGGCCCAGGGCAGGCGTGCGCGTCTGATCATCCTGATGCGAATCCTGGTGGGCATCGCCTTCTTTGCCCTGTGGGAGTATTCATCGGGCCGTTTCATCGACAAGCTGTTCATCTCGTCCCCCAGCGGCGTCTTCGCGCGTCTGGGCAAGTGGATTTTGGACGGCACGCTCTGGAACCACCTGTCCATCACTCTCTACGCCACGCTGTGGGGTTTTGCGATCGGGTCGGTGGTTGGCTTCTCATTGGGCTTGCTGTTCGGCCGCTTCAAGGCGCTGGCCGAAGTGCTGGACCCATACATCACCGCGCTTTATTCGATTCCGAAGATTGCGCTCGCGCCGCTCTTCATCATCTGGTTTGGCATCGGCATTGAGTCGAAGATCGCGGTCTCGGCGTCGATCGTCTTCTTCGTGGTGTTTCTCAACACCTACGCCGGCGTACGCGACGTGAACCCGCTCTATATCCACGCGATCCGCATCATGGGCGGCTCCCAGTGGCATGTGCTGCGCTCGGTCATCATGCCCAGTGCCACCTCCTGGGTGATCACCGGACTGAAAGTCTCCGTGCCCTACGCGCTGGTGGGCACCGTGATTGGCGAGTTCATGTCGGCCAATCGGGGTATCGGCTTCATCATCAGCCAGGCGACCGGTCTGTTTGACACCACTTCGGTGTTCTCGGGGCTGATCATTCTGGCGATCGTGGGGGCGATCTTCAATGAGGGCTTGGGGCGCTTGGAGGCGTGGTTGCTGCGCTGGCGGTAGACGAATCGCCCGCGACCGCGGCGACGATCTGCCTTACTGCGGTGGCAGCCGCGAATCGCTGGTCGAACAGCCTGCGGCACCGCGCCGGCAGGTCTGGGTCCTCTGCAACCTGGTTAAAAAGTTCCCGCGCGCAGCGCTCCAGTGCTTCAATCTGGTGGCCCTCGGTGACCTGTCCCACCCGTTCGTCTCGAATGATTTGCGCCAGGTCATTGCCGCCATTGACGCAGGCAAGAACCGGGAGTCCGCTTTGCAGGTAAGTGAGGAACTTCCCCGGGATGTTGTGGGATCGGTGGCGCGGATCCAGTGCCACAATCCCTGCAGCGCAGTGGGAATACAGGTCAGGGATCTGGTCTGGATCGATCTCGTCGAAGAACGCGACGTTTGGTAGTTGACGTTCCTGGCTCAGCTTGCGCAGGCGGGAAGCGTCGCTGCCACGCCCAACGAACAGAAAACCGACGTCTTCGCGTGCCTTAAGGCGTTCGGCCAATTCGATGATGATGTCTAGGCCCTGCGCGACCCCCATGTTCCCTGCGTAGACAAGGACCTTGCGGCCGGCCAGTGGTGTCTCTTCCAGCCTGATCGGGCTCTTGGCCTGTCCCCCCTGAGCCAGCCAATTTTCCAAGACCTCCAACTGTCTGCCGGGCTTGCGCTGCCACTGACGGAAATAATCCAGATTGCCAGCTGCCTGGACGCCGATGACGTCGGCCACCGCATATTGGTAACGCGCCACTGCGGCGAAGAAGCGGTAGGGGAGCCCGCGTCCCATCAGCCCCATGTCCACGGCCCATTCCGGAAAGAGATCCCGGAGGATCAGGTAGCCCTTGCATCGACTGGCCCGCTTGATCGCGTTCACGAACAAGCCATGGAAAATGGACGGCGAGTACCAGACGACGGCGTCCCATCGCGTGGCGGCCAGCGGGCTTCGGATGAAGTTGCGGCGCATGGCGAAGGGCATGAGCCCCTCACCGATTGTTCGCCTCAGGTATCCCAGGTCCTTGGTGCGCGGCGCCTGGAGCCGGAGTACCTCCACACCATCAACCACATCAAGCTGCCAAGGTTGCTCCAGGTCGGCGGCCGGCAGGAGGACGGTCAGGTCGTGCCCTTGCCGGATGAACTCGCGGGACAAGTCCCGCAACTGGACTGCGCCAGACGTCCGCTGCGGCGGGTAGGTGTCGGCGACAAGAGCAATCCGCAACCGTCGGTTCATCCCTGCCGTTTCCAGACAGTGCGGTTGACGAAGTCGGTGTAACTCAAAATGATCCGGACGACCTTGTCCGAGACGTTATCCGGCGCATAGTCGTCGACCAGGCGCAGCAGCCTCTCAGTGCCTCGCGGCTGGGACGCGAGGATGTCGAGCGCATCGAGAATGCGCTCGACCCTCAGACCGACCATCATCACCGCGGCCTCCTCGACCCCTTCGGGACGTTCGTGGACCTCCCGCAGGTTCAGTGCGGGGAAGTTGAGGATGGAGGACTCCTCGGTGATCGTTCCGCTGTCCGACAAAACGCAGCGGGAATTCGTCTGAAGCTTGATGTAGTCGGAGAACCCGAAGGGTTTGTGGAACTGCACCAGTGCGTGGGCGGTCAGTCCGAGCGCCTCGATGCGGGAGCGCGTACGCGGGTGCGTCGAGACGATGACAGGAAGCGCGAACCGCTCGGCCAGGGTGTTCACAATTCCGAAAAGCTGCCTGAGCCTGTCGGGTGCGTCGACGTTCTCCTCGCGGTGTGCGCTGACCACGAAGTAACCCTGCGGTACCAGGCTCAGCCTGCCCAGTACGTCGGAGGCCTCGATGCGAGGTGCGTAATGCGCCAGAACCTCGCGCATCGGGCTGCCGGTCTTGATGATCTGGTCGGGGGCAATGCCTTCCCTGAGCAGGTAGTCGCGGGCAATGGCGCTGTAGGTCAGATGGATGTCTGCCGTGTGGTCGACGATGCGCCGGTTGATTTCCTCCGGTACCCGGAAGTCGAAACAGCGGTTTCCCGCCTCCATGTGGAAGATGGGAATCTTCCGGCGCTTGGCGGCGATGGCAGCCAAGCAACTGTTGGTGTCTCCCAGCAGGAGCACGGCTTCAGGGGCGTGCTTCTCCAACTCCCGGTCAGCGGCGATGATCACATTGCCGATCGTCTCCGCGGCGGTGGCCCCGGCGATCCCAAGGTAGGTGTCGGGTTGGCGGATGCTCAGGTCCCGGAAGAAGATTTCGTTCAACTCGAAGTCGTAGTTCTGGCCTGTGTGCACCAGCACATGCTCGCAATGCCGGTCCAGCTTGTCGATGACACGGGACAGCCGAATCAGTTCGGGGCGAGTCCCCACCACCGTCATGACTTTAAGCTTGGCCATTGATCGCCTCCCGGATGATGTCCAGTTGCAGCAGGGTCTTCTTGACACCCTCGATGTCGAGCCGTCGGGTGTTGTGGGAGGTGTAGTCTTCAGCTAGGGAAATCTGGATTTCTCCCTCGACGAAGTACTTGTCGTAGTTCAGGTCGCGCGAGTCGGCCGGAATCCGGTAGTAGTCTCCCTCGTCCTTGGCCCTCGCCATTTCTTCGCGGGACACCAGAGACTCATAAAGCTTCTCTCCGTGCCGGGTGCCGATCACCTTCAGCTCGCGGTTCTTGCCCAGTAGCTCTGTCATCGCCTGGGCCAGATCGCCGACAGTCGATGCCGGCGCTTTCTGGACAAAGATATCGCCGGGCTCGGCGTTCTCAAAGGCGTGCAGGACGAGGTTGACTGACTCATCGAGCGACATGAGAAACCGCGTCATGTTCGGGTCGGTGACGGTCAGGGGCTTGCCGGATTGCAGTTGTGACAAGAAGAGCGGAATTACCGACCCGCGCGAGGCCATCACATTGCCGTAGCGGGTGGCGCACAGGATTGTCTTGCGAGGGTCGCAGAGCCTGGAGTTGGCAACCATGATCTTTTCCATCATGGCCTTAGAAATCCCCATGGCGTTCACCGGGTAGACGGCCTTGTCGGTACTCAAAACCACGCAGCGCTTCACCTCATTGGCGATCGCCGCACGCATGACGTTCTCGGCTCCCAACACATTGGTTCGGACCGCCTCCATCGGATAGAACTCGCAGGACGGTACCTGCTTCAGCGCGGCGGCATGGAAGACATAGTCCGCTCCCCGGCAAGCATCGTAGACGCTGTCGTAGTTGCGCACATCGCCAATGTAGAACTTCACCCGGTCGTTGTTGATGGCCAGGCGCATGTCCTCCTGCTTCTTCTCGTCGCGGCTGAAGATCCGTATTTCGGCAAAGCCGGTATGCAGAAAGCGCGTGAGCGCCGCATTGCCAAAGGAGCCGGTGCCGCCGGTGATCAGGAGAACCTTGTTGTCGAACATATGTACATCCGATATGGGTGGGCTGCCTAGCCGAATTCGTGCATTGCCTGGATCATCTCAGGCCAAGGTCGGGGCTGGAATTGCGTGGCCCTGCGGAACCGGGTCGAGTCAAGCGATCGATCGATCACGAACGCGTCGTCCGGGTGAATCTCGATCCGCTTTTGGTAGCGAGCGGCTACCAGGTTTAGGAGGTCGAATTTGTTGATGGGGTCGGCCGACAGGTGGTAAAGCCCAGACAACTGTGGGAATGGCATCACATGGTCCCGGATGACTCTGGCGATTTCGATGGTGGGCAGCCCCGAGAAAATCGCCTGCCGGTATCCCTTGACGGAACCCGACTGAGACAGAAACCAGTCGACCAGGCTACGGGCACCTGCCAGCTCATGGCCGATCATGGATGTCCGTAGGGTCAGAGCGTGGGGGGCGTCCACCTCCCCCATATGCTTGCTGCGGCCATAGAGGTCGGTTGCGTCTGCCGTGTCGGCTTCAGTGTAGAGGCCCTTAGCACCAGAGAACACGCAGTCGGTGCTCAGGTGGATGAGGCGGGCACCGGCCAGCGCACAAAGCGATGACAGCCGGTGCGGCAAAAGGGCATTGACTGGGAGGCAGGCCATTACTTCATCGGCGGCAGCGAGCTGCTTCACGATCCCCACGCAATTGATGACGACATGAGGCCGCGTGCTCGCCAAAAGCTGGGCCAGCCGGTGCTCATTTTCAAGATCAAAGCCCACGCGGACCTGGGCGTGCAGATCCGTCGGGAGCAAGGACAGGGCCCTGGTATCGCGCACGGACCCTACAGTCACAAAGTCGTCGCTGCGGCCGAAGAATCGCAGGAGGGTACTTCCGAGCATGCCGGAGGCCCCGAGGATCAAAATATGTTTTTTTTCGCTGATCATGGTCTGGCTTGGATTGTCGGGCTTTGGGGCTCAATTCTGATGTGGTTCGCGATCACGCCCTGCCCCGGATGGCCGCAAGGAACTCGGCGGGAGTGTGCAGCTGGGTGCCCGGCGTGGCCATGCCCAGGAATCGTCCCACGGCTCGGGCGATGGATTGCGGGGATTTCGGGTCGAAGGTTTGGGCGGGCTCGCACACGTCCCGGACAAAGTCCAGCTCCGATGCGACGATCGGCAGGCCACAGCGTTTCGCCTCTACGAGAGGCAAACCGAAGGACTCCCCCAGAGAGGGGAACACCAAGGCCCCCGAGCGCTGGTAAAGGGCGAGTACCTCCGCGTGCGGTCGCTGGCCAAGGTCATGGACACGCACGCCATGCTCGGTCCGGTAGGTCTCCACCAGCCTAGCCAGCGCTTGGTCCCGCGGGCCGAGGGTGAGTGCCAGGCTAGGCCGTAGCCCCCGCAGGGCTAATAGCCGCCAGGCTTCCAGCAGGCGCAGATGGTTCTTGTGCGACTCACCATCGGCTGGGTAGATGAAGTCCCACTCGGGCGGGTCAATTCGTTCCGGGTCAGTCCCAGCTAGCGGCTCGGGCAGGTCGGCAAAGGGCAGCACGCGGACTGGCGTGTCGACGCGCCCCGCTTTGCGCCGCAACCAACGGCGAACAAGATCCGCCATCGAGGGGGTCTGCACCAGGTACTCATGGACCCTCGGCTGGAACAGCCGACAGACCAGACGTTCGAGCCCAAGGCGCAGTCCCGTCCGCAAGCCAAAGTCACGCAGCGGGCTGAGGCCCAGGAGGTTACGGTTCTGCAGGAACACCGCCACATGGCCCTGAACCGGGAGAAGCGGCGGCAGCCCATGAAAACATAGCAGCTTGTCGCCCGCTCGACTCGCCCGGCGCAGGTGGCGCTCGGCCTGCAGCCGGCCAGTGATCGTTGGCTGGACCCAATAGACCTCGCTATTGAGTAGAGGTTGCAGGGTCTCTTGGACACGGGCGTCGAGGTAGGCAGTCAGTGGCCCCTGTTCCTGCCAGGCTTGCAGCAAGGACTTCAGCAGGACCAAGCCACCGCCGGTGTGGACATTGGGGGCATGAAGAATGAATCGCTGTGTCATCCCGTGGGTCTCCCTTGGTCGGGTTTGCCGATCAGCCCCGCCCAGTTGGGCGCTACCTGCCGCTGCAGGTTGTGCCCCCAGCGGATCTGGCAGATCCGGCCTAGGCACAGCCCCAGCGCGGTCGCATGCCAGATATGCAGTTCTTCAAGCGTCGTGAGGTAGAGAACGGCGAACGCGTTCAAGGGGAGCAGCAACAGCAGTGACTCCCTGACGGAGAGGTCTCTTCTGTTTCCCGAGACCAGCAGGTTGGGTCTGATGAACCAGGGCAGCAGCAGCGCGAGACTCGCGATACCCCCTGCGGCCAGTATCGCGAGGAACAGGTTCAGCGTGCTCACGGGTAAATCCAGATTGAGCTCACGGGCCAGCGCGAACTCGAAGTGGCCGAATCCTCCTCCGAGGAAGAAGGACTCGCGAAGAAGTTCCAGATTGGCATACACGTATCCCCTGGAGGTGTCGATGAGGTCCAGCGACGCCATGTGCTGGAGGCGCATGAGAAATGGGTTGTCGGAAGGGCCGCTCGCAAGCACCGCCAGCGTGACCACCGCCAGTCCGGCGGCGGCGACGTACCGCGGGTAGTGGCTCGGCCGTAGGCAAAAGAACGCGGTGACCGCGAGGCTGAGCATCAAACCGATCAGCACGCCCATCGAGTAGGTGAAATAGAGGGCGGTGGCGATCGCCGCGGAACTGATCCATTGGCGTGTTTTCAATGCGATCGCCAGTGGTAAGACAAGCGCCATGGCGAGGAATGAGGGTTCGCGGAAGCTGCCGAGGGCGCGCTGGCTGAGGTCGCCGATTTCGAATGTGAAGGCAATTGGCTGCTCAAGGCCCGCCGTACCGAGCCTGTTTCTCGGCAGGTCTCCCAGTTCGAAACAATGCAACAGGAAGACCCCCAGAGCCAAGACAGCGCAGACAACCCCGATTCGGACGATGGCTGCCTCCAGCTGCGCAGCTCCGTATTCGGACCGCGCCTGCAGGGTCACGAAATTCACCACCATGAAAAATCCAGCCAAGTTAATCAGACGCAGGGCCACATAGCTTCCGGGCACTATCCCGGGTTCAGCCAGCAGTGTTGCCAGGCTCAGCAGCGTCGTCATCACCAGAAATGCCAGGGTCAGGCCATGGAAGGGCATCAGCCGTCTGCTTGCGCAGGCGAGCATGGCGACACACAGGCCGACCCAAGGCAAGGGCACACCGCCCAGGACAAATGCGTCTAGATGGCACATGACATAGCCGGCGAGAAAGTACCCGACTCTCATCGGAAGGGCTCATCGCTGTCATGTCTACGCGACACCTCGCGAAAGTCTTGAATGACAGATTCATACATGCCCGCGATCCGACCAGTAGAAAACGATTCCCGCACCCGCTCTGCGTACTCGGGCGCAACGATGGGGGGATTTCTTACGAACTCTAGCAACTGGTCCACCACCTGCGGTTCGGGCCCAGCAGACGACTCTCGGATCGTGAGCGTCGGGTAGTCGCCAAGCGCCTCGCCAGATGTATCGAGGTCAATGCTCGTCAAATTGAGGATTGGCCTTCCGCTGGTCATGTACTCCACCACCTTGCTAGCCAGTTGGGACTCGGATTTGTTTCCGATATTGACCAGAACATCGGCCTCGGCCATGGCCCGTGCAGCGACTTCCCGGCCAACCAGGCCGTGGATGTGGATACGGGCTTTGGCCTGTACTGAGCAGGCTCCCAGGTCTGGCCCGCAGTCGTTGACGGCGCCATAGAAATGAAGCTCGAGCGGCAGCGCCGGCGCCGCGGCGATCAGCCCCTCGAGGCAAGCGATCAGGAACTTCGGGCTTCGCAGGTTACGGTACAGCGTACCGGCGAACACGAGCCGGATGATGCCGTCGGATCGCGGGGCGACCGGTTCAGGCAGGCGAGGCAGCGAGAGCAGTGGCGGGATCACTCGGATCTTGCTAACCGCCGCAGGAAAATGAGCTTCGTAGAGTGCGCGGGTGGTGTCGGTTGTCACACTGACTGCATCGGCCCGCGCAAGCAGCCGTGCCTCCACCCACCGGTTCAGGCGCCCGTAGAGCGTCTGATTGTTCGGGGCGGGGTCTGGCATGAGGTGGAAGGGGTCGCCGATGTCGACCAGCCACCGGGGCCCTGCCGGTCCCTTGAGTGCGAGCATGCCCACCCAATGCCCGGTGAACGGGTGGGATACCGTAATTACCCAGTCGTAGCGCTCGTTTCGCAGTAGCCGCCGCGCCGCACGGACTGCGGGGATGACCCAGCCCATCGCATAGTCTGGCCAGCGCAGCAGACGCCAGAGCTGGCGCAAGGGCTCCCTCAACCGTTGTTTCAGGGCGGCTGGGGCCCCGCGGGGGATCTGCGTCGCGGTGGCTTGTGTCCCCTGCGGCTCCTGTGGTTTGACCGCTGAGAGCCAGTCAGGCACCCGGTGGACCCCCACCCCGTCCTGCGTCTCAGCGCCCGCATGACCCGAAGCGCAGACGACATCGACCACATGGCCCTGGCGCCTGAGCGCCTCCGCCACGGCCCCCCAGCGGAAGGCGCGCGGGTTGAGATCAGGCGGAAAGCAGTAGGTGATGACGAGGATTTTCACGAGCGTTTGGCGCCTTCGCTTGTGCGCCGGCCGTAGCCAGGTGAGAAGGGCAATGGCAGGGGAGCCGAATCCGCCAGCGCCAAATTGCCCTCCACAAAGTCGTGGATCAGGAGCCGGTCGTTCTCAAGCACGATCATCCGGTGCACTGGGGTGCCGTAGCCGCTGTGCGTCCCGGCGAAGCCCTGGGGGCCGAAGTAGAGGCATTCCCCTTCCCCGAGGGTGCTGAGGTCGAACAGGTGGCGTGACAGATCGCCTGGCTCCTGGCCGTCGATATGGGGAGCGTGGTGCGCCATCACAGACCGGTAGGCGTTGCGCAGCGTGGGGCTGG